>NZ_PSRU01000020.1:0-113716 GCF_003000935.1 Escherichia sp. R1
TTGCCTGGCGGCCTTAGCGCGGTGGTCCCACCTGACCCCATGCCGAACTCAGAAGTGAAACGCCGTAGCGCCGATGGTAGTGTGGGGTCTCCCCATGCGAGAGTAGGGAACTGCCAGGCATCAAATTAAGCGAAGAGCCCAGTCGGAAGACTGGGCTTTTTTGCGTTGGTGCGGAATAAATGCCGGATGCGACGCTGCTGAACTGCACCCCAAATGTTGGACATAATCTGACATCTGAAGGTGCAGTTTATGAAACATTCATTTGAAATAAAACTTGCCGCTGTAAATCATTACCTGGCTGGTCATGCAGGCATCATTTCTACGGCAAAACTCTTTCAACTTTCTCACACCAGCCTCTCACACTGGATTAATCTTTTTCTTCTTCACGGTCCTCGGCACTGGATTGCAGACACAAGCGTAGCTATTCTCCTGAAGATAAACTTTGCGTGGTTCTTTATGCTCTCGGGCATTCTGAGTCTCTACCCCGGGTAGCTGCCCGGTTTAACATTCCCAGCCACAACACGGTTAAAAACTGGATAAAAGGCTACCGCAAATCTGGTAATGAGGCCTTTATCAGGCGCAGGAAGGAGAAAAGCATGACCCGTTCTGATGATACCCATGAAAACGAGGCAAACATGACGCCGGAAGAGATGAAGAATGAGCTGCGTTATCTTCGCGCAGAAAATGCATATCTGAAAGCCATGCAGGAGCATCTTCTGGAAAAAAAGCGCCAGGAGCTGGAGAAAAAACGAAAGTCATCCAGAGCCTGAGGTACGGACACTGCCAGTCTGACCTGTTAAAGGCCGCAGGGCTGGCCAGAAGCACGCTGTACTACCAGCTGTCACTGCAGAAGGCTAAGGACAAGTATGCTGATGTGAAACAGCTCATAGCCTCCATCTTCCATGAACACCGGGGATGTTATGGGTACCGGCGGATCCATTGTGAGCTTCAGAAAAGAGGTCTTAAGTTCAGTGGCAAAACGGTGAGAAAACTGATGCAACAGCTCGGCCTGAAGTCTCCTGTGCGCCTGAAGAAATACCGGTCTTACCGGGGAAATATGGGACTCGCTGCAGAAAATATCCTTCAGCGACAGTTCAAAGCGGAAGCTCCCTGTGAGAAATGGGTGACAGATATCACCGAATTCAGGGCTGGCGGACAAAAACTGTACCTGTCCCCGATACTTGATTTGTTTAACGGGGAAATCGTGGCGTGGGAAACGGCCTGCAGGCCTACAGAGGAGCTGGTGAAGCGGATGTTAAATAAGGGGCTGGAAAGCCTTGCTGAAGGGGAGAAACCGCTGCTCCACAGTGATCAAGGATGGCATTACCGGATAAAAAGTTATCAGTCCGCCCTGGCGGACAGAGGGTTAGTGCAGAGCATGTCGCGCAAGGGCAACTGCCTTGATAATGCGGTAATGGAGAACTTCTTTGGTCACCTGAAAGAAGAAATGTACTATCGCCGGGACTACAGAAATGTAGAAGAGCTGGAAAATGCCGTTAACGAATACATAACTTACTGGAATCAAAAAAGAATAAAACTCAGTCTTGGGGGACTCAGCCCGGTAGAATACCGGACTGAGTATCAAAAAGCCGGTTAACTGAAACTGTCCAGGTTTTGGGGTTCAGTTCATGCCGCATCTTATCCGACCTTGTATTATCCCTCCAGTGCAGAGAAAATCGGCCAGTTTTCTCTGCCTGCAGTCCGCATGCCGTATCCGGCCTTGGGTTCTAACCTGCATGGTAGATTTATGCGGCGGACTGCCTTTCTCCCGAAGTGATAAACCGGACAGTATCATAGACCGGTTTTCCCGGTAATCCGTATTTGCAAGGTTGGTTTCACTATGGAACATGAACTTCATTATATCGGTATCGACACCGCTAAAGAGAAACTGGATGTCGATGTGTTGCGTCCTGATGGTCGTCATCGCACCAAAAAATTCGCTAACACCACTAAAGGGCACGATGAGCTGGTGAGTTGGCTGAAATGTCACAAGATTGACCATGCGCATATCTGCATCGAAGCGACCGGCACCTATATGGAACCTGTCGCAGAGTGCCTTTACGATGCTGGCTACATAGTGTCAGTCATTAATCCTGCACTGGGTAAAGCTTTCGCTCAGAGTGAAGGACTGCGTAACAAGACTGATACCGTGGATGCCGCATGCTGGCAGAGTTCTGTCGTCAGAAGCGCCCTGCAGCCTGGGAAGCGCATCACCCGCTTGAACGCGCGTTGCATGCCCTGGTAGTACGCCACCAGGCGCTGACAGATATGCACAGGCAGGAACTGAATCGCACTGAAACGGCGCGGGAAGTCCAGAGGCCGAGCATTGATGCTCACCTTCTGTGGCTTGAAGCAGAGCTGAAGCGTCTTGAGAAGCAGATAAAAGACCTGACAGACGATGATCCGGATATGAAACACCGCAGGAAACTGCTGGAAAGCATCCCGGGTATCGGAGAGAAAACATCTGCGGTATTGCTGGCTTACATGGTCTGAAGGACCGTTTTGCCCATGCCAGACAGTTCGCCGCTTTTGCGGGTCTGACACCACGGCGTTATGAATCAGGCAGTAGTGTGAGAGGGGCAAGCCGGTTGAGTAAAGCCGGACATGTGTCGCTTCGCAGGCCGTTGTATATGCCTGCAATGGTAGCCACCAGTAAGACTGAGTGGGGACGGGCGTTGGCAGCTAATGGCAAGAAAGGAAAGGTGATTCTCGGCTCGATAATGCGCAAGCTGGCACAGGTGGCGTATGGAGTGCTGAAGTCAGGCGTGCCGTTCGATGCGTCACGGCATAATCCGGTAGCTGCGTAAAAATCGCGGAAGGGATGAAACAACAGCGCCTGACGGCGCTGTGTCTGGCATGCCTGCAATCCGGGAGACTGGACCAGGAAAAAACTTGCTGGCCGTAACAGTATCTACGCTCCCACATAAGCCAGATTCAACAGCGAATACGTCTTCCCCAAATTGCCCACTTCCATACTTCCTCCTTACCAGAAATCTATCCTTAAGCTCCTTAATAACCATTTTCCTGCTAACTAAATTCATGGTTAAGGTTGCATAATGATATGCAACAAATGTATAACATTTTTTCTTACCAAAAAATAAACAAAAGCGACCGACAAAAGCATTGGATTACGGCAGGAGACATAATGGCATGGCTGAAAGTACTGTAACGGCAGACAGCAAACTGACAAGTAGTGATACTCGTCGCCGCATTTAGGCAATTGTTGGGGCCTCTTCAGGTAATCTGGTCGAGTGGTTCGATTTCTATGTCTACTCGTTCTGTTCACTCTACTTCGCCCACATCTTCTTCCCTTCCGGGAACACGACGACTCAACTACTGCAAACAGCAGGTGTTTTTGCTGCAGGATTTCTGATGCGCCCAATAGGCGGTTGGCTGTTTGGCCGCATAGCCGATAAACATGGTCGCAAAAAATCGATGCTGTTATCGGTGTGTATGATGTGTTTCGGCTCACTGGTTATCGCCTGTTTGCCAGGCTACGAAACAATCGGTACCTGGGCTCCGGCATTATTGCTTCTCGCGCGTTTATTCCAGGGATTATCCGTTGGCGGAGAATATGGCACCAGCGCCACCTATATGAGTGAAGTTGCCGTTGAAGGGCGCAAAGGTTTTTACGCATCATTTCAGTATGTGACGTTGATCGGCGGGCAACTGCTAGCTCTACTGGTTGTCGTGGTTTTACAACACACCATGGAAGACGCTGTACTCAGAGAGTGGGGATGGCGTATTCCTTTCGCGTTAGGGGCTGTGTTAGCTGTTGTGGCGTTGTGGTTACGTCGTCAGTTAGATGAAACTTCACAACAAGAAACACGCGCTTTAAAAGAAGCTGGATCTCTGAAAGGATTATGGCGCAATCGCCGTGCATTCATCATGGTTCTCGGTTTTACCGCTGCGGGCTCCCTTTGTTTCTATACCTTCACCACTTATATGCAGAAGTATCTGGTAAATACTGCGGGAATGCATGCCAACGTGGCGAGTGGCATTATGACTGCCGCATTGTTTGTATTCATGCTTATTCAACCACTTATTGGCGCGCTGTCGGATAAGATTGGTCGCCGTACCTCAATGTTATGTTTCGGTTCTCTGGCAACCATTTTTACCGTTCCTATTCTCTCAGCATTGCAGAACGTTTCCTCGCCTTATGCCGCTTTTGGTCTGGTGATGTGCGCCCTGCTGATAGTGAGTTTTTATACTTCAATCAGTGGAATACTGAAGGCTGAGATGTTCCCGGCACAGGTTCGCGCATTAGGCGTTGGTCTGTCATATGCGGTCGCCAATGCTATATTTGGTGGTTCGGCGGAGTACGTAGCGTTGTCGCTGAAATCAATAGGAATGGAAACAGCCTTCTTCTGGTATGTGACCTTGATGGCCGTGGTGGCGTTTCTGGTTTCACTAACATTGCACCGTAAAGGAAAAGGGATGCGGCTTTAGTGACGGGTCAGTTGCCAGACGGTATAGCCGGTGCTTGCACCGGCGATATCCCAGGCAAAATCCTTCCAGCTCCAGCCGCTCCCCTCAGGGCGGCTATCCCAAAGCTCTTTTGACGCCCCCAGACTGACAGAGAACATCAATCCAAACATGGCACTGCGATCCCGGCTCATCCCCTGATGCTGTGAATATTCATTTCCGGCGGCGGAAAGCATCGCCGAGGCGATAAAGTGTTGAGCTTTATCCTGCCCGCTCCAGTTATCGTTAGCCATATGGCTGCATCCAGAAAGTAACAATAGCGAACAGACAAAAAGAATACGCAAAACGTGGCCTCCAAAAAACAAACCCCGTACAGGACGGGGTTGTGATTACAGGATGCGGCTAATTAATCGGTCGATGCGGATACGGCGCAAACGGCGGATGAGTTTACGAACCTTCACCGGATAATCGGCAATACTTTGCAGATCGCGGTAGTGCTTAACGATGGTGGTATGCTCGCGGATCAGATCCAGTTCTTTCTCTCGCTGTGGCGCAAGCTCCAGTTGCGGATCGTGGATCAAAATGGCGTTTTCCAGATCCAGACGCCAGGCGCGCGGGTTCAGGTTATTACCGGTGATCAACATCCACTTATCATCAACCCACATCCCTTTCAGGTGATAGGTGTTGTCGTCATCTTTCCATAACCGAACTACTAACTGGTCAGTGTTGACGTAATACTGTAAACGACTCAGGAAACGACGCAGATTGATCTCATAGAGATAAGGCAATGCGCCAATTATCTTGAAAGGTTCATCTTCCGGAATGTAGAAGTCATTCGCGGTTTTATCACCAACAATAATTTCGACCTTTTTCCCTTCGCGCAGCAACTGGATAATATTGCGCACAAGGATTGCTGGCAGGTTGAAGTATGGCGTACAGATGGTTAGTTTCTGCTCGGCACAAGGCATAAGATGGAAAATGGTCTTGTTCAACAGACTCGATTTCCCCAGCCCCACTAGCGGCGTTACGGAAAGCTGATCGTTGTCGGCATCGCCCTGGAAATGATAAGCGGCATCACGCAGCTCCTGGCGGAACAGGCGAATGTCGTTCTTGATTTCCGGGCTTTTTGGCCGATTAACATCATCCAGACGATTAACGCCGCGGCCATTCATAATATTCTGTGTAACCCATTCAAACATAATGTCTGACATCTTACGGTTACGGATCAGATGATAACGGTCGTAGCGATATTTATCGTGCTGATGCAGGTAAACATCGTTCAGGCTGGCACCGCTATAAAGTACGCTATCGTCGATGATAAAGCCTTTAAAGTGCAGAACACCAAGGGCTTCACGGGTATTGATTGGAACGCCATAAGCCGGAACATCTACGCCCGGATTTTCCTGCGCCATGCGGCAGTACCAGTCAGCGTTAGTGTTAGATGCCGCAGCGCCAATGCGTCCACGTTGTGCACGATGCCAGTCGACCAGCACCCGCACATCCAGTTCCGGACGCTGCCTTTTAGCCTCATACAACGCGTTCAGAATGCCTTTGCCACCGTCATCCTGTTCGAGATACAGGGCAACAATGCAAATGCGCTGCTTCGCGCTGGCTATTTTTTCCAGCAGCGTCTCCCGGAAGTCGGCGGGAGCGTAAAAGAAATCGACATCATCAACTGATTGAGAAATCTTGGGTAGTTGGGCAAGGTGTTGTTGATGTTTATTACGCTTAAATTTTGACAACATCACAGTGCATTTCTTCTCTGTTCATTGAAGGGTCCTCTGTGCAATGCAGACGACATAAGCGGGCAATAATAACACCAGTCCCGATTAAGTGGTCAACATTTCCAGTACCTTACTCATGATTCCTCGCGCTGGGCAAGATTTAGCGTAAGCCCAACGATCCCCTCTTCGAGCTGGATATCAACGTTAAACCCGAGCTTGCGGGCCAGCGCCACCATGCCACGATTGTTTGGCATCGTAATACCATTCAGACGTTGTAGTCCGTGATCTCGCGTATAGGTAATCAACTTTTCCATTAAGCGTCGACCTAAGCCTAACCCTTTGAGATCCGAGCGAACCAGCACGGCAAATTCGGCATCGATGTTATCAGGGTCGGAGATCGCACGTGTGACGCCGAGGATCTCTTCCGTTTGATCAATTCGTCGTACCGCTACAAATGCCATTTCCCGATCGTAGTCGATCTGCGTCATGTTGGCTAAATCTTCATGGGTAAATTCGTTGATCTCGCTAAAGTAGCGGTAATAAAGATCTTCTTTGGTGACTCGCGAAATGAATTGCTGAAGCTGTGGCTCATCTTCTGGCAAAATCGGGCGGAACAAGCAGCGTTCACCGTTTTTCAATTCTACCCATTCTTCCAGCTGATGCGGATAAGGGCGCACAGCCAGCCGGCTCTCGTTATCACCTTCAAACGGCGCGATATCCAGCGTGACATCCAGCGCGGTAAATTCACTGCCAGAAGCCAGCAAAGGATGAATATCCAGACGCTGAATTTCCGGGCAATCGACAATCAAGTTGGAAACCTGCACCAGAAGCTGGCTCAAGCCTGCAACATCCAATGGGCGTAGCGCACTGCGTGCACGAATCTTTTTACTTTTGATCCCCTGAATAACCAGATAGCGGGCCAGGTTCATGTTCAGCGGCGGCAGTGCGACGACGGCTTGATCTTCAGGACGCCACTCCACACCGCCTTCACCCAGCATGATTAACGGCCCGAAAACCGGATCGTGCTCAACCACAACCCGCAACTCCTGAGCGCCAGCACGGTTAGCCATACTTTGCACCAACAGGCCGTGGACCCGCGCCTGCGGCCAGGCCATTTTTACGCGATCGAAAATAGCGTTTGCCGCTTGCTGGACTTCATTGGCTGTACGTAGGTAGAGCATGACGCCCTGAACTTCCGATTTATGTGGAATATCCGGCGAGCGCAATTTCAGTGCCACCGGATAGCCAATCTGTTTGGCAATATGTACCGCTTCGGTGCTATCACTGGCAATCCAGGTAGGGAGAGTATTCATACCATACGCTTGCAGGATGGGCTGAACTTCATGGGTATCGAGCGACGTAGCCCCTTCGGCAATCGCCTGTTGCAACAGAAGATGCGCTTCTGCGGTATTGGAAGTCAGATTGCTGGGCAACGCCGGCGTTTCGCGTAGTTGCTTCTGATTACGTCGGTACTCGACCATATGCATAAAAGCAGTGATGGTTCCTTCCGGAGTACGGTAGGTCGGCAGCCCGGCTTCGCTGAATAAACGTCGTGCCTCTTGCGAGGAGTGCTCGCCGCACCAGTTCGTCAGCAAAGAGACATATTTGCTGCGGGGATGATGCTTTACCGCTTCAATTAATACTTGTGCGCTTTCTGTTGCGGGAGCAGCGGCGCTGGGCGAATGAATAACCATCAGCGCATCAAAATCCTGGCTGTGGAGCAGAATGTCCAGCGTTTTGACATAATGCTCGCTGCTGGCGTCATCGCGCAGATCGAGCGGGTTAGAGATTGCCACATGCCCTGGCAGTGCATCGCTCAGTTTCTGGCAGGTTTCTTCGCTTAGCGTTGCCAGCTTGCCATTGCGTGACCATAAGGCATCCAGCGCCAGCGCGGCAGGCGCAGCACCGTTGCTGATAATCATCAACCGGTCGCCACGCAGCGGGCGCATATGGCTAAGGGTTTCCACCGCCGAAAACAGTTCGTGGGTGTCCTGTACCCGCAACAAACCGGCACGCTGAATAGCTGCATCCCACGCCGGATCCATTCCTGCCGTGGTGTTCAACAGACGTTGAGCCGCCGGGCTACGTCCGCTTTTAATCACCAAAATCGGTTTATTGCGCGAGGCACTACGGGCTGCCGAAACAAAGCGTCGCGCGTCGCTTAACTGTTCGAGATAGAGCAGGATGGCGCTGGTTTTACTGTCGCGCGCCAAATAGTCGAGCAATTCATCAACGTCGATATCCAGGCTGTCGCCGAGCGCAATAAAGTAGGAAAAGCCCATCTCACGCTGTTGCGCCCAGTCGAGGATGGTGTTGGAGACAGCAGCCGATTGCGAAATAAACGCCAGCTTGCCGCGTTTAATCGGCACAGGTGAAAAGCTGGCATTCAGACCTTGCCAGGGAGCCAGTAAGCCCAGACTGTTTGGTCCTAGCAGGCGCATGTTATGGCGCAGGGCGCAGGCGCGGAGATCTTCGTGTTGCGATGCCGGGGCGGAAAGAATAATGCAGGTTTTACAGCCTTTCTCGCCGAGCTCTTCCAGAAGAGCAAGATTACGGCTGGCATTGGTACATAAAACCGCAAGGTCGGGTGTAAAGGGCAAGCGGGCAATATCCGGCCAGGCCAACACACCCAACACCGCTTTCCAGGCTGGCGTCACCGGGAGTACCGGTCCGTTAAAGCCTCCCGCCAGCAGGTTACGCATCATCAGGTAACCTGCGCGATTGGGTTTCATCGATGCGCCAATTACCGCAATCGATTTTGGTCGCAGTAGTGCTTCCAGTCCTCGCTGACTCATATCGGTCTCCCGCAGAAGTGACCGAATGATTTTAAACGCTTTCTAACTGTTCTGCTGTGATGCTTCCCGGATGTTGCGTTTTTCCTGCCAGATAGCGTGTTTTAAAGCGGGTAAAATGCTCGCCTAACCCTGTCGCCGCCCTGGTATCGCCGGCCATATCTAACAGTGCGATGGCTACCTCGGCAGTACAATATTGGCCTTCAGCCTGGGCTTCACGCAGGCGATAGGCAGAAAGCCGAGAAAGATCGACGGAAATGACGGGAAGATTATCCAGATACGGACTTTTACGAAACATCTTGCGAGCTTCTGGCCAGGTACCATCGAGCATGATAAATAGCGGAGGCTTACCGGCAGGTGGTGTGAAGATCACTTCCCGTTGCTCATCAGCATACGAAGCGGGAAAGACCACCATTGGCTGATAGTCCGGGTTTTGCACCAGATCCAGCAAATCTTGCGAGGGTTCGGTACGCGACCATTGAAACGCAACGGTATCAGGCAAAATATCAGCAATCAGACGCCCGGTATTACTGGGCTTCATTGGCTCGGTGTCGAACATCAGCAAACAGAAGCGACTTTTTGCTTGTGCTGGGGTAATTGTCGAACAGAGACATAATTTCTCTGGCAAAAGACAGCGTTGGCAGCGACGAACGCGATTACCGCGGGCAAGAAAAGGACGTGTTGCACGCGCAATACGCTCGGCGCGTAACTGGAGAACAGCGTTTTCGGTCATAAGAGAGCGTCGAAAAAACGCCATTGTCGCAGAGGAGAAAACGGGGCACAAGATGCGCCCCGGTAAGATTAAAGAGATTCGTTCAGCCAGCTGTCGAACGGCGCTTTCGGTACTGCGCCATTAAGCATGTCGACAACCTGACCATTTTTGAAAATCATGATCGTCGGTATACTACGAATTCCAAAGCGGCTGCTCAATTCACGTTCAGCTTCGGTATTCACTTTCACAAAGCGCACTTTACCGCTACGCTCTTGCGCAACATCTTCAAAAATTGGCGCGAAGTTACGGCAGGGGCCGCACCACGGCGCCCAGAAGTCGATCACCACAGGTAGATCATCTTTCAGCAATTTGTCGAGCGTTTCACCGGTCGCATTAATCACCTCTCCGTCAAACAAGTCGTGACCGCAGCGTCCGCATTTTGCCGCATCTTCGATCCGATCGTCGGGAATGCGATTGATGGCCTGACAATGGGTACAAACGGTATTCATAACTAACCTCGGGATGAGTAAGGAGACTTATCGGCAACGACGCCGGTATGTTTCTAATATGTTACATATTATCGGGGACATTGTTCCAGACAACAATCTGTTTTATTCAATGGGTATGATAGACACAGGCTTTGGAACGAAATCATGGCGAACCGCGCGCACTTCGGGTAATCTGCGCGCTTCGCGCAGCGCTGGTGGAGAAAAGCATGAACGATGAAATGAAAGGTAAAAGCGGCAAGGTCAAAGTGATGTATGTCCGCAGTGATGATGATTCTGATAAACGTACCCACAACCCGCGTACCGGGAAAGGGGGCGGGCGTCCAGGAAAATCTCGTGCTGACGGTGGCCGTCGCCCCGCCCGCGATGACAAACAGAGTCAGCCCCGTGACCGCAAGTGGGAAGAGTCGCCGTGGCGCACAGTTTCCCGCGCGCCGGGTGATGAGACGCCGGAAAAGGCCGATCACGGTGGCATCAGTGGTAAAAGTTTTATTGATCCGGAAGTGTTGCGTCGTCAGCGTGCGGAAGAAACCCGCGTCTACGGCGAAAATGCCTGTCAGGCACTGTTCCAGAGCCGTCCGGAAGCGATTGTTCGCGCCTGGTTTATCCAGAGTGTAACGCCGCGTTTTAAAGAAGCCTTGCGCTGGATGGCAGCAAACCGCAAAGCGTACCATGTGGTAGATGAAGCGGAACTGACAAAAGCGTCAGGCACGGAACATCACGGCGGCGTTTGCTTCCTGATCAAAAAGCGTAACGGTACAACCGTGCAGCAGTGGGTAAGCCAGGCAGGCGCGCAGGATTGTGTACTGGCGCTGGAAAACGAATCTAACCCGCATAACCTGGGTGGCATGATGCGCAGCTGCGCGCACTTCGGCGTGAAAGGCGTTGTGGTGCAGGATGCGGCACTGCTGGAGTCGGGGGCGGCTATCCGTACCGCAGAAGGCGGCGCAGAGCACGTTCAGCCGATTACTGGCGACAACATTGTTAACGTGCTGGATGATTTCCGTCAGGCAGGTTACACCGTAGTGACCACTTCCAGCGAGCAGGGGAAACCGCTGTTCAAAACCAGTCTGCCAGCGAAAATGGTACTGGTGCTGGGTCAGGAATATGAAGGGTTACCGGATGCCGCACGCGATCCGAACGATTTGCGCGTGAAGATTGATGGTACTGGCAACGTTGCCGGGCTAAATATCTCTGTTGCAACCGGCGTTTTGCTTGGTGAATGGTGGCGTCAGAATAAAGCCTGATAAATCAGCCGGGTGGCAACGCTGCCATCCGGCGTTTTCCTGCAAATTTACTCACTTTCTGCCAGTAATACTGGCATCCAGTCAATCGGTTTCTCGCCACGTTGTTCCAGCCACTGATTTGCCAGCACAAAATGGTTGCAGCCAAAGAACCCACGATGCGCAGAAAGCGGTGATGGATGCGGCGCTTTCAGTATGTGATGGCGTTGCTTATCAATAATCGCCCCTTTCTTTTGCGCATGTGAGCCCCACAACAAAAACACCACGCCTTCGCGGTGCTGGTTAATCAGGCTGATTACTTTATCGGTGAAGGTCTCCCAGCCGAGGCTGGCGTGGGAATGTGCCTGACCTGCGCGAACCGTCAACACAGTATTGAGTAGCAGAACGCCCTGACGCGCCCAGCTTTCAAGATAACCATGATTAGGGCGGGTGAAACCGGGAATAGTATTTTCCAGCTCTTTATACATATTCAGCAGTGACGGCGGTGTCGCAATGCCGGGGCGAACGGAAAATGCCAGACCATGCGCCTGTCCCGGTCCGTGATAAGGATCCTGGCCGAGAATCACCACTTTAACGTCACCCAACGCTGTAAAGCGGAACGCGTTAAAGACATCCTTTTGTGGCGGATAGATAGTGACGCCGGACTGCCGCTCGCTGGCGACGGTCTGTAGGGTATTAAGAAAATAGGGTTGTTGCTTCTCTTCAGCCAGCACGTCATGCCAGGTTAATTCGTTTGCCATCTCGCTCTCCCGCGAATCTTCAATCCGCCTAGCTTAACTGCTTCTTTCTACAGAACAAAATCATGCTCATTTTTTAGACTTAAACGAGTGCAAAAAAATGTAAATTGGTAAAATTTCACACCTGCATAAGTTGATGTAAAACAATAAAATCCATTTGCAACCATACTTGATGTGTGGTTTTTATTGATTTAAATCAAAGATTCAAGGGTGTTTGAGGAGTATATATACACTCAAGCAACAATGGTTTTACCAATTGGCCGCGACAGGCTGAACAAATCAAATAATTTTGCCGGGGAGGCATCACATGATTACAGGTATCCAGATTACTAAAGCCGCTAACGACGATCTGCTGAACTCTTTCTGGCTGCTGGACAGCGAAAAAGGCGAAGCGCGTTGCATCGTTGCAAAAGCAGGTTATGCAGAAGATGAAGTGGTTGCAGTAAGCAAACTGGGTGACATTGAGTACCGTGAAGTTCCAGTAGAAGTGAAACCAGAAGTTCGCGTTGAAGGTGGTCAACACCTGAACGTAAACGTTCTGCGTCGTGAAACTCTGGAAGATGCAGTTAAGCATCCGGAAAAATATCCGCAGCTGACCATCCGTGTATCCGGTTATGCAGTTCGCTTTAACTCTCTGACTCCGGAACAGCAGCGCGACGTTATCGCTCGTACCTTTACTGAAAGCCTGTAAGGCTTAAGTAGCAAGTTACTAAGCGGAAGAGGGCGACCTCTTCCGCTTTTTTTCGTTAATAGAAAATGCGTACCGCGCAATAGACCAGCAACAGGGCAAGCACGATATTTAACTGGCGACCATACTGGCGAAACAATTGCTGAAACAGATGCCCCGCCAGCGCCCAGCACACATTGCCAAACGTCCCAATCATCGCCAGCAAAACGCTGACGCCAACTACCCAGCTTAGCGCCTGTGTTTGCGGCAGAACAAACGTCGACAGTGCCGTAACACCGTACAAAATGATTTTGACGTTCACAAACTGCAAAGCAAAGCTGGCCCAAAAACTGATTGGTTTTGTCTGAAGTCCGTCTTCCTTTGTTGGGCTGGTGGCGATTTTCCACGCCAGCCAGACAATATATGCCGCCCCCGCCCAACTCAAAAGGTGTACCGCTGCCGGGTCAATCACTGCCAGTGAAAATGAAATGCCCGCACACAGTAACATCACAATCAAAAATCCCAGACTCATCCCTGCCAGCACACGGGTACTTTGACGAAATCCATGCGACGTAGCAGAGCTAAGGGCGAGAATATTGTTCGGTCCTGGCGTCATGGCGGTAATCAGGGTGTAAGTCCAAAAAGCACTTAAAAGGGTCGGTGTCACTTGTTATCTCCTCTGTTTTGGTAGACAGTACCCGACACGGAACATTTAAAAAAATGAATGTTTTTACATTCTAAATTCGATATTTTCGATAGGTTTGGGGTTATGGATCTGCGCCGTTTTATTACACTTAAAACCGTGGTGGAAGAGGGTTCCTTTTTGCGAGCTTCGCAAAAATTGTGCTGCACACAATCGACGGTGACTTTTCATATTCAGCAGCTTGAGCAGGAGTTCTCGGTACAATTGTTTGAGAAAATTGGTCGACGAATGTGCCTTACCCGCGAAGGAAAAAAGCTGCTGCCGCACATCTATGAACTTACCCGAGTGATGGATACGCTTCGTGAGGCTGCTAAAAAAGAGTCGGATCCGGACGGGGAACTACGCGTTATTTCAGGCGAAACGTTGCTCTCTTATCGAATGCCGCAGGTGTTGCAGCGTTTTCGGCAACGCGCTCCAAAAGTGCGTTTATCGTTGCAGTCGCTGAACTGTTACGTGATCCGTGATGCGCTACTGAATGATGAGGCCGATGTCGGGGTTTTTTATCGCGTAGGGAATGATGATGCTCTGAACCGACGAGAGTTGGGTGAACAACCGCTGGCGCTGGTGGCTTCACCGCAAATTGCAGATGTCGATTTTACTGAGCCGGGAAGACATAACGCCTGTAGCTTTATTATCAACGAACCACAATGTGTCTTCCGGCAGATATTTGAGAGCACGCTGCGCCAGCGGCGGATCACGGTGGAAAACACCATTGAGCTTATAAGTATCGAAAGCATCAAGCGTTGTGTCGCGGCAAATATCGGAGTCAGTTACCTGCCGCGTTTTGCGGTGGTAAAAGAGTTGGAGTGCGGAGAATTAATTGAATTGCCTTTTGGCGAACAGTCGCAGACCATTACGGCAATGTGCGCTCACCATGCCGGAAAAGCGGTTAGCCCGGCGATGCACACTTTTATTCAGTGTGTTGAAGAGTGTTTTTTGCCGGGATAAAAACAATGCCGGGCTTAAACCCGGCATTGAGATTACTCTTCTGTCGTTTGCGGTGGCACGCCCGTTCCGCTTGGTTTACGGCGCTTACCAATATTTTTGGTGTCGCGATGGCGTTTTTTCACCCGCGGCTTCTCTTTCTCTTTAGCTTTTTTCTTCTCGGCGCGTTTTGCCAGTACTTTCTTCGATGGCTTGCCGGTCTGCTTCTCGCTTGGCGCACGCGTTTTCGGGCGTAACTCGTCAATTACGCGAGCTTTAATTGGCTCTTCAATATAGCGACCAACTTTGCCCAGCAGCAGATGGTCATGGGCTTCCACCAGCGAAATCGCGGTGCCTTTACGACCGGCGCGCGCGGTACGTCCGATACGGTGCAAATAAGTATCGCCACTGCGCGGCATATCGAAGTTAAAGACGTGGCTGACGTCAGGAATGTCGATACCGCGCGCGGCAACATCGGTAGCAACCAGTACGTTTACGCGGCCTTCGGTCAAGCGTTTAATCGCTTCGTTACGCTTGCCTTGTACCATCTCACCTTCGAGATAGCAGTTGTTGATGCCTGCTTCGCGCAGCCAGTTTGCCAGCTCATGCACACGCTCACGCTTACGCACAAACACAATTGAGCGGGTCGCTTCCGGCTGTTTTAACAGATGCACCAGCAACGCGGTTTTATGCTCAAGATCATCGGCGCGGTAATACCACTGATGAATTTTTTTGCGCTCACGGGTGGACGGATTGGCAGAAACCTCCACCGGATCTTCCAGCAGACGCTCGGCAAAGTCCTGAATCGCATCGCCTTCCAGAGTTGCCGAAAAGAGCAGGGTCTGTTTACGCCAGCGCGTTTCGCCAGCAATATGTTCGATATCCTGGGCGAAGCCCATATCCAGCATACGGTCTGCTTCGTCGAGGATCAGCGTTTCAACCGCGCGGCAATCGAAGTTCTCTTCTTTTATGTATTGCAGCAGACGTCCGGTCGTGGCGACCACAATGTCCTGGTTTTCGCTGAACACTTCTGCGTGGTTCATATAGGCCACGCCGCCGGTGATGGTGGCAATATCCAGATGCGTATGTTTCGCCAGTTCGCGGGCATGATCGGCCACCTGCATCGCCAGTTCGCGAGTCGGGGTAAGGATCAAAATACGCGGCGGACCGGATTTCTTACGTGGGAAATCGAGCAGGTGCTGCAACGCTGGCAGCAGATACGCCGCCGTTTTACCGGTGCCTGTCGGCGCAGACCCGAGTACATCACGGCCATCGAGCGCAGGCGGAATGGCGGCAGCCTGAATGGCGGTCGGGCGAGTGAAACCTTTATCCTGGAGGGATTCCAGCAGGCTTTCGTCGAGTTCAAGTTCGGAAAAAGTCGTTACAGTCATGTTCTACCTCTGTGTGGGGCGCTGATTATAGACGTTACGGCTGCAATCTTCATCTGTTTGTATGGATATCGCTTCTCGGGTATTGTTCTCACCCGGTGCTATCGCCGTTTTTCCTGCAAGGTTTTATTTTCATGTCACAGTCTACATCCGTGTTTCGTCGTAATGGATTTACTTTTAAACAGTTTTTTGTTGCTCACGATCGCTGTGCGATGAAAGTGGGAACGGATGGCATTTTGCTGGGCGCATGGGCACCTGTGGCTGGGGTAAAACGTTGCCTTGATATCGGCGCGGGTAGCGGGTTGTTGGCATTAATGCTGGCGCAGCGAACAGATGACAGCGTGATGATTGATGCAGTTGAACTGGAAAGTGAAGCTGCCGCGCAAGCGCAGGAAAATATCAACCAGTCCCCGTGGGCAGAGCGGATTAACGTCCATACGGCGGATATTCTGCAGTGGATCACACAGCAGACAGTACGCTTCGATTTAATCATCAGCAACCCACCTTACTATCAGCAGGGAGTAGAGTGCGCGACACCTCAACGGGAACAGGCTCGCTATACCACTACGCTTGATCACCCATCGTTGCTGACTTGTGCGGCGGAGTGCATTACCGAAGAGGGATTTTTCTGCGTGGTGCTGCCAGAGCAGATTGGTAATGGTTTTACTGAACTGGCATTAAGTATGGGCTGGCATTTACGTTTGCGGACGGATGTGGCGGAAAACGAAGCGCGACTGCCGCATCGGGTGCTGCTGGCATTCTCCCCGCAGGC
Source organism: Escherichia sp. R1 (assembly GCF_003000935.1). Classification (NCBI taxonomy): domain Bacteria; kingdom Pseudomonadati; phylum Pseudomonadota; class Gammaproteobacteria; order Enterobacterales; family Enterobacteriaceae; genus Escherichia; species Escherichia sp. R1. The sequence continues at coordinate 16,595 of NZ_PSRU01000020.1, forward strand.
GGGAGAATGCTTTAGCGATCGCTTAGTCATTCGTGGGCCAGACCAGAACTATTCCGAAGCGTATACGGCGCTGACCCAGGCTTTTTATCTGTTTATGTAATGATTGCCGGCAGAAAGGATCGATGGACCGGAATGCGTGAGCAGTTCCGGATAATCCAGCGTGAAATGCAGGCCACGGCTCTCCTTGCGCATCATCGCACAGCGAACAATCAACTCGGCAACCTGTACCAGATTACGCAGCTCCAGCAAATTATTTGAGACGCGGAAATGGGCGTAATATTCGTCTATTTCTTGTTGGAGCATGGTTATCCGCCGCAGGGCGCGTTCCAGGCGCTTCGTTGTGCGCACAATGCCAACGTAATCCCACATAAACAGACGTAGCTCGTGCCAGTTATGCTGAATTACTACCCGTTCGTCAGGGTTCTCAACGCGGCTTTCATCCCACGGCGGTAACGTACTGACGCCGTGGGCATAAGGTATACGTCTGCTGATATCTTCTGCCGCCGACCAGCCATAGACCAGACACTCCAGCAATGAATTCGAGGCCATGCGGTTAGCGCCGTGTAAGCCGGTATAACTCACTTCGCCAATGGCATACAAACCCTCGACGTCCGTACGCCCATGATCATCAACCATTACACCACCGCAGGTATAATGTGCAGCAGGCACAATCGGCACGGGTTCTTTCGTGAGATCTATCCCCAGCCCGAGCAATTTTTCATAAATCATCGGGAAATGCTGGCGAATAAAATCGGCGGGCTTATGGCTGATGTCGAGGAACATACAATCCGCGCCGAGGCGTTTCATCTCATGGTCAATGGCGCGGGCGACAATATCGCGCGGAGCCAGTTCGCCACGCTCATCAAAATCGGGCATAAAACGCGTGCCATCCGGGCGCTTGAGATAAGCGCCTTCGCCGCGCAGTGCTTCCGTTAACAGGAAATTGCGTGCCTGTGGGTGATACAGCGCGGTAGGGTGGAACTGATTAAATTCGAGATTGGCAATCCGGCAGCCTGCGCGCCACGCCATAGCAATGCCATCGCCAGAAGAAATATCCGGATTGGTGGTGTACTGATAAACTTTTGAAGCACCGCCGGTTGCCAGTACCACTGCTTTTGCGTGGCAGGTTTCAACCGTTTCTTTATTTCGGTTCCATACCCACGCGCCAACAACCCGTCGCGTGCCCGGCAGGCCAATTTTGTCAGAAACAATCAGATCAACCGCGTTGCTGCGCTCCAGCACGCGAATATTCGGATGGTTCTGCGCCTTGCCCACCAGCGTGGTTTCTACTTCTCTACCGGTGGCGTCGGCGGCATGAAGAATACGACGGTGACTATGTCCACCTTCACGAGTCAGATGGTAGCTTTCTTCGCCATTCGGCTGAATGTGGGTATCAAACAACACCCCCTGGTCGATTAGCCATTGCACACAGGATCGTGCATTACTGGCGACAAATTCAACTGCATGGCGATCGCAAATACCAGCACCGGCAATCAATGTGTCTTCCACATGCGAGTCAATGCTGTCAGTTTCATCAAACACGGCGGCAATACCGCCCTGGGCATAAAATGTTGAACCTTCCGTTACCGGGCCTTTACTTAGAACGATGACCTGATGCTGGTCAGCCAGGCGCAGCGCCAGTGAAAGTCCGGCTGCGCCGCTACCGATAATCAACACGTCACATGAATGTTCAGGGAGAGTATTCATTTTCTTTGTTTAATTTACTAAACACGGTTTGGTCAGCATAACATCATGTTGTGCGAATAAACACCTGCTATTTTAATATTTGTTACAGTGACTAAACACGCTGCCTCAGGGCGGCGAGAAAACGAGAAGTTACTGGCTGGTGGAGGATTAGGTGGTGAAATAAAAAGGCCGTTGGGTTACTCTTCAGGCAGTTAAATGGGCATTTCTACACAGATAATGCGATGTTCAGATTCTGTAGACTTATAATGATAGATAATGATCCGTCTACAGCATGACAAACAAAAACAGATGCGTTACGGAACTTTACAAAAACGAGACACTCTAACCCTTTGCTTGCTCAAATTGCAGCTAATGGAGTGGCGTTTCGATAGCGCGTGGAAATTTGGTTTGGGGAGACTTTACCTCGGATGAGCGAGCAGTTAACGGACCAGGTCCTGGTTGAACGGGTCCAGAAGGGAGATCAGAAAGCCTTTAACTTACTGGTAGTGCGCTATCAGCATAAAGTGGCGAGTCTGGTTTCCCGCTATGTGCCGTCGGGTGATGTTCCCGATGTGGTACAAGAAGCTTTTATTAAAGCCTATCGTGCGCTGGATTCGTTCCGGGGAGATAGCGCTTTTTATACATGGCTGTATCGGATTGCTGTAAATACAGCGAAAAATTACCTGGTTGCTCAGGGGCGTCGTCCACCTTCCAGTGATGTGGATGCCATTGAAGCTGAAAACTTCGAAAGTGGCGGCGCGTTGAAAGAAATTTCGAACCCTGAGAACTTAATGTTGTCAGAAGAACTGAGACAGATAGTTTTCCGAACTATTGAGTCCCTCCCGGAAGATTTACGCATGGCAATAACCTTGCGGGAGCTGGATGGCCTGAGCTATGAAGAGATAGCCGCTATCATGGATTGTCCGGTAGGTACGGTGCGTTCACGTATCTTCCGAGCGAGGGAAGCTATTGATAACAAAGTTCAACCGCTTATCAGGCGTTGACGATAGCGGGATACTGGATAAGGGTATTAGGCATGCAGAAAGAACAACTTTCCGCTTTAATGGATGGCGAAACGCTGGATAGTGAGCTGCTTAACGAACTGGCTCATAACCCAGAAATGCAGAAAACCTGGGAAAGCTATCACTTGATCCGTGACTCAATGCGGGGTGATACTCCCGAGGTGCTCCATTTCGATATCTCTTCACGCGTGATGGCCGCCATTGAAGAAGAGCCAGTACGTCAATCGGCGACATTGATCCCGGAAGCCCAGCCTGCGCCGCATCAATGGCAGAAAATGCCATTCTGGCAGAAAGTACGTCCGTGGGCGGCACAGCTTACCCAAATGGGCGTAGCAGCATGCGTATCGCTTGCAGTTATCGTTGGCGTCCAGCACTATAATGGGCAATCTGAAACGTCCCAGCAGCCCGAAACGCCAGTATTTAATACACTGCCGATGATGGGTAAAGCCAGCCCGGTTAGTCTGGGAGTACCTTCTGAAGCGACCGCAAATAATGGTCAACAGCAGCAGGTACAGGAGCAGCGTCGTCGCATTAATGCAATGTTGCAGGATTACGAACTGCAACGCCGACTCCACTCTGAACAGCTTCAGTTTGAGCAGGCACAAACTCAGCAAGCCGCTGTACAGGTGCCAGGAATTCAAACTTTAGGAACGCAATCGCAGTAATGAAGCAACTTTGGTTTGCCATGTCATTAGTGACAGGTAGCCTGTTATTCTCTGCTAACGCCTCGGCCACTCCCGCGTCCGGGGCGTTATTACAGCAGATGAACCTGGCCAGTCAGTCACTGAATTACGAGCTGTCATTCATCAGCATCAATAAACAGGGTGTTGAGTCTCTGCGTTATCGACATGCACGCCTCGATAACCGTCCTCTTGCACAATTGTTGCAAATGGATGGCCCGCGCCGGGAAGTGGTACAGCGCGGCAATGAAATCAGCTATTTTGAACCGGGACTTGAACCGTTCACGCTTAATGGCGATTACATTGTTGATTCTCTGCCATCGCTCATCTATACCGATTTCAAACGCCTTTCTCCTTACTACGACTTTATCTCCGTCGGGCGCACGCGTATTGCTGATCGTCTTTGCGAAGTCATTCGCGTGGTTGCCCGAGATGGTACACGCTACAGCTACATCGTGTGGATGGACACCGAATCGAAATTACCGATGCGGGTTGATCTCCTTGATCGCGATGGTGAAACGCTGGAACAATTTCGTGTGATTGCTTTTAACGTCAATCAGGATATCGGCAGCAGTATGCAGACGCTGGCGAAGGCAAATTTGCCGCCGTTGCTTTCTGTTCCTGTCGGTGAAAAAGCTAAATTCAGCTGGACGCCAACCTGGCTGCCACAGGGTTTTAGCGAAGTTTCCAGTAGTCGACGTCCGCTACCGACGATGGACAACATGCCTATCGAATCACGTCTCTATTCCGACGGATTATTCAGCTTCTCGGTAAACGTTAACCGCGCTACGCCATCGAGCACCGATCAGATGTTGCGCACCGGGCGCAGAACCGTCAGTACAAGCGTACGTGATAACGCCGAAATCACCATTGTCGGTGAACTGCCGCCGCAAACGGCGAAACGCATTGCCGAGAATATTAAGTTCGGGGCAGCGCAATGATCAAAGAGTGGGCTACCGTCGTCTCCTGGGAAAACGGGCAGGCGCTGGTCAGTTGCGATGTTAAAGCCTCATGCAGCAGCTGCGCTTCACGCGCCGGTTGCGGTAGCCGCGTGTTGAATAAACTTGGCCCGCAAACCACGCATACCATTGTCGTACCCTGTGATGAGCCGTTAGTGCCGGGGCAAAAAGTGGAATTAGGAATCGCCGAAGGCAGCCTGCTTAGCTCCGCATTACTGGTTTATATGTCGCCGCTGGTGGGACTATTCCTCATCGCTTCACTATTTCAGCTACTCTTTGCTTCTGACGTCGCAGCATTATGCGGTGCGATTTTCGGTGGCGTTGGTGGATTCCTGATTGCACGTGGCTGCTCTCGAAAGTTTGCTGCCCGGTCTGAATGGCAACCGATCATCTTAAGCGTGGCATTGCCGCCTGGCCTTGTGCGATTTGAAACATCTTCGGAAGACGCGAGCCAGTGATTTCACTGGCTTTGTTGCATTTTGCATAACAAATGCGAGGACGTTTCCAGATACCACAATCCATACGGTATGAACATTTCCTCGCCTCAATGTTGTAGTGTAGAATGCGGCGTTTCTATTAATACAGACGTTAAGCTCAGAACAGCGACTTCTAAAAGCCTGGTTAACCGGGCATTAAGGCACAATAATCATACTTTATGAAGAATATACGTAACTTTTCGATCATAGCTCACATTGACCACGGTAAATCGACGCTGTCTGACCGTATTATCCAGATCTGCGGTGGCCTGTCTGACCGTGAAATGGAGGCGCAGGTTCTCGATTCCATGGATCTTGAGCGTGAGCGTGGCATTACCATCAAAGCGCAAAGCGTGACGCTGGACTACAAAGCGTCTGATGGCGAAACCTATCAGCTTAACTTTATCGACACCCCGGGCCACGTAGACTTCTCCTATGAGGTTTCCCGTTCGCTGGCTGCCTGTGAAGGCGCACTGCTGGTGGTCGATGCCGGGCAGGGCGTAGAAGCGCAAACCCTGGCAAACTGCTACACCGCCATGGAAATGGATCTCGAAGTGGTGCCGGTACTGAACAAGATTGACCTGCCGGCAGCCGATCCTGAACGCGTGGCGGAAGAAATTGAAGATATCGTCGGTATCGACGCCACCGACGCGGTGCGCTGTTCAGCGAAAACCGGCGTTGGCGTGCAGGACGTTCTCGAACGTCTTGTGCGCGACATTCCGCCGCCGGAAGGCGATCCGGAAGGCCCGTTGCAGGCACTCATTATCGACTCCTGGTTCGACAACTATCTGGGCGTTGTTTCACTTATCCGTATTAAAAACGGCACCTTGCGTAAGGGCGACAAAGTGAAAGTCATGAGCACCGGGCAGACCTATAACGCCGATCGTCTGGGCATCTTCACGCCGAAGCAGGTTGACCGTACTGAACTGAAATGTGGCGAAGTAGGCTGGCTGGTATGTGCGATTAAAGATATCCACGGCGCTCCAGTAGGCGATACCTTAACACTGGCGCGTAATCCGGCAGAAAAGGCGCTGCCTGGCTTTAAGAAAGTCAAACCTCAGGTATATGCTGGTCTGTTCCCGGTAAGTTCCGACGACTATGAAGCCTTCCGTGACGCGCTGGGTAAACTCAGCCTGAACGATGCCTCACTGTTCTATGAGCCGGAAAGCTCCAGCGCGTTGGGCTTTGGTTTCCGCTGCGGCTTCCTTGGCCTGCTGCACATGGAGATCATCCAGGAACGTCTGGAACGTGAATACGATCTGGATCTGATCACCACTGCGCCGACTGTAGTGTATGAAGTTGAAACCACGTCAAGAGAAGTTATCTACGTCGACAGCCCATCCAAGCTGCCAGCGGTAAATAACATTTACGAACTGCGCGAGCCGATTGCAGAGTGTCACATGCTGCTACCGCAGGCATATCTCGGCAACGTTATTACGCTGTGCGTAGAAAAACGCGGCGTGCAGACCAATATGGTTTACCACGGTAATCAGGTGGCGCTGACGTACGAGATCCCGATGGCGGAAGTGGTGCTCGACTTCTTCGATCGCCTGAAATCTACCTCGCGTGGTTATGCGTCTCTGGATTACAACTTCAAACGCTTCCAGGCGTCCGACATGGTACGTGTAGACGTATTAATCAACGGTGAACGTGTTGATGCGTTGGCGCTGATCACCCACCGTGGTAATTCGCAAAACCGCGGTCGCGAGCTGGTGGAGAAGATGAAAGATCTGATCCCGCGCCAGCAGTTTGATATCGCCATTCAGGCAGCGATTGGTACGCACATCATTGCGCGCTCCACCGTGAAACAGCTGCGTAAAAACGTACTGGCTAAATGTTATGGCGGCGATATCAGTCGTAAGAAAAAGCTGCTGCAGAAGCAGAAAGAAGGTAAGAAACGCATGAAGCAGATCGGTAACGTCGAGCTGCCGCAGGAAGCGTTCCTCGCCATTCTGCACGTCGGCAAAGACAACAAATAACCCTTAGGAGTTGGCATGGCGAATATGTTTGCCCTGATTCTGGTGATTGCCACACTGGTGACGGGCATTTTATGGTGCGTGGATAAATTCTTTTTCGCACCTAAACGGCGGGAACGTCAGGCAGCGGCGCAGGCGGCTGCCGGTGACTCACTGGATAAAGCAACGCTGAAAAAGGTTGCGCCGAAGCCTGGCTGGCTGGAAACCGGTGCTTCTGTTTTTCCGGTACTGGCTATCGTATTGATTGTGCGTTCGTTTATTTATGAACCGTTCCAGATCCCGTCAGGTTCGATGATGCCGACTCTGTTAATCGGTGATTTTATTCTGGTAGAGAAGTTTGCTTATGGCATTAAAGATCCTATCTACCAGAAAACGCTGATCGAAACCGGTCATCCGAAACGCGGCGATATCGTGGTCTTTAAATATCCGGAAGATCCAAAGCTTGATTACATCAAGCGCGCGGTGGGTTTGCCGGGCGATAAAGTCACTTATGATCCGGTCTCAAAAGAGCTGACGATTCAACCGGGATGCAGTTCCGGCCAGGCGTGCGAAAACGCGCTACCGGTCACTTACTCCAACGTGGAACCGAGCGATTTCGTTCAGACCTTCTCACGCCGTAATGGTGGGGAAGCGACCAGCGGATTCTTTGAAGTGCCGAAAAACGAAACCAAAGAAAATGGAATTCGTCTTTCCGAGCGTAAAGAGACATTGGGTGATGTGACGCACCGCATTCTGACAGTGCCGATTGCGCAGGACCAGGTGGGGATGTATTACCAGCAGCCAGGGCAACAACTGGCAACCTGGATTGTTCCGCCGGGACAATACTTCATGATGGGCGACAACCGCGACAACAGCGCGGACAGCCGTTACTGGGGCTTTGTGCCTGAAGCGAATCTGGTCGGTCGGGCAACGGCTATCTGGATGAGCTTCGATAAGCAAGAAGGCGAATGGCCGACTGGTGTGCGCTTAAGTCGCATTGGCGGTATCCATTAATAGCCATCTTCGTTCACGTTGTCGCCGTTATGGCGACAACGTGAATTATTTATGAGATAAATCTCCCGTGGCTAACGACATCCCCCGTCGTTGTGTATAGAATATTCCCCCGAAGTTTAAGGTTGGCACCTCCAGGTTGCCACGGCACACGAAACAGCGTTGGTCCCCATATACCGGTAAACTGAAACTGCAGTGAAGCAGTTAGCCGAGCCATGTATATCAGGTCTGTTTCGTGTGCTGAATTGTTGACGCATTTATTTATTGGTATCGCATGAACCCCATCGTAATTAATCGGCTTCAACGGAAGCTGGGCTACACTTTTAATCATCAGGAACTGTTGCAGCAGGCATTAACCCATCGTAGTGCCAGCAGCAAACATAACGAGCGTTTAGAATTTTTAGGCGACTCTATTCTGAGCTACGTTATCGCCAATGCGCTTTATCACCGTTTCCCTCGTGTGGATGAAGGCGATATGAGCCGGATGCGCGCCACGCTGGTCCGTGGCAATACGCTGGCAGAACTGGCGCGCGAATTTGAGTTAGGCGAGTGCTTACGTTTAGGGCCAGGTGAACTTAAAAGCGGTGGATTTCGTCGTGAGTCAATTCTCGCCGACACCGTCGAAGCATTAATTGGTGGCGTATTCCTCGACAGTGATATTCAAACCGTCGAGAAATTAATCCTTAACTGGTATCAAACCCGTCTGGACGAAATTAGCCCAGGTGACAAACAAAAAGATCCGAAAACGCGCTTGCAAGAATATTTGCAGGGTCGCCATCTGCCGCTGCCGACTTATCTGGTCGTCCAGGTACGTGGCGAAGCGCACGATCAGGAATTTACTATCCACTGCCAGGTCAGCGGCCTGAGTGAACCGGTGGTTGGCACAGGTTCAAGCCGTCGTAAGGCTGAGCAGGCTGCCGCCGAACAGGCGTTGAAAAAACTGGAGCTGGAATGAGCATCGATAAAAGTTACTGCGGATTTATTGCTATCGTCGGACGTCCGAACGTTGGCAAATCCACATTATTGAACAAACTGCTGGGGCAGAAGATCTCCATCACCTCCCGCAAGGCGCAAACAACTCGTCACCGCATTGTGGGGATCCATACTGAAGGCGCGTATCAGGCGATCTACGTTGATACCCCAGGCCTGCATATGGAAGAAAAACGCGCCATTAACCGCCTGATGAACAAAGCGGCGAGCAGCTCTATCGGCGACGTTGAGCTGGTGATTTTTGTCGTAGAAGGCACCCGCTGGACGCCGGACGATGAAATGGTGCTCAACAAACTGCGCGATGGCAAAGCGCCGGTAATCCTCGCGGTGAACAAAGTGGACAACGTGCAGGAAAAAGCCGATCTGCTGCCACACTTACAGTTCCTGGCAAGCCAGATGAACTTCCTCGATATCGTGCCGATCTCTGCCGAAACCGGGCTGAATGTCGACACTATCGCGGCAATCGTGCGTAAGCATCTGCCTGAAGCGACCCATCACTTCCCGGAAGATTACATCACCGATCGCTCACAGCGTTTTATGGCGTCTGAAATTATCCGCGAAAAACTGATGCGTTTTCTCGGCGCTGAACTGCCGTACTCCGTGACCGTGGAGATCGAGCGTTTCGTCTCTAACGAACGCGGCGGTTATGACATCAACGGTTTGATTCTCGTTGAGCGTGAAGGGCAGAAGAAGATGGTCATTGGCAACAAAGGGGCCAAGATCAAAACCATCGGGATTGAAGCGCGTAAAGACATGCAGGAAATGTTCGAAGCGCCTGTTCACCTTGAGCTGTGGGTAAAAGTGAAATCCGGTTGGGCCGACGACGAACGCGCACTGCGCAGTCTCGGTTATGTTGACGATCTTTAAGAGTAACTCCGATGGAAGGCTGGCAGCGCGCATTTGTCCTGCATAGTCGCCCGTGGAGCGAAACCAGCCTGATGCTGGACGTCTTCACGGAGGAATCGGGTCGCGTGCGTCTGGTTGCCAAAGGCGCACGCTCTAAACGCTCTACTCTGAAAGGGGCATTACAGCCTTTCACCCCTCTCTTGCTACGTTTTGGCGGGCGTGGCGAAGTCAAAACGCTGCGCAGTGCTGAAGCTGTCTCGCTGGCGCTGCCATTAAGCGGTATCACGCTTTACAGCGGTCTGTACATCAACGAACTTCTCTCCCGCGTACTGGAATACGAGACGCGCTTCTCTGAACTCTTTTTCGATTACTTGCACTGCATTCAGTCTCTTGCCGGGGTCACTGGTACGCCAGAACCCGCGTTGCGCCGCTTTGAACTGGCACTGCTCGGGCATCTGGGCTATGGCGTCAATTTTACCCATTGTGCGGGTAGCGGCGAGCCGGTAGATGACACCATGACGTATCGTTATCGCGAAGAAAAAGGGTTTATCGCAAGCGTCGTTATCGACAATAAAACGTTCACCGGAAGGCAGTTAAAAGCGTTAAACGCGCGGGAATTTCCTGACGCAGACACACTGCGCGCCGCGAAACGCTTTACCCGCATGGCGCTTAAGCCGTATCTTGGCGGTAAACCATTAAAGAGCAGGGAACTGTTCCGGCAGTTTATGCCTAAGCGAACGGTGAAAACACATTATGAATGATGAGGATTGTCATGGCTGAATTACTGTTAGGCGTCAACATTGACCATATTGCAACGCTGCGTAACGCGCGCGGTACTGCTTACCCGGATCCGGTGCAGGCGGCGTTTATTGCTGAGCAGGCGGGAGCGGACGGCATTACCGTGCATTTACGTGAAGACCGCCGCCACATTACCGACCGCGATGTGTGCATCCTGCGCCAGACGCTGGATACCCGCATGAATCTGGAGATGGCGGTGACCGAAGAGATGCTGGCGATCGCCGTTGAGACGAAGCCACATTTTTGCTGTCTGGTACCGGAAAAGCGTCAGGAAGTAACAACCGAAGGCGGCCTGGACGTCGCAGGGCAGCGTGAAAAAATGCGCGATGCCTGCAAACGTCTGGCAGATGCCGGGATCCAGGTTTCTCTGTTTATCGACGCCGATGAAGAGCAGATCAAAGCTGCGGCAGAGGTTGGCGCACCGTTTATCGAGATCCACACCGGTTGCTATGCTGATGCCAAAACTGACGCCGAACAGGCGCAAGAGTTGGCGCGTATCGCCAAAGCCGCGACCTTTGCCACTAGTCTCGGTCTGAAAGTTAACGCCGGACACGGTCTGACCTATCACAACGTGAAAGCCATTGCCGCCATCCCTGAGATGCATGAACTGAATATCGGTCATGCCATTATTGGTCGTGCAGTGATGACCGGACTGAAAGATGCGGTGGCAGAAATGAAACGTCTGATGCTGGAAGCGCGTGGCTAATGGCAATATTAGGTTTAGGTACGGATATTGTAGAGATCGCTCGCATAGAAGCGGTGATCGCCCGATCCGGTGAGCGCCTGGCACGCCGCGTATTAAGCGATAACGAATGGGAAATCTGGAAAACGCACCACCAGCCAGTGCGTTTTCTGGCGAAGCGTTTTGCTGTGAAAGAAGCGGCGGCAAAAGCATTTGGCACAGGGATCCGCAATGGTCTGGCGTTTAATCAGTTTGAAGTATTCAATGATGAGCTCGGCAAACCACGGCTACGGCTATGGGGTGAGGCATTAAAACTGGCGGAAAAGCTCGGCGTTGTAAATATGCATGTAACGCTTGCCGATGAGCGCCACTATGCTTGTGCCACGGTAATTATTGAAAGTTAAAATAATACCGTTCTCTTTATAAAGTAAAACCCCCGAACTGGTAAGGAACGGGGGTTTTACTTTTTAACTTTAATTTTGTGCAGCACACGATTCCAACGAAAATGATTATGGATCAATTTCGTTGACCTGTACAAGCAACTTGCAATCTCTGACATAAAAAACGCGAGCCTTTACGAAGAAATCGACATTGATGAAAAGATTAACGTGACCGCTTTTTGATAAGTACATTAAAATCGGTTTCGTTATTGGCAATTTTGCTGTGCTTTACACCATGCCACTGAATTCCCCCATTGAAACGAGTGGTGTCGTCAAAGCTCTGGTGTGGATTGCAGCACTCGATTCCAATAACTCGCACGTTCAGTTTTGGGGAGATGTAAGGGCTAATCTGAACGGCTGCATTCCTTGTTTAAGGAAAAACGAATGACTGATTGCCGATACCTGATTAAACGGGTCATCAAAATCATCATTGCTGTTTTACAGCTGATCCTTCTGTTCTTATAACATAAGGAAACGTACTTAAGGTGCATCCGGTGAACCAATCGGACGCGCCTTTAATAACTATAAATAAGTGTCTGGGCAGATACTATATAAATTAACTTAGTGAATAATTATGCTAATGTCATCAATCAAATAAATATAATAGCGTTAAGGTTTCTCTATAAGATAATTAACACTCTACTTCCAGAGCAAAATATTAAATTTTATCCGCGTGGTGCATCAGCACAAATTTATCCCACAACTGTTCTTCCGTCTCGACATGTTGCGGATCTTTCACAATAGTATTGGGGATCGGGCACACCTTCTGGCAGGTGGGTGTCTCGTAGTGCCCTACGCATTCGGTACACTTATCGCTGTTAATCTCGTAGATATGATCGCCCATTGAAATCGCCTCATTCGGGCATTCGGGTTCACACATATCACAATTGATGCATTTTTTAGTGATTAACAGCGCCATAAGGAAACTCTCAAAACAACACAAACCGGGCGGGCATTATACGCGCATTCTTTACTCAGACCAGTTTTTTCACCAGCGCTTCGCTATGACGAATACGTTCTGGTGCCAGTTCCAGATCCTGCTGAATCAGCGCAATGAACAGCAAATCCGTTAACATTCCCTGCGCGTGACAAGCAGAGATTGAAGCACTGTTTGTCGCTTGTTCTTCGGCAATGGTATACAGGCAATGAGAAGCACGCTGTTGCAGGGCATTGGGAGTAAAGCCGGTAATCGCCAGCACTTTTCCGCCCACTCGCAGCATCTCATCTGCCGCCAGGTTTAACTCGCGTCGTACACCGGTGTAGGAAATGGCTAATAACAGATCGTCAGGGGACGACGCCTGTACTGTAGCGAGTAGCGCATGCATATCGCGCACTGCGGCAGCATTGAAGCCAATCTTCATCAGCTTCCAGGCAAAGTTTTGCGCCACCAGACCCGAAGCGCCAATACCGGTCAGAATTATCCGCCGCGCAGAGCGCAACATTGCCACGCATTCATGCAGTTTCTCTTCACTATTAACGTTTAACGTTGCGTACATAGCGGCAGTATTTTCTTTAATCAGTTTTTCGCCGACCAGCCGTAACGGATCATCACCGCGGATTTGGTTATGAATGGGCACGGAGGGAGATTCCGGCTGGCTTGCCAGCGCTTCACTCAACGCTAACTTAAGTGCCGGAAAACCTTTATAGCCGAGTTTTTGCGCGAACTTCACGACGCTGGACTGACTGACTCCGGCTTCGTTGGCCAGTTGCTGAGAGCTTAAATGGCGCGCCGTATCAGGTTGTAGCAGCAGATAATCCGCCAGTTTTTTATCACTCTGGGCAAGCCCCTGGTAACGCTGACGGATACGAAGTAAGCCGTTCATATCTTTCCTCGCGATGAAATAGTGGCGACAACAGGCAATATGAGACACACGCGAGTGAATTTTATATTCCATTGCCGCTAATTGCCATGAATTAAAAATTCCAGTTAGCCATGATGCGGTCGATTGTTGCCGGAAAAGTGATGATCTATCTGTTAGGCTATGTAGTAGCGAAAATTAATCAGGATGTTTCAGTCCAGAGGAGTATGGTTTGGCAACTCACGAGCGTCGTGTGGTGTTTTTTGACTTAGATGGAACATTGCATCAGCAGGATATGTTCGGTAGTTTTTTACGTTATTTACTGCGTCGCCAACCGCTGAATGCGTTACTTGTTCTGCCGTTGTTGCCGATCATAGCCATTGCGTTATTGATAAAAGGTCGTGCGGCACGCTGGCCGATGAGTCTGCTTCTGTGGGGATGCACTTTTGGTCACAATGAAGCGCGTTTGCAGGCGTTGCAGGCCGATTTCGTACGCTGGTTTCGTGACAATGTTACCGCCTTTCCGCTGGTTCAGGAGCGATTAACCACCTACCTGTTAAGTTCCGATGCTGATATATGGTTGATTACCGGCTCTCCGCAGCCGCTGGTTGAAGCGGTTTATTTCGATACGCCCTGGCTGCCGCGGGTTAATCTTATCGCCAGTCAGATTCAGCGTGGCTATGGTGGTTGGGTATTGACGATGCGTTGTCTGGGACATGAAAAGGTCGCGCAACTGGAGCGCAAAATCGGCACGCCGCTGCGGCTGTATAGTGGCTATAGCGACAGTAACCAGGACAACCCGCTGCTTTACTTTTGCCAGCATCGCTGGCGGGTAACCCCGCGCGGTGAACTCCAGCAACTGGAATAGAGTAAAGCATAGCGTCCGTGTATAATGCGCCGCGCTTTTATAACCGGAGTTTTCTTTTTGTCTGAAGTCGAATTTAGCCACGAATACTGGATGCGTCATGCAATGACGCTGGCGAAGCGTGCCTGGGATGAGCGGGAAGTACCGGTCGGCGCGGTATTAGTGCATAACAATCGGGTAATCGGCGAAGGCTGGAACCGTCCGATTGGTCGACATGATCCCACCGCACATGCAGAAATCATGGCTCTGCGGCAGGGCGGTCTGGTGATGCAAAATTATCGACTGATCGACGCCACGTTGTATGTCACACTTGAACCCTGTGTAATGTGTGCCGGAGCGATGATCCACAGTCGCATTGGTCGCGTGGTCTTTGGTGCGCGTGACGCGAAAACTGGCGCTGCGGGATCTTTAATGGATGTGCTGCATCATCCGGGTATGAATCACCGGGTGGAAATTACGGAAGGAATACTGGCGGATGAGTGTGCGGCGTTGCTCAGTGACTTCTTTCGCATGCGCCGCCAGGAAATTAAAGCGCAGAAAAAAGCGCAATCCTCGACAGATTAATTTTGTTTCTCTTCACTCCCTTTTCTGGAAAACAGCAGAGAGGGAGAGTGGGTCAAATAGTTTGATGACGACTGGGAAAGAAACGAGAGAAAAGGAAATTTCTCTTTGCCCAACTCCGTAGGCGATACCGCCGGATAATCCTGCGCCAGTTGCATCGCCGCTTCTGTAGCCTGCTTCTCTTTCTCCTGCAGATAACCCACCAGGCTAATCTGATATTTACGAATATTTTCGACATAAGCGTAGGCTTCATGCCCACGAGCGTAGCCGTAAGTCAGCTTGCTGTAATAGGGTTTCTGGCTAAGTAAAGGCAGACGCTGTTTTACGTCAGCCCAACTGTCAGGATTACCTTTGGTTTTTGCCGTCAGGGCGCGGGCATCCAACATATGCGCATAGCCCATATTGTACGCGGCGAGGGCAAACCAGATCCGTTCGTTCTCCGGCACACTTTCCGGCACTTTACTCATCATATCCTGCAAATAACGCACGCCGCCGCTGATGCTCTGTTCGGCATCGGTACGATCCGTAATTCCGAGGCTTTGCGCGGTGTTTTTGGTTAACATCATCATGCCGCGCACACCCGTCGGTGAAGTGGCCTGAGCATCCCAGTGCGATTCCTGATAAGCAATAGCGGCCAGCAAACGCCAGTCAATTTCTTCGGCGTATTTCTCAAACAGGGGCTTTAACTGCGGCAGTACCGCATCGACGGCGCGTAAAAATGTGCGCGTATCGACGTAATCAAAATCATCGCCATGCCCCAGGTATTTCTCTTCAATGCGTGCCAGTGTACCGTCTTCATTCATTTCGTTGAAGAAGTCGAGCAGGGCGGCGGAAAGGGTATTATCGCCATCTAACGGGCTAAACCAGGTCACCGGTTGTTCATCGGTGATATCGAGCGCTACGGCGAGTTCCGGGTGAACGCGCTGAAACAGGCTGATGGCGACAGAATCAGCAATGGTGTAATCGAGTTTTCCTTCGATGACATCTTCCATTAATTCCACAGAGCCTTTTTTGTCGTCTACCTTCCAGCTTAATTCCGGGAATTTTGTGTCTTTCAGGGTCTGGAGATCGTTAACCACCACGTGACCCGGTGCAACGGTGAGTTGCTCCGCCGTCAGGTTGCCCAGCGTACGTGGGCGATACTGACCGACTTTATAAACCAGTTGTTGTGACACGGAATAATAGGTAGGGCCAGGCTGATAATTTTTTACCCGCTCACTGTTATAGACCAGGCCTGCCGCCAGCAGGTCGGCGTTACCATTATCGAGGTCGTCAAACAGCTGGCTGATATTCTGCCGCACGGTCACTTTCAGTTTTACGCCGAGGTAATCGGCAAACTGTTTCGCCAGTTCGTAATCCAGGCCAAAAGGTTTCCCGTTGATTTCGTTATAAGTCAGGGGGGTATGAATGGTGCTCACACGCAACTCTCCCCGCGCTTGAATGGCGGCGATACGGTTGTCGGCTTTACCAAACCAGGGAATGGATGGCCAGAGAGCGACCGCGAGCAGCAGTGCCAGAATGCCGATGAACAGATAATTAATCTTTAATTTTTTCAATTAGTTAATTCTCTGTGTCGTGCGCGTCCCAGCTTGAAAAAACGTAATAATAGTGAAAGGTTTACTCATAAATGAGCGGCATTTTGCGTAAACCTGCGCCAGATGGCAACTTATTACAGCCATTGGCGGCACGCGTTGCTAATTCACGATGGTGATTTTATTTCCACGCAAACGGTTTCGTCAGCGCATCAGATTCTTTATAATGACGCCCGTTTCCCCCCCTTGGGTACACCGAAAGCTTAGAAGACGAGAGACTTATGATGGAAATTCTGCGTGGTTCGCCTGCATTGTCGGCATTCCGAATCAACAAACTGCTGGCACGTTTTCAGGCTGCCAGGCTCCCGGTTCACAATATTTACGCCGAGTATGTCCATTTTGCTGACCTCAATGCGCCGTTAAACGATGATGAGCACGCACAACTTGAACGCCTGCTGAAATATGGCCCGGCACTCGCCAGCCACGCCCCGCAAGGCAAACTCCTGCTGGTGACCCCGCGTCCTGGCACCATCTCTCCCTGGTCTTCGAAAGCGACCGATATCGCCCATAATTGCGGTCTACAACAGGTAAACCGCCTTGAGCGCGGCGTGGCTTACTATATAGAAGCCGGTACGCTGACCAATGAACAATGGCAGCAGGTGACCGCTGAACTGCATGACCGCATGATGGAAACGGTCTTTTTTGCTTTAGATGATGCAGAGCAGTTGTTTGCACACCATCAACCGACTCCGGTCACCAGCGTAGATTTGCTGGGGCAGGGCCGTCAGGCGCTAATCAACGCTAACCTGCGTCTTGGCCTGGCACTGGCGGAAGATGAAATTGACTATCTGCAGGATGCGTTCACAAAGCTGGGTCGTAACCCGAACGACATCGAGCTGTATATGTTCGCGCAGGCGAACTCCGAGCACTGCCGCCACAAAATTTTTAACGCCGACTGGGTTATCGATGGTGAACAGCAGCCGAAATCGCTGTTTAAGATGATCAAAAACACCTTCGAAACCACGCCAGACCACGTTCTCTCTGCTTATAAAGATAACGCCGCCGTCATGGAAGGTTCTGAAGTGGGTCGCTACTTTGCTGACCACGAAACGGGCCGCTACGATTTCCATCAGGAACCGGCGCATATTCTGATGAAAGTTGAAACCCACAACCACCCGACGGCGATTTCTCCGTGGCCGGGCGCGGCGACCGGTTCCGGCGGTGAAATCCGCGATGAAGGTGCCACCGGGCGTGGCGCAAAGCCGAAAGCCGGTCTGGTTGGTTTCTCCGTATCCAACTTGCGTATTCCGGGCTTTGAACAGCCGTGGGAAGAAGATTTCGGTAAGCCTGAGCGCATTGTCACCGCGCTGGACATCATGACCGAAGGCCCGCTGGGCGGCGCGGCGTTTAACAACGAATTTGGTCGCCCGGCACTGAACGGCTACTTCCGTACTTATGAAGAAAAAGTGAACAGCCACAATGGCGAAGAGCTGCGCGGTTATCACAAACCGATCATGCTGGCGGGTGGGATCGGCAACATTCGCGCCGATCACGTACAAAAAGGCGAGATCAACGTTGGTGCGAAGCTGGTCGTTCTCGGCGGCCCGGCAATGAACATCGGTCTTGGCGGCGGCGCGGCGTCTTCTATGGCATCTGGTCAGTCTGATGCCGACCTCGACTTTGCTTCCGTACAGCGCGACAACCCGGAGATGGAGCGTCGCTGCCAGGAAGTGATCGACCGTTGCTGGCAGCTTGGTGATGCCAACCCAATCCTGTTTATCCACGACGTTGGCGCAGGCGGTCTTTCTAACGCCATGCCGGAACTGGTGAGCGACGGCGGGCGCGGCGGTAAATTTGAACTGCGCGATATCCTGAGCGACGAACCGGGCATGAGCCCGCTGGAAATCTGGTGTAACGAATCCCAGGAACGCTACGTGCTGGCGGTTGCTGCCGATCAGTTACCGCTGTTTGACGAACTGTGTAAGCGTGAACGAGCACCCTACGCGGTGATTGGCGAGGCCACCGAAGAATTACATCTTTCTCTGCACGATCGTCATTTTGATAATCAACCCATCGATCTGCCGCTGGACGTACTGCTTGGCAAAACGCCGAAGATGACCCGCGATGTACAAACGCTGAAAGCGAAAGGCGACGCGCTGGCCCGTGAAGGGATCACCATCGCTGACGCGGTGAAACGCGTGCTGCATCTGCCGACCGTGGCGGAGAAAACTTTCCTGGTGACCATCGGTGACCGCAGCGTAACCGGCATGGTGGCGCGCGATCAGATGGTGGGGCCGTGGCAGGTGCCGGTCGCTAACTGTGCGGTCACTACTGCCAGCCTCGACAGCTACTACGGCGAAGCGATGGCAATTGGCGAACGTGCGCCAGTTGCGCTGCTGGATTTCGCCGCTTCTGCCCGTCTGGCAGTCGGTGAAGCGCTAACCAACATCGCCGCAACACAAATTGGCGATATCAAACGCATTAAACTTTCCGCCAACTGGATGGCGGCGGCAGGCCACCCTGGTGAAGATGCTGGCCTGTATGAAGCCGTTAAAGCTGTGGGTGAAGAACTTTGTCCGGCGCTGGGCCTGACGATACCGGTGGGTAAAGACTCTATGTCGATGAAAACCCGCTGGCAGGAAGGTAGCGAAGAGCGCGAAATGACCTCGCCGCTTTCGCTGGTGATTTCTGCATTTGCCCGCGTGGAAGATGTACGTCACACCATCACGCCGCAGCTTTCTACCGAAGATAACGCACTGCTGCTGATTGATTTAGGCAAAGGCAATAACGCGCTGGGCGCAACGGCGCTGGCGCAGGTTTATCGTCAGCTTGGCGACAAACCGGCAGATGTACGCGATGTCGCGCAACTGAAAGGCTTCTATGACGCGATTCAGGCGCTGGTTGCACAGCGTAAGCTGCTCGCGTATCACGACCGCTCTGATGGCGGGCTGGTGGTAACGCTGGCGGAAATGGCCTTTGCTGGTCATTGCGGCATTGACGCGGATATCGCCACTCTGGGTGACGATCGTCTGGCTGCATTGTTTAGCGAAGAACTGGGTGCGGTGATTCAGGTGCGAGCCGCTGACCGTGAAGCCGTTGAAGCGGTACTGGCACAGCATGGGCTTGCTGATTGCGTCCATTATGTTGGGCAGGCGGTTTCCGGTGACCGTTTTGTGATTACCGCCAACGGGCAGACTGTATTTAGCGAAAGCCGCACCACGTTGCGTGTCTGGTGGGCAGAAACGACCTGGCAGATGCAGCGCCTGCGTGACAACCCGGAGTGTGCCGATCAGGAACACCAGGCGAAATCAAACGACGCCGATCCGGGCCTGAATGTGAAACTGTCGTTTGATATCAACGAAGATGTGGCAGCACCGTTTATTGCCACTGGCGCGCGCCCGAAAGTTGCCGTACTGCGTGAGCAGGGTGTGAACTCCCATGTTGAAATGGCGGCAGCTTTCCACCGTGCGGGCTTCGATGCTATCGACGTGCATATGAGCGATCTGCTGGCTGGACGCACGGGCCTGGAGGGTTTCCACGCCCTGGTCGCGTGCGGTGGTTTCTCCTACGGTGATGTGCTGGGCGCTGGTGAAGGTTGGGCGAAGTCTATCCTGTTCAATGACCGTGTACGCGATGAGTTTGCAACCTTCTTCCATCGTCCGCAAACGCTGGCGCTGGGGGTATGTAACGGTTGCCAGATGATGTCTAATCTGCGTGAACTGATCCCAGGTAGCGAGTTGTGGCCACGTTTTGTGCGTAACACCTCCGATCGCTTTGAAGCGCGTTTCAGTCTGGTAGAAGTAACCCAAAGCCCGTCGCTGCTGTTGCAGGGGATGGTGGGCTCGCAGATGCCGATTGCTGTCTCTCATGGTGAAGGGCGCGTGGAAGTACGTGATGGGGCGCATCTGGCGGCACTGGAAAGCAAAGGGCTGGTGGCACTGCGCTATGTCGATAACTTCGGCAAAGTCACTGAAACCTACCCGGCTAACCCGAACGGTTCACCGAACGGTATTACGGCGGTCACGACTGAAAGTGGTCGAGTTACCATTATGATGCCGCACCCGGAACGAGTTTTCCGTACCGTCAGCAACTCCTGGCATCCGGAAAACTGGGGCGAGGATGGCCCATGGATGCGCATTTTCCGCAATGCACGTAAGCAGTTGGGGTAAGTCGTCAACCCATTGGTATTGCAGCCCGGATGAGACATTCACGCCGCATCCGGCATTAAGCACCAACCGCTATTATGAGCTCCCAACTTCGGGAGCTTTTTTGTGTCTTTAAATCACGACAATGGGTGGTTTGCCGTGTCGCTTTTTGGTGACACTTAACTCCTTGATTTTAATATTATCTAATAAGTTTATCTTAAGTTGTCTCTTTTTAGCGACACAGTGGCTGATTTACATTCAAATAGCGGAGAAGCCATAAACCCCTCAAAGCAGCGTATAATCAGTACGTTACCAAACTATTTTCTTTATTGGCACAGTTACTGCATAATAGTAAGCAGTGGCTCATTCACCGACTTATGTCAGCCCCTTCGGGACGTGCTACATAAAATTCGAATGACGCACAACAAGGTGCCTGCCGTCCAACTTCTGATATCAGCGTAGCTATATCAACCATCGGGCGAAACGTCGAGTTAGGCACCGCCTTATTCCATAACAAAGCCGGGTAATTCCCGGCTTTGTTGTATCTGAACTTCCCCTCGGTTAGCATCAGGCTATTCGCGTCTGACGAGAGTAACGCCTTGAAACGCTGGCCCGTTTTTCCCCGCTCATTACGACAACTGGTAATGCTGGCATTTTTGCTGATTCTGCTGCCCCTGTTGGTGCTGGCATGGCAAGCCTGGCAAAGCCTGAATGCACTTAGCGATCAGGCGGCGCTGGTTAACCGCACTACGCTTATTGATGCCCGGCGCAGTGAAGCGATGACCAACGCGGCACTGGAGATGGAGCGCAGCTATCGTCAGTACTGCGTGCTGGACGACCCTACGCTTGCGAAGGTTTATCAAAGCCAGCGCAAGCGTTACAGCGAAATGCTCGATGCCCACGCAGGCGTGCTGCCGGACGATAAACTCTACCAGGCATTACGTCAGGATTTGAATAATCTGGCTCAACTTCAGTGTAACAACAGCGGTCCCGATGCTGCTGCCGCCGCGCGTCTGGAAGCCTTTGCCAGTGCCAATACCGAAATGGTGCAGGCCACGCGCACAGTGGTGTTCTCTCGTGGGCAGCAACTTCAGCGTGAAATCGCCGAACGTGGGCAATATTTTGGTTGGCAATCGCTGGTGCTATTTCTGGTGAGTCTGGTGATGGTACTGCTTTTCACGAGGATGATTATCGGTCCGGTGAAAAATATCGAGCGCATGATCAACCGGCTGGGGGAAGGGCGTTCTCTGGGCAATAGCGTCTCGTTCAGTGGACCGAGCGAGTTACGCTCGGTTGGGCAACGTATTCTTTGGTTAAGTGAGCGCCTGTCATGGCTGGAATCCCAACGCCATCAATTTTTAAGACATTTATCTCATGAATTAAAAACGCCACTGGCGAGTATGCGCGAGGGCACTGAATTACTGGCTGATCAGGTTGTCGGGCCGCTTACGCCAGAGCAAAAAGAGGTGGTGAGCATTCTTGATAGCAGCAGCCGCAATTTGCAAAAGCTGATCGAACAACTGCTTGATTACAACCGTAAACAGGCGGACAGTGCGGTGGAACTGGAGAATGTTGAGTTAGCACCGCTGGTGGAGACAGTGGTTTCTGCTCATAGCCTGCCCGCACGGGCTAAAATGATGCATACCGACGTTGATCTCAAAGCAACAGCTTGCCTGGCGGAGCCAATGCTGCTGATGAGCGTACTGGATAATCTTTACTCCAATGCGGTGCACTACGGGGCTGAATCCGGTAACATTTGCCTTCGCAGCAGTTTACATGGTGCGCGGGTTTATATTGATGTCATCAATACAGGCACGCCCATTCCGCAAGAGGAGCGCGCCATGATCTTCGAACCCTTTTTTCAGGGAAGCCACCAGCGAAAAGGGGCGGTGAAGGGCAGCGGTCTGGGATTAAGCATTGCCAGGGATTGTATTCGCCGTATGCAAGGGGAACTGTATCTGGTCGACGAGAGCGGGCAAGACGTTTGTTTCCGCATTGAATTACCGTCGTCGAAAAACACGAAATAATGCTAACAGCCCATCCCATCAGGCTATTTTATTTGTCAGTTCGGCCCCGGGCAGTGCTCGAAATCTTCACGTACGACATGTACGCTCTGGTTTCTCCGCGCTGTCCATGTCCAAACTGCCTGCAACAATTACGCCCACTGGGATAGGCTTTAAGTCTGGTGAATATGCGACACATTTTTCAACGATTATTGCCCCGACGGCTGTGGCTGGCAGGGCTGCCATGTCTGGCATTGCTGGGTTGCGTGCAGAGTCACAATAAGCCAGCCATTGATACGCCAGCAGAAGAAAAAATTCCGGTTTATCAACTGGCTGACTATCTTTCTACTGAATGTAGCGACATCTGGGCGCTGCAAGGTAAATCAACCGAAACCAATCCGCTTTACTGGCTGCGGGCGATGGATTGTGCTGATCGTTTAATGCCTGCGCAGTCGCGTCAGCAAGCCCGCCAATATGACGACGGCAACTGGCAAAATACCTTTAAACAAGGGATTTTGCTCGCCGACGCCAAAATTACGCCGTATGAGCGCCGCCAGCTGGTCGCGCGCATTGATGCGCTAAGTACCGAGATCCCGGCACAGGTTCGCCCACTGTATCAACTTTGGCGCGACGGTCAGGCGCTGCAACTGCAACTGGCGGAAGAGCGCCAACGCTACAGCAAACTCCAGCAGTCCAGCGACAGCGAGCTGGATACTTTGCGCCAGCAACATCACGTTCTACAACAGCAACTGGAACTCACTACCCGCAAGCTGGAAAACCTGACCGATATTGAACGCCAGCTCTCGACCCGCAAACCGGCTGGAAATTTCTCGCCGGATACGCCGCACGAGAGTGAAAAGCCCGCGCCATCCACCGATGAGGTCACTCCTGATGAGCCATAAACCTGCGCATTTATTACTGGTCGATGACGATCCGGGATTGCTGAAACTGCTTGGCCTGCGCCTGACCAGCGAAGGCTACAGTGTGGTCACGGCGGAAAGTGGTGCTGAAGGATTGCGGGTACTGAATCGCGAAAAAGTAGATTTAGTCATCAGCGACCTGCGGATGGATGAAATGGACGGTATGCAGCTGTTTGCTGAAATCCAGAAAGTGCAGCCGGGAATGCCAGTAATTATTCTTACCGCGCATGGTTCTATTCCTGATGCCGTTGCTGCAACACAGCAGGGCGTGTTCAGTTTTCTCACCAAGCCTGTCGATAAAGATGCGCTATATCAGGCAATTGACGATGCGCTGGAACAATCCGCGCCAGCCACCGACGAACGCTGGCGCGAGGCGATTGTCACCCGCAGCCCGCTGATGCTGCGTTTGCTGGAACAGGCGCGGCTGGTGGCACAATCAGACGTTAGCGTTTTGATTAACGGCCAGAGCGGCACCGGGAAAGAGATTTTCGCCCAGGCTATCCACAACGCCAGCCCGCGCAACAGCAAGCCATTTATTGCTATTAACTGTGGCGCATTACCCGAGCAATTGCTGGAGTCGGAGCTGTTTGGTCATGCACGTGGCGCGTTTACTGGCGCTGTCAGCAATCGCGAAGGTTTATTCCAGGCGGCGGAAGGCGGTACGCTATTTCTCGATGAGATTGGCGATATGCCCGCACCGTTGCAGGTCAAACTGCTGCGCGTGTTGCAGGAGCGTAAAGTGCGCCCGCTGGGCTGTAACCGCGATATTGATATCGACGTGCGGATTATTTCTGCGACCCACCGCGACCTGCCAAAAGCGATGACGCGCGGGGAATTCCGTGAAGACCTCTATTACCGCCTCAACGTTGTCAGCCTGAAAATTCCGGCCCTGGCGGAGCGCACAGAAGACATTCCGCTACTGGCAAATCACCTGTTGCGCCAGGCGGCAGAGCGACATAAACCGTTTGTCCGCGCGTTCTCCACCGATGCAATGAAACGCCTGATGACTGCGAGCTGGCCGGGCAACGTGCGCCAGTTGGTCAACGTGATTGAACAGTGCGTGGCGCTGACATCATCTCCGGTAATTAGTGATGCGCTGGTGGAGCAGGCGCTGGAGGGCGAAAACACGGCGCTGCCAACCTTTGTTGAGGCGCGTAATCAGTTTGAACTCAACTATTTGCGTAAGCTGCTGCAAATCACCAAAGGCAACGTCACCCACGCGGCGAGAATGGCGGGGCGCAACCGGACAGAATTTTATAAACTGCTTTCCCGACACGAACTGGATGCAAACGATTTCAAGGAATGAATTGGCGTTATGTGTTACGTTTAGCAGATCAAAAGACAGGCGACCTTTTCAAGGAATAGCATGAAAAAGATTGATGCGATTATTAAACCCTTCAAGCTGGACGATGTCCGCGAAGCACTGGCTGAAGTCGGTATTACCGGCATGACGGTCACTGAGGTGAAAGGTTTTGGCCGCCAGAAAGGCCATACCGAGCTGTACCGCGGTGCGGAGTATATGGTGGATTTTCTGCCGAAAGTGAAAATTGAGATTGTCGTACCGGACGACATTGTCGATACCTGTGTCGATACCATTATTCGCACGG
This sequence comes from Escherichia sp. R1, assembly GCF_003000935.1. Lineage (NCBI taxonomy): Bacteria > Pseudomonadati > Pseudomonadota > Gammaproteobacteria > Enterobacterales > Enterobacteriaceae > Escherichia > Escherichia sp. R1. Next base: position 41,572 of record NZ_PSRU01000020.1, read on the forward strand.
CGCAAACTGGCAAAATCGGTGACGGTAAAATCTTCGTCTTCGACGTGGCACGGGTCATTCGCATCCGTACCGGTGAAGAGGACGACGCGGCAATTTAAAACGCGTCAAGGGTTGCCGGATGTGTCCATCCGGCAACATCAAATCACAGCACCTTATGCGGGCCAAAGCATTCGTAATGAATGTTTTCCTGTTTCACGCCCAGATCCACTAACTGTTTCGCGGCAAACTGCATGAAGCCAACCGGGCCGCAGAGATAGAACTGCATTGTCGGATCGCTGAACGCACCTTCCAGTTTGCTCAAATCCATCAGACCTTCGCTATCAAACTGACCTTTAGCGCGATCGGCTTCGCTCGGCTGACGATACCAGGTGTGTGCGGTAAAGCGTGGCAGTGATTGACCCAGTTCCTTAACTTCATCGGCAAAGGCGTGAACATCGCCATTTTCTGCCGCATGGAACCAGTTCACTTGTGCTGTGTGGCCTGCTTTTGCCAGCGTGTCGAGCATTGCCAGCATTGGCGTTTGACCGACACCGGCAGAGATTAACGTCACTGGTGTGTCATCTGCGACAGCCATAAAGAAATCACCTGCCGGAGCGACCAGTTTCACGACATCGCCAACATTGGCGTGATTGTGCAGCCAGTTGGATACCTGCCCACCCTCTTCGCGTTTCACCGCAATACGATAGCCTTTGCCATCCGGTTTGCGAGTCAAAGAGTACTGACGAATTTCCTGATGCGGGAAACCTTCCGGCTTCAGCCAGACGCCGAGATATTGCCCCGGACGGTATTCTGCCACTGCGCCACCGTCGACCGGCTCCAGTTCGAAGCTGGTGATAAGTGCGCTGCGTGGTGTTTTAGCCACAATGCGGAAATCGCGAGTACCTTCCCAACCACCGGCTTTGCTGGCGTTTTCGTTATAGATTTCCGCCTCGCGATTGATAAATACATTAGCCAGGACGCCATAGGCTTTACCCCACGCGTCCAGCACTTCCTGCCCCGGGCTGAACATTTCGTCCAGCGTTGCCAACAGGTGTTCACCGACGATGTTGTACTGTTCCGGTTTGATCTGGAAACTGGTGTGCTTCTGCGCGATTTTTTCTACCGCTGGCAGCAGCGCAGGCAGGTTTTCAATATTGCTGGCGTAGGCGGCAATAGCGTTAAACAGGGCTTCACGTTGATCGCCATTACGCTGGTTACTCATGTTAAAAATTTCTTTGAGTTCTGGGTTATGAGTAAACATACGGTCGTAGAAATGGGCGGTTAACTTTGGTCCCGTTTCCACCAGTAAAGGGATGGTGGCTTTTACTGTAGCGATGGTTTGAGCGTCAAGCATATGGTCTTCCTTTTTTTTGCATCTTAATTGATGTATCTCAAATGCATCTTATAAAAAATAGCCCTGCAATGTAAATGGTTCTTTGGTGTTTTTCAGAAAGAATGTGATGAAGTGAAAAATTTGCATCACAAACCTGAAAAGAAATCCGTTTCCGGTTGCAAGCTCTTTATTCTCCAAAGCCTTGCGTAGCCTGAAGGTAATCGTTTGCGTAAATTCCTTTGTCAAGACCTGTTATCGCACAATGATTCGGTTATACTGTTCGCCGTTGTCCAACAGGACCGCCTATAAAGGCCAAAAATTTTATTGTTAGCTGAGTCAGGAGATGCGGATGTTAAAGCGTGAAATGAACATTGCCGATTATGATGCCGAACTGTGGCAGGCTATGGAGCAGGAAAAAGTACGTCAGGAAGAGCACATCGAACTGATCGCCTCCGAAAACTACACCAGCCCGCGCGTAATGCAGGCGCAGGGTTCTCAGCTGACCAACAAATATGCTGAAGGTTATCCGGGCAAACGCTACTACGGCGGTTGCGAGTATGTTGATATCGTTGAACAACTGGCGATCGATCGTGCGAAAGAACTGTTCGGCGCTGACTACGCTAACGTCCAGCCGCACTCCGGCTCCCAGGCTAACTTTGCGGTCTACACCGCGTTGCTGGAACCAGGCGATACCGTTCTGGGTATGAATCTGGCGCATGGCGGTCACCTGACTCACGGTTCTCCGGTTAACTTCTCCGGTAAACTGTACAACATCGTTCCTTACGGTATCGATGCTACCGGTCATATCGACTACGCCGATCTGGAAAAACAAGCCAAAGAACACAAACCGAAAATGATTATCGGTGGCTTCTCTGCATATTCCGGCGTGGTGGACTGGGCGAAAATGCGTGAAATCGCTGACAGCATCGGTGCTTACCTGTTCGTTGATATGGCGCACGTTGCGGGCCTGGTTGCCGCTGGTGTCTACCCTAACCCGGTTCCTCATGCTCACGTTGTTACTACCACCACTCACAAAACCCTGGCGGGTCCGCGCGGCGGCCTGATCCTGGCGAAAGGTGGTAGCGAAGAGCTGTACAAAAAACTGAACTCTGCCGTTTTCCCTGGTGGTCAGGGCGGTCCGTTGATGCACGTAATCGCCGGTAAAGCGGTTGCTCTGAAAGAAGCAATGGAACCTGAGTTCAAAACTTACCAGCAGCAGGTCGCGAAAAACGCCAAAGCGATGGTAGAAGTGTTCCTCGAACGCGGCTACAAAGTGGTTTCTGGTGGTACTGATAACCACCTGTTCCTGGTTGATCTGGTTGATAAAAACCTGACCGGTAAAGAAGCAGACGCCGCTCTGGGCCGTGCTAACATCACCGTGAACAAAAACAGCGTACCGAACGATCCGAAGAGCCCGTTTGTGACTTCCGGTATTCGTGTAGGTACTCCGGCGATTACCCGTCGTGGCTTTAAAGAAGCCGAAGCGAAAGAACTGGCTGGCTGGATGTGTGACGTGCTGGACAGCATCAATGATGAAGCCGTTATCGAGCGCATCAAAGGTAAAGTTCTCGACATCTGCGCACGTTACCCGGTTTACGCGTAAGCGAAACGGTTAATCTGTTGAAAAAAGGCTTCCTTCGGGAAGCCTTTCTACGTTATCGCGCCATCAAATCTGCCGTAACTGCGCCTCAACATACAAATAGCCAATTCCCAGTACCTGTTGTGCACGGCTTAATTGCCCAAAGCCAATCTGTGTCGCTTTCACGCTCGGTCCTTCGTCGCGGTCGAACGGGTTAAATCCCGTCTGGCGAATAATGGTATTAAGCCAGTTCTCACCAAAGGCACAACTGCGACCGTACAACCAAATCTGATTAATATTGAGGATGTTGAGGAAGTTATACAGACTCAAACCAATGGCGTTGGCACTGTGGTCAACCCAACTGGTGATCCACGGTTCTCCACTCTGCCAGGCAGCGATTAACTGCGCGGTAGTCAATTTTTCAGGATCAAGCTGAGTATTAACCGGTTGTGATTTTAGCCATACCCGCGCCTGTTTTTTTAATGCGCTTAACGAGGCGACGGTTTCCAGGCAGCCATAACGCCCGCAGTCGCAGACGACGCCATCCGGATTAACGATGGTGTGACCAATCTGTCCGCTACCATACAAACTGCCGCGATAAATTTGCTCGTTAATCACGAACGACGAGCCAATGCCGTAATCAACGTTGATTACGCAGAAATCCCGTTCCTGCGAATTATTTTGCCATTTCTCCGCCAGCGCCAGCATCACGCAGTCATTATCGACCATTACCCGAATGCCCAGCTTCTCTTCCAGCAGGTACTTCACCTCAATCGGTGTTGCCCACGGCGCTTGCGGCATGGTTTGCGACACGCCGGTCACTGGATCAACCTGACCGTGGATTGCCAGAGCCAGATTGATGGTGCGGTCCGGCCACAATTTACGGTGGCGATGCCAGCATTTTTCGATTTCGGACAGCAGCGCCTGCGGCGTCGGTGCATCAATCTGTAAATACTCAAATTCGCCTTTCGGACTTAAACAGGCATTAGCGACCTGACACTCAATGCTGGTGGGCGTCACGTTCAGGCACAGCGTCCAGTCTCCTTCCGGCGCAATCAGCCATGTACCGCTACTATGCCCGCGCGTCTGGCTTTCATCGTCGATATTCACCACCCGTTTTTCGCTTTCCAGTTCCTGCAAAATATTACTGACCGCCGGAATCGAAATTTGCGCCAGCCGGGCCAGCGTTGATTTATTGGCGCGCTTTTGCCGGTACAGCAGTTCCAGAATCACGCATTTGTTATGGTGGCGAATCTGTTGATTGTTAATGCAGGCTCTCATCTTCACTAAACCTTGTTTAGTTAATTGCGTGATTATTCCGCGAAAACATTGCCAGATTGTTCAATACACTGCCACAAATCTTTTAATTCAGTATGTCTTGTTAATATTGAGGGCACCATGACTCCAGTAAAAGTGTGGCAAGAGCGCGTTGAGATCCCGACCTATGAAACCGGGCCGCAGGATATACATCCCATGTTCCTGGAAAATCGCGTTTATCAGGGATCGTCCGGCGCGGTTTATCCCTACGGCGTGACCGATACGCTGAGCGAGCAGAAAACCCTGAAATCCTGGCAGGCGGTGTGGCTGGAAAACGACTACATCAAAGTGATGATCCTGCCGGAACTGGGCGGTCGGGTGCATCGCGCGTGGGATAAAGTGAAACAGCGCGATTTTGTTTATCACAATGAAGTCATTAAACCGGCGCTGGTGGGACTGCTGGGGCCGTGGATCTCCGGCGGGATTGAGTTTAACTGGCCGCAACACCATCGCCCGACCACCTTTATGCCCGTTGATTTCACCCTCGAAGCCCATGACGACGGCGCACAGACGGTGTGGGTCGGCGAAACGGAGCCGATGCACGGTTTACAGGTGATGACAGGTTTCACCCTGCGCCCTGACCGGGCGGCGCTGGAAATCGCCAGTCGCGTCTATAACGGCAACGCCACGCCGCGTCATTTCTTGTGGTGGGCCAACCCGGCAGTGAAAGGGGGTGAAGGGCATCAGAGCGTTTTCCCACCGGATGTGACTGCGGTGTTTGATCACGGTAAACGGGCCGTCTCCGCTTTCCCCATCGCCACCGGCACTTACTACAAAGTGGACTACTCCGCCGGAGTGGACATTTCTCGCTATAAAAATGTGCCCGTTCCAACCTCATATATGGCTGAAAAATCACAGTACGATTTTGTTGGCGCGTGGTGTCACGATGAAGATGGTGGTTTGCTACACGTTGCCAACCACCATATTGCGCCAGGTAAAAAACAGTGGAGCTGGGGACACAGTGAATTTGGCCAGGCGTGGGATAAGAGCCTGACTGACAATAACGGCCCGTATATCGAACTGATGACCGGTATTTTTGCCGATAACCAGCCTGATTTTACCTGGCTTGATGCTTACGAGGAGAAGCGTTTCGAGCAGTATTTCCTGCCTTATCATTCTCTGGGCATGGTGCAAAATGCCTCCCGCGATGCGGTGATAAAACTCCAGCGTAGTGAGCGGGGGATTGAGTGGGGGCTGTATGCCATCTCTCCGTTGAACGGATACCGCCTGGCGATCCGCGAAATCGGCAAATGCAACGCGTTGCTCGATGATGCCGTGGCCCTGACACCAGCGACCGCCATCCAGGGCGTGTTGCACAGTATCAATCCTGAAAGGCTGACCATTGAGCTCTCCGATGCCGACGGCAATATTGTACTGAGTTATCATGAACATCAGTCGCAAGCGTTGCCGTTGCCGGACGTCGCCAAAGCGCCACTGGCAGCACAAGACATTACCAGTACAGATGAAGCCTGGTTTATCGGTCAACATCTGGAGCAATATCATCACGCGAGCCGTTCACCGTTCGATTACTACCTGCGCGGCGTGGCGCTGGATCCGCTGGATTATCGCTGTAACCTGGCGCTGGCGATGCTGGAATATAACCGTGCCGATTTCCCGCAAGCGGTGGCGTATGCCACTCAGGCGCTGAAACGCGCACATGCGCTGAACAAAAATCCGCAGTGCGGACAGGCGAGTTTGATTCGCGCCAGTGCTTACGAACGTCAGGGGCAATATCAACAAGCCGAAGAGGATTTCTGGCGTGCGGTCTGGAGCGGCAACAGTAAAGCAGGCGGCTATTATGGTCTGGCACGGCTGGCGGCGCGTAATGGTAACTTTGACGCTGGTCTGGATTTTTGCCAACAAAGTCTTCGCGCCTGCCCAACCAATCAGGAAGTGCTTTGCCTGCATAACCTGCTACTGGTGTTAAGTGGTCGTCAGGACAACGCGCGTTTGCAGCGCGAGAAACTGCTGCGTGATTATCCGCTGAACGCTACTCTGTGGTGGCTGAACTGGTTCGATGGTCGTAGCGAATCTGCCCTCGTACAGTGGCGAGGTCTTTGTCAGGGACGCGACGTTAACGCCCTGATGACCGCCGGGCAACTGATTAACTGGGGCATGCCCGCCCTGGCGGCAGATATGCTGAACGCACTGGACTGTCAGCGCACGCTACCGCTTTACCTGCAAGCCAGTTTGCTACCAAAAGCTGAACGCGGAGAACTGGTCGTAAAAGCTATTGATGCCTTCCCGCAGTTTGTCCGTTTCCCGAATACGCTGGAAGAAGTGGCGGCGCTGGAGAGTATCGAAGAGTGCTGGTTTGCCCGGCATTTACTGGCCTGCTTCTACTACAACAAGCGTAGCTACGGTAAAGCCATTGCCTTATGGCAGCGTTGCGTAGAGATGTCGCCGGAGTTTGCCGACGGCTGGCGCGGGTTGGCGATCCATGCGTGGAATAAGCAGCACGATTATGAGCTGGCCGCGCGTTATCTTGATAATGCTTATCAGCTTGCGCCGCAGGATGCACGTCTGCTTTTCGAACGGGATTTGCTGGATAAGTTAAGCGGTGTCACACCGGAGAAACGACTGGCGCGTCTGGAAAATAATCTGGAAATTGCGCTGAAACGCGACGACATGACCGCAGAACTGCTCAATTTGTGGCATCTCACTGGTCAGGCAGACAAAGCGGCGGACATTCTCGCCACGCGCAAATTCCACCCGTGGGAAGGTGGGGAAGGGAAGGTCACCAGCCAGTTTATCCTCAACCAGTTATTACGCGCCTGGCAGCATCTTGATGACAGAGAGCCGCAGCAGGCCAGCGAGCTGCTTCATGCCGCGCTGCATTATCCGGAGAATTTAAGCGAAGGCCGTTTACCGGGGCAAACTGACAACGACATCTGGTTCTGGCAGGCAGTATGCGCCAACGCGCAGGGCGATGAAACTGAAGCGACGTGTTGTTTACGTCTGGCGGCGACCGGCGATCGCACCATTAACATCCACAGTTATTACAACGATCAGCCGGTTGATTATCTCTTCTGGCAAGGAATGGCGCTGCGACTGCTGGGCGAACAACACACCGCACAGCAACTGTTTAGTGAAATGAAACAGTGGGCGAAAGAGATGGCGAAAACCAGTATCGAAGCGGATTTCTTTGCCGTCTCGCAGCCTGACTTGTTGTCGCTGTATAGCGATTTACAACAGCAGCATAAAGAAAAATGCCTGATGGTGGCGATGCTGGCGGCCGCGGGATTAGGGGAGGTTGCGCACTATGAATCTGCTCGCGCTGAATTGATGGCGATTAATCCAGCCTGGCCGAAAGCGGCATTATTCACCACCGTGATGCCTTTTATTTTTAGCTACGTTCACTAAACCCTATTAACTGTAATATTTGAGCGGCACGCGCTGCCGCTCACGCTCAAATAATTAAAATAAGCCGTTGTAAATAAAAACCCTACAGGAGGCACTATGCCTAAAAAAATGACAAGAACCCGTAATTTATTATTAATGGCTACACTATTGGGTAGCGCACTATTTGCCAGGGCTTCTGATAAAGAAATGACTATTGGCGCAATATACCTTGATACCCAGGGATATTACGCCGGAGTGCGTCAGGGCGTTCAGGATGCGGCAAAAGATTCTTCAGTACAGGTACAGTTAATTGAAACTAACGCTCAGGGCGATATTTCGAAAGAAAGTACCTTTGTTGATACCCTCGTGGCGCGTAATGTCGATGCCATTATTTTATCGGCAGTGTCTGAAAATGGCAGTAGCCGTACCGTTCGTCGCGCCAGTGAAGCGGGTATTCCGGTGATTTGCTACAACACCTGTATTAATCAAAAGGGTGTCGATAAATATGTCTCGGCATATCTGGTTGGTGACCCGCTGGAATTTGGTAAAAAACTGGGTAACGCAGCCGCCGATTATTTTATTGCCAACAAAATTGACCAGCCGAAAATTGCCGTCATCAATTGCGAAGCCTTTGAAGTTTGTGTGCAACGACGTAAAGGGTTTGAAGAAGTATTAAAAGCCCGCGTTCCCGGCGCGCAAATTGTCGCTAATCAGGAAGGGACTGTTTTAGATAAAGCGATTTCTGTCGGTGAAAAACTGATTATCTCCACGCCGGATCTCAACGCCATTATGGGGGAATCGGGCGGAGCGACACTCGGCGCGGTAAAAGCGGTACGTAATCAAAATCAGGCCGGAAAAATTGCTGTTTTCGGTTCTGATATGACCACTGAAATTGCTCAGGAGCTGGAAAACAACCAGGTGCTGAAAGCGGTAGTGGATATTTCCGGTAAGAAAATGGGCAATGCTGTTTTTACGCAAACATTGAAGGTTATCAATAAACAAGCCGACGGTGAAAAAGTGATTCAGGTGCCAATCGATCTCTATACCAAAACGGAAGACGGTAAACAGTGGCTGGCAACGCACGTTGATGGTCTGCCCTAATCGCTGATTCGCAGAGGTCCCTATGTTCACGGCAACAGAGGCAGTCCCGGTAGCAAAAGTGGTGGCAGGAAATAAGCGTTATCCCGGCGTCGTTGCGCTGGATAACGTTAACTTCACGCTCAATAAAGGCGAAGTTCGTGCGCTGTTAGGCAAAAACGGTGCGGGAAAATCGACCCTCATTCGAATGCTTACCGGTAGCGAACGTCCGGATAGCGGTGATATCTGGATTGGCGAGACGCGACTGGAAGGTGACGAAGCTACGCTGACTCGCCGTGCCGCTGAACTGGGGGTACGCGCGGTTTATCAGGAGTTAAGTCTGGTGGAAGGGCTGACAGTGGCGGAAAACCTCTGCCTCGGTCAGTGGCCCCGCCGCAACGGCATGATTGATTACCTGCAAATGGCGCAGGACGCCCAACGTTGCTTGCAGGCGTTGGGCGTTGACGTTAGTCCTGAACAACTTGTTTCAACACTAAGCCCGGCGCAAAAGCAGCTGGTGGAAATTGCGCGGGTGATGAAGGGCGAGCCGCGCGTGGTCATTCTTGATGAACCCACCAGCTCGCTTGCCAGTGCGGAGGTTGAACTGGTGATCAGCGCGGTGAAAAAGATGTCGGCACTGGGCGTGGCGGTGATTTATGTCAGCCACCGGATGGAAGAAATTCGCCGCATTGCCTCCTGTGCCACCGTTATGCGCGATGGTCAGGTGGCGGGCGATGTGATGCTCGAAAACACCTCCACGCATCATATTGTGTCGCTAATGCTCGGGCGCGATCACGTTGATATTGCGCCGGTTGCCCCTCAGGAAATTATGGATCAAGCCGTGCTGGAAGTCCGTGCGTTACGCCATAAGCCCAAGCTGGAGGATATCAGTTTTACACTACGTCGTGGCGAAGTGCTCGGCATTGCTGGTCTGCTGGGGGCAGGGCGCAGTGAATTGCTGAAGGCGATTGTTGGGCTGGAGACGTATGAACAGGGCGAAATTGTTATCAACGGCGAGAAAATCACGCGCCCCGATTACGGCGACATGCTGAAACGCGGCATTGGCTATACGCCAGAAAACCGCAAAGAAGCGGGGATCATTCCCTGGTTGGGCGTTGACGAAAATACAGTGCTGACCAATCGGCAAAAAATCAGCGCCAACGGTGTGCTGCAATGGTCCACCATCCGCCGCCTGACCGAAGAGGTGATGCAGCGGATGACGGTCAAGGCCGCCAGTAGCGAAACGCCCATCGGCACGCTTTCTGGTGGCAATCAGCAAAAAGTGGTGATCGGTCGTTGGGTCTATGCCGCCAGCCAGATTTTGTTGCTCGACGAGCCAACGCGTGGCGTCGATATCGAAGCCAAACAGCAGATTTACCGTATTGTCCGCGAGCTGGCTGCCGAAGGAAAAAGCGTGGTGTTTATCTCCAGTGAAGTGGAGGAGTTGCCGCTGGTGTGTGACCGCATCCTGTTATTACAGCACGGTACGTTCTCGCAGGAGTTTCACTCGCCGGTCAATGTGGATGAGCTGATGTCCGCCATTCTGTCTGTGCACTGATGAATTTTACCGAGGAACCTGAAGATGTCTGCTTCGTCATTACCATTGCCGCAGGGCAAGAGCGTCTCGCTCAAACAATTTGTCAGTCGCCATATTAATGAGATCGGTTTGCTGGTGGTGATTGCCATTCTTTATCTGGTCTTCTCCCTGAATGCGCCTGGCTTTATCTCATTGAATAACCAGATGAACGTGCTGCGCGATGCCGCCACCATTGGGATCGCCGCCTGGGCGATGACGCTGATTATTATCTCCGGTGAAATTGATGTCAGCGTTGGGCCGATGGTGGCTTTTGTTTCAGTGTGCCTGGCGTTTTTGCTGCAATTTGACGTTCCGCTGGCGATTGCTTGTCTGCTGGTGTTGCTGTTAGGTGCGCTGATGGGAACGCTCGCCGGGGTGCTGCGCGGCGTGTTTAACGTGCCAAGTTTTGTTGCCACGCTGGGTTTATGGAGCGCCCTGCGCGGAATGGGGCTGTTTATGACGAACGCCTTGCCAGTGCCAATTAACGAAAACGAAGTGCTGGACTGGCTGGGCGGACAATTTCTCGGGGTGCCGGTATCCGCGCTGATCATGATGGTGTTATTTGCGCTGTTTGTGTTCATTAGCCGCAAAACCGCCTTCGGGCGCTCGGTTTTTGCTGTTGGCGGTAATGCCACTGCAGCGCAGTTGTGCGGTATTAACGTTCGTCGGGTACGCATTCTTATTTTTACCCTTTCGGGATTATTAGCGGCGGTGACCGGCATTTTGTTGGCGGCGCGCCTCGGTTCCGGTAACGCAGGTGCCGCAAACGGTCTGGAGTTTGACGTCATCGCCGCGGTCGTTGTCGGCGGTACGGCGCTTTCCGGCGGTCGCGGCTCGTTGTTCGGTACGCTGCTTGGCGTACTGGTGATTACGCTAATCGGTAACGGTCTGGTGCTGCTCGGGATTAACTCCTTTTTCCAGCAGGTGGTGCGCGGCGTCATCATCGTGGTGGCGGTGCTGGCGAATATCTTGCTGACCCAGCGTAGCAGTAAAGCGAAACGCTAAACCTTAACGCCCCTGGCGCGGGTGCGGCAGGGATGAAAATTAATCGTATTGTTAATGAGGGATTTATGAAAACGATGCTGGCAGCTTATTTACCAGGAAATTCGACCGTCGATCTGCGGGAAGTTGCGGTGCCGACGCCGGGGATTAACCAGGTACTGATCAAAATGAAATCCTCCGGGATTTGCGGAAGCGATGTCCACTATATCTACCACCAGCACCGCGCTACGGCGGCGGCACCCGATAAACCGTTATACCAGGGATTTATCAACGGTCATGAACCGTGCGGGCAGATTGTGGCGATGGGGCAAGGCTGCCGCCATTTTAAAGAGGGCGACCGCGTGCTGGTGTATCACATTTCTGGCTGTGGTTTTTGCCCGAACTGCCGTCGCGGTTTTCCTATTTCTTGTACTGGCGAAGGAAAAGCGGCTTACGGCTGGCAGCGTGACGGCGGCCATGCTGAATACCTGCTGGTGGAAGAAAAAGATCTGATCCTCCTGCCGGATGCACTGAGTTACGAAGATGGTGCGTTTATCAGTTGCGGCGTTGGTACAGCGTATGAAGGGATTTTGCGCGGCGAAGTTTCCGGCAGTGATAACGTACTGGTGGTCGGTCTGGGGCCGGTCGGCATGATGGCGATGATGCTGGCGAAAGGTCGTGGTGCAAAAAGGATCATCGGCGTTGATATGCTGCCGGAACGTCTGGCGATGGCGAAACAGCTAGGGGTGATGGATCACGGCTATTTAGCGACCACCGAAGGTCTGCCGCAGATCATCGCTGAACTCACTCATGGCGGTGCGGATGTTGCGCTTGATTGTTCCGGTAATGCTGCGGGGCGCTTGCTGGCATTGCAATCTACCGCCGACTGGGGGCGAGTGGTTTACATTGGCGAAACCGGAAAAGTGGAATTTGAGGTCAGCGCTGACCTGATGCATCACCAACGCAGAATTATTGGCTCCTGGGTGACCAGCTTGTTCCATATGGAAAAATGCGCCCACGATTTGACTGACTGGAAACTGTGGCCGCGTAACGCTATTACCCATCGCTTCTCACTGGAGCAGGCGGGAGATGCTTACGCGCTAATGGCGAGCGGCAAATGCGGGAAAGTTGTGATTAATTTCCCGGATTAAGGAGTCTGCGGATGACCATCTATACCTTATCTCACGGGCCGCTAAAGCTGGACGTTTCTGATCAGGGCGGCGTAATCGAAGGCTTCTGGCGCGATACGACGCCGCTGCTACGTCCTGGTAAAAAAAGCGGTGTGGCAACCGATGCCTCTTGTTTTCCGCTGGTACCATTTGCAAACCGGGTGAGCGGCAACCGTTTTGTCTGGCAGGGGCGTGAGTATCAACTGCAACCGAATGTTGAGTGGGATGCGCACTATCTACACGGCGATGGCTGGTTGGGCGAGTGGCAATGTGTCTCGCGCAGCGATGATAGCTTGTGTCTGGTGTATGAACATCTCAGCGGTGTTTATCACTATCGGGTAAGCCAGGCATTTCATTTAACGGCGGATACGCTGACGGTGACGCTCGCTGTCACCAATCAAGGGGCAGAGACGCTGCCATTTGGTACCGGCTGGCATCCTTATTTTCCGTTGTCGCCGCAAACGCGGATTCAGGCACAGGCGAGCGGTTACTGGCTGGAGCGGGAGCAGTGGCTGGCGGGTGAGTTTTGCGAGCAGCTACCGCAGGAGCTGGATTTTAACCAGCTCGCGCCGTTGCCGCGCCAGTGGGTAAACAATGGTTTTGCCGGATGGAATGGTAAGGCCCGCATCGAGCAGCCGCAGGAGGGTTATGCCATCATCATGGAAACGACGCCACCTGCACCGTGTTATTTCATCTTTGTTTCAGACCCTGCGTTTGATAAAGGATATGCGTTTGATTTCTTCTGTCTGGAACCGATGAGCCATGCGCCGGATGACCATCATCGTCCGGAAGGTGGTGACCTCATTGCGCTTGCACCAGGGGAATCAACAATTTCAGAGATGTCGTTGCGGGTTGCGTTGCTGTAATTTATAAAATGCCGGATGCACAGGCCTACGGGGTAATTTCGATTTTGTAGCACTCGGTGCACGATGCCTGATGCGACGCTTGCTGCGTCTTATCAGGCCTACAATCGGTGTTGGAGCGGTAGGCCGGATAAGGCGTTTACGCCGCATCCGGCATCTTTCCTAACGGCGATCGAGAGAAATCGCCCCCGGCCCGGTAATTGCCAACAGCAGGAATGCGCCAGCGATACTGACATTCTTCCAGAAATTAATCATATTTGGCCCAACCGCATCGCCGGTCATATCCCAGTAATGGTGACCAATTACCGCTGTACCCAGCGTGTAGAAAATAAACAGCACCGCCAGCGGACGGGTGAAAAAGCCAAGCACGATTAATATCGCGGCGGGCACTTCCATAACTACCGCAATAATCGCTGCCAGCATCGGCATTGGTGCGCCCAGCGAGGCCATATACTGGACCGTACCGCCAAAGCCCATCATTTTGGGAAAACCAAAAATAATGAAAATTAAGACCACGGCGATACGGGCAATTAATAATAAAACGGGGCGGGAAGTGCCAAAATCAAAATAACGTAGTGAGTTCATAACCAATCCCTTTGCAAGATGATGTGATTTAAACGTAATACACACTCTGGTACCTCGCCACGCCCAGGCGTTGAGATATTCGTTTCTGGTATAACGGCATAACGCAGATGGCTGACAATGTGCTTATTGTTTCCTGCCGGATGCGACATGCACGCCTTATCCGTCTCACATGAGTTTGTCAGTTCAATAAATTGCGATTTTCACCTGTTTCATCGTTCTTTTTTACATGTTGTGTTGTGGGCCGCTCTTTTTTGTCATTTCCTGATATGCAGGATAACCGTCAGGAAGCAGGGTCGAATATTCTTATTTTTCAACTTGCACCAACATTCGATTAACCTCAGACTAACGCCTCCTGACGGGAGGGACTCATGGTTTTGCAATCCACGCGCTGGTTGGCGCTCGGCTATTTCACATACTTTTTTAGTTACGGCATTTTTCTACCTTTCTGGAGCGTCTGGCTTAAAGGGATTGGTTTAACGCCAGAAACCATCGGCCTGTTATTGGGGGCGGGTCTGGTTGCCCGTTTCCTCGGGAGTTTGCTCATCGCGCCCCGCGTCAGCGATCCTTCCCGCCTGATTTCCGCCTTGCGCGTGCTGGCACTGCTGACACTTCTCTTTGCTGTCGCCTTCTGGGCGGGGGCGCACGTAGCGTGGCTGATGCTGGTGATGATTGGCTTTAACCTCTTTTTCTCACCGCTGGTACCGTTGACCGATGCACTGGCGAATACGTGGCAAAAGCAGTTCCCGCTTGATTACGGCAAAGTGAGACTGTGGGGCTCGGTGGCGTTTGTCATTGGCTCGGCGCTGACGGGCAAACTGGTCAGTATGTTTGATTATCGGGTGATCCTCGCGCTGTTGACGTTGGGCGTGGCATCCATGCTGCTCGGCTTTCTCATCCGTCCGACGATTCAGCCACAAGGGGCAAGCCGCCAGCAGGAGAGCACCGGCTGGTCTGCGTGGTTGGCGTTGGTTCGCCAGAACTGGCGCTTTCTGGCCTGCGTTTGTTTATTGCAGGGGGCACATGCGGCCTATTACGGTTTTAGCGCCATTTACTGGCAGGCAGCTGGCTACTCGGCCTCGGCGGTGGGGTATTTGTGGTCGCTGGGCGTGGTGGCGGAAGTCATTATCTTTGCGCTGAGTAATAAACTTTTCCGCCGTTGTAGTGCACGCGATATGCTGTTGATCTCGGCGATTTGCGGCGTAGTGCGCTGGGGCATTATGGGAGCAACTACGGCGTTGCCGTGGTTGATAGTGGTGCAAATTCTGCATTGCGGTACCTTCACGGTCTGCCACCTGGCTGCCATGCGCTATATTGCTGCTCGCCAGGGTAGCGAAGTCATCCGTTTACAGGCGGTTTACTCTGCCGTCGCGATGGGCGGCAGTATCGCCATCATGACCGTTTTCGCCGGTTTCCTGTATCAATATCTCGGCCACGGCGTGTTCTGGGTGATGGCGCTGGTGGCGCTTCCGGCAATGTTTTTGCGCCCGAAAGTTGTTCCCTCATGCTGATTCGAGCATTTTGCGGATCTGCTCCTGTTGATGTGTTGTCAACGTCAGGTCCGTATAGATCAGCGGTGGTGAAAAGAGCGGTAACGGCATGGTATAAGGCGCAATAATCAGTGCCGCGCCGCGCGGAGCGCCTGTCTGCAAAAATGCCTTTACCGACATATGTTTAATGTTGAGCGGCAGTAACGTTAGTTCGCGTAGCTGCTGCTCAATCTGCGCTTCTCGCTCGCTATCATTCCCGGTCAATAGAATAATCTGTTTCTCATGCAGGTCGTTTTCCTGCATTAGCCAGGCACCAAAAATCACCGCGACCAGACCGCTTTCCTCATCAGAAAGATGGACGCCGTATTCACTTTCAAATCCAGCCAGCGCCGCGCGGGTGGTGCGCACCAGGCGTGGATACAGGCGGGCGAACTCTTCCGGCAGGGTGTTATCAATACCGATGGCAAACAAACTGCGATTTAACGCCTGGGCGAGGTGGGTATAAAGCTGATCGCATAACCCCTGTTCATCATAAAAACGAACATTTCCCAGCTCACGAAAGTGGTTTACCAGACGTTTGATAGACTTACGCAGTTGTCTGTCCCGCTGATGCGCATCCCGCAGTGGATCGGGAACCCGCAACATGGAAAAAAGTAATGCCATAAACAGTGGCTCATCAGGCGGTACAGGCTGGAGCGCCCGACGCTGCCAGTGGCGTCCAATTTCCTGCGCTACCTGAAATTCAAGGCAGGATTCCGCCCAGCGACGTTGGAGCGGATTAAACTGAGGCGTAATTCCAGCGTGGTGTTGCAGCAAACAATATTGCAGATACAGACACAGGAAATGAATATCGCGCGTTTCAAAACGTTTTTGCAGCCGTCGAGAGCAGAGATTCACTAACGCTTGTAGATTGGTATCGTCGTAAAAGTTACGCGCAATTCCGCGCCGCTTCAGTTCACTCTTCAGGGCGGGGGTGAATCGGCTGGTAATAAATGACGGACACAGACGGAAACCACGTCGTAGCCAGTGAAATAAACACAAACGTTGGTTAAGCACTGTACCTTCAACCCGGTAGCTGCCGTCATAACCAGTAGTCAGTGTGAGTTGATGATAGCGCAGGATCTCCCGTCCTGTTTCGCTGATATCAAGACTGGCAATATCATCATCCACACCATTAAGCTCGCTGAAAGTTGCCGTGTTGGCGGTCAACCCCGGCTGAAAGAGCGTCAGCAAGATCTGGCAGCGGCGCTGGGGAGCCGAAAGGACAGATGGTGGAGCAAGCGTAGGCATCATCTGTAGATCTCCCATAAGCATAATTGATAAGAATAGCTAAAGTTTGCTTAGGGAAATGGCGAAGGGAATGCTAATCATCAGAAATGTTGGCAAGCATCACAGAATTTTTCTCATTTTAAACTGTTCTGACCAGTGGATTAGCATGTCTTAAGGTGGTTTTGTGAATGATTATCGTGCTAGCGATCATGGGTTAGTTCTGCGGATTCAACGCGCTAAGAATAAAATCCACCATCTGTTCGCGATAAACATCGCCGTGACGATCGGAAAAAGCATCAATGTGTTCGCCATCCGGGATTAGGATCAACCGTTTTGGTTCTTTTGCCAGGCTATACAACTTTTCACTGTGCTGCCACGGGATAACGTGATCAGCTTTACCGTGAATGAGTAAAAGCGGGATCGGGCTGACGCTGGCGATGTAATTTTCGCCGCTGTAACTCTCATCAAGTAAGTAGCCACTGCCGGGGATCATCTGGTTGGCAATGGTCGCATAAGAGGCAAATGTGGAGTCGAGGATCACCGCACGTATGCCTTCACGATCATCCTGACCAATAACATCCAGAATATTCGCCCCGCCAATACTCTGCCCGAACAGCACCAGCCGTTGTGGGTTTACATCGCTGCGATGGCGCACCACATTGATGGCACTTTTCGTATCGTCCAGCAATCCGGCCTGGGACGGCGTGCCTTTTGATTTACCAAACCCGCGATAATCAAACATAAAAACGTTGAAATTACGCTCGGGTAACCAACTGACCAGCGGCCAGTGGGCGGACATATTTCCGGCATTGCCGTGAGCATGAATGATGGTTGCGATGGCGTTGTCAGCAGGGCCCGTCGAAGAAGGAATAAACCAGCCTTGCAGACGAGTACCGTCCTTAGCCGTAAATTCGACGGATTCCGCCGACCAGGGGTCGGGACCGTATATTTTATCGTCAGGATAATAGAAGAAGTTGATGGCGACGCGCGGCACTAAATAAACGCAGAAGGCAACAACAAAGAGAATAAACAGAATTTTGAGAACGCGTTTGTTCACTGGCAGCGCCATAATCTTTCCTTGCGACTTCTTTATCATCCATTAATCGGGGAAAGATGGTGGGAGAGTGACGAAAGAAAGTAAAGCGGTGAGGAAGTATTTCGGAATAGCGCCTGAAAGGCGAGGGCGGGTGAGTGATATCACCCGCCTGAGTCATTAACGCTTCAGAGCGTCGCTTAACTCGTCACGCATGTTCGCCAGCATGGCTTTAACAACGCGCGGGTTACCAGCAACGATGTTACCGGTCAGCATATAGTTATGACCACCGGTGAAGTCGCTGACGATGCCGCCTGCTTCACGAACCAGCAGCTCGCCTGCCGCGAAATCCCACGGGCGCAGACCGATTTCAAAGAAACCGTCAACACGACCCGCAGCGACGTAAGCCAGATCCAGCGCCGCAGAACCGGTACGACGGAAGTCTGCACATTCGTTGAACAGTTTGCCGACGATGTTGATGTAGGTAGTGGCGTACTGTTTTGCTTTGAACGGGAAGCCGGTCGCCAGAATAGTACCGTCGAGATCGCGAGCGGTGCTGCCGCGCAGACGGTAGCCGTTCAGCTGTGCGCCCTGACCGCGAGTGGCGGTGAACAGTTCGTTACGCATAGGATCGTATACCACAGCAACTTCGGTGCGGCCTTTGATACGAACGGCGATAGATACCGCGAAGTGCGGCAGACGTTTGATAAAGTTGGTAGTGCCATCCAGTGGATCGATAACCCATTGAACATCCTGATCAGTACCTTCAAGTTCACCGCTTTCTTCGGTGATGATGGTGTGCTGTGGGTAAGATTTACGAATCGTGTCGATAATCACCGCTTCGGCAGCTTTATCTACGTTGGTCACGAAATCGTTACTGCCTTTCTGGCTCGCTTCTACAGCGTCCGGGGTTTCATAGTTTTTGGCAATTAAATTACCCGCCTTGCGCGCTGCGCGCACGGCGATGTTCAGCATCGGATGCATCGGTCTCTCTCACTGGATGTTAAAGAACGGGAAAACGGCGCAGAGTATAGCAGCGAGATCGGCATCTGTCTTCGTTTTATGATAAGATGCGTGAATAATCTTTAGATGAAGAAAGACAATGCTGCAAAATATTCGAATTGTGCTGGTGGAGACGTCACACACCGGCAATATGGGTTCTGTTGCCCGTGCCATGAAAACAATGGGATTAACCAATCTGTGGCTGGTTAATCCACTAGTGAAACCAGACTCCCAGGCGATTGCCCTGGCAGCAGGGGCCAGCGATGTGATTGGTAATGCTCACATCGTCGATACGCTCGACGAAGCGTTAGCCGGTTGTAGTCTGGTGGTGGGCACCAGCGCTCGCTCCCGCACGCTGCCGTGGCCGATGCTCGACCCGCGCGAATGCGGTCTGAAAAGCGTCGCTGAAGCGGCAAATACCCCGGTGGCGCTGGTGTTTGGTCGCGAGCGCGTCGGCTTGACCAATGAAGAGTTGCAGAAATGCCATTATCATGTCGCGATTGCGGCTAACCCGGAATACAGTTCGCTGAACCTGGCGATGGCGGTTCAGGTTATTGCCTATGAAGTGCGCATGGCCTGGCTGGCAACTCAGGAAAATGGCGAGCAGGTCGAGCATGAAGAGACGCCGTATCCGCTGGTCGATGATCTGGAGCGTTTTTATGGTCATCTGGAGCAAACGCTGCTGGCAACCGGTTTTATCCGTGAAAACCATCCGGGGCAGGTGATGAATAAATTGCGCCGTCTGTTTACCCGTGCACGCCCGGAAAGCCAGGAATTGAATATCCTGCGCGGGATTCTGGCTTCTATTGAGCAGCAGAATAAAGGTAACAAGGCCGAATAACAGTGGTTGCCTGATGCGATGCTTAACGCGTCTTATCAGGCCTGTAAGTGCACGGAATCCAAGGTCGGATAAGGTGTTCACACCGCATCCGACAACAGGTACAAACGCCACGATAAAAAAATGGCACTGAAGGTTAAATACCCGACTAAATCAGTCAAGTAAATAGTTGACCAATTTACTCGGGAATGTCAGACTTGACCCTGCTATGCAATACCCCCAATTTTACAATAAAAAACCCCGGGCAGGGGCGAGTTTGAGGTGAAGTAAGACATGAGACTGACATCTAAAGGGCGCTATGCCGTGACCGCAATGCTTGACGTTGCGCTCAACTCTGAAGCGGGCCCGGTACCGTTGGCTGATATTTCCGAACGTCAGGGAATTTCCCTTTCTTATCTGGAACAACTGTTTTCCCGTCTGCGTAAAAATGGTCTGGTTTCCAGCGTACGTGGACCAGGCGGTGGTTATCTGTTAGGCAAAGATGCCAGCAGCATCGCCGTTGGCGAAGTGATTAGCGCCGTTGACGAATCTGTAGATGCCACCCGTTGTCAGGGTAAAGGCGGCTGCCAGGGCGGCGATAAATGCCTGACCCACGCGCTGTGGCGTGATTTGAGCGACCGTCTTACCGGTTTTCTCAATAACATTACTTTAGGCGAACTGGTTAATAACCAGGAAGTGCTGGATGTGTCTGGTCGTCAGCATACTCACGACGCGCCACGCACCCGCACACAAGACGCGATCGACGTTAAGTTACGCGCTTAATAAAAAGAATTCAGAATCAGGCCGGAGTGCTAAACACTCCGTAAACACGGTCGTACATCCAGCCGGTAGCCTGGTTCCTTGCATTGAGTGATGTACGGAGTTTATAGAGCAATGAAATTACCGATTTATCTCGACTACTCCGCAACCACGCCGGTGGACCCGCGTGTTGCCGAGAAAATGATGCAGTTTATGACGATGGACGGAACCTTTGGTAACCCGGCCTCCCGTTCTCACCGTTTCGGCTGGCAGGCTGAAGAAGCGGTAGATATCGCCCGTAATCAGATTGCCGATCTGGTCGGCGCTGATCCGCGTGAAATCGTCTTTACCTCTGGTGCAACCGAATCTGACAACCTGGCGATCAAAGGTGCAGCCAACTTTTATCAGAAAAAAGGCAAGCACATCATCACCAGTAAAACCGAACATAAAGCGGTACTGGATACCTGCCGTCAGCTGGAGCGCGAAGGTTTTGAAGTCACTTACCTGGCACCGCAGCGTAACGGCATTATCGACCTGAAAGAACTGGAAGCAGCGATGCGTGATGACACCATCCTTGTTTCCATCATGCACGTAAATAACGAAATCGGCGTGGTGCAGGATATCGCGGCTATCGGCGAAATGTGCCGTGCTCGTGGCATTATCTATCACGTTGATGCAACCCAGAGCGTGGGCAAACTGCCGATCGATCTGAGCCAGTTGAAAGTTGACCTGATGTCTTTCTCCGGTCACAAAATCTATGGCCCGAAAGGTATTGGTGCGCTGTATGTGCGTCGTAAACCGCGCGTACGTATCGAAGCACAAATGCATGGCGGCGGTCACGAGCGCGGTATGCGTTCCGGCACTCTGCCTGTTCACCAGATCGTCGGTATGGGCGAAGCCTATCGCATCGCAAAAGAAGAGATGGCGACCGAGATGGAACGTCTGCGCGGCCTGCGTAACCGTCTGTGGAACGGCATCAAAGATATCGAAGAAGTTTACCTGAACGGTGACCTGGAACACGGTGCGCCGAACATTCTCAACGTCAGCTTCAACTACGTTGAAGGTGAGTCGCTGATTATGGCGCTGAAAGACCTCGCGGTTTCTTCAGGTTCCGCCTGTACGTCAGCAAGCCTCGAACCGTCCTACGTGCTGCGCGCGCTGGGGCTGAACGACGAGCTGGCACATAGCTCTATCCGTTTCTCTTTAGGTCGTTTTACTACTGAAGAAGAGATCGACTACACCATCGAGTTAGTTCGTAAATCCATCGGTCGTCTGCGTGACCTTTCTCCGCTGTGGGAAATGTACAAGCAGGGCGTGGATCTGAACAGCATCGAATGGGCTCATCATTAATCGGTATCGGAATCAGGAGAATTTATAATGGCTTACAGCGAAAAAGTTATCGACCATTACGAGAATCCGCGTAACGTGGGTTCCTTTGACAACAACGACGAGAACGTCGGCAGCGGCATGGTGGGTGCACCGGCCTGTGGCGACGTGATGAAGTTGCAGATTAAAGTCAACGATGAAGGTATCATTGAAGACGCGCGTTTTAAAACTTACGGCTGCGGTTCCGCTATCGCTTCCAGCTCCCTGGTCACCGAATGGGTGAAAGGGAAGTCTCTCGACGAAGCACAGGCGATAAAAAACACCGATATTGCTGAAGAACTTGAACTGCCGCCGGTGAAAATTCACTGTTCTATTCTGGCAGAAGACGCGATCAAAGCCGCCATTGCGGACTATAAAAGCAAACGTGAAGCAAAATAAGAGTTGAGGTTTGGTTATGTCGATTACACTGAGCGACAGTGCAGCAGCGCGAGTAAATACCTTTCTGGCTAACCGCGGTAAAGGGTTTGGCCTGCGTCTGGGCGTGAGAACCTCCGGGTGTTCAGGTATGGCTTATGTACTGGAATTTGTTGACGAACCGACGCCGGAAGACATCGTGTTTGAAGACAAAGGCGTGAAAGTCGTGGTCGATGGCAAAAGCCTGCAATTTCTGGACGGTACGCAGCTGGACTTCGTCAAAGAAGGCCTTAACGAAGGGTTTAAATTCACCAACCCGAACGTCAAAGATGAGTGTGGTTGCGGCGAAAGCTTCCACGTTTGATGCGCATACCGATAACCCCACCGTGGTCGCCTGCGCGTGGGGTTTGTTTTACCTGATTCGCCGTTATCGCGGCGGATCGCAGCCCTGAGAATGTTATGGATTACTTCACCCTCTTTGGCTTGCCTGCCCGTTATCAACTCGATACCCAGGCGCTGAGCCTGCGTTTTCAGGATCTACAACGTCAGTATCATCCTGATAAATTCGCCAGCGGAAGCCAGGCGGAACAACTCGCCGCCGTACAGCAATCCGCGACCATTAACCAGGCCTGGCAAACGCTGCGTCATCCGTTAATGCGCGCGGAATATTTGCTTTCTTTGCACGGTTTTGATCTCGCCAGCGAGCAGCATACTGTGCGCGACACCGCGTTCCTGATGGAACAGCTGGAACTGCGCGAAGAACTGGACGAGATCGAACAGGCGAAAGATGAAGCGCGGCTGGAAAGCTTTATCAAACGTGTGAAAAAGATGTTTGATACCCGCCATCAGTTGATGGTTGAACAGTTAGACAACGAGACGTGGGACGCGGCGGCGGATACCGTGCGTAAGCTGCGTTTTCTCGATAAACTGCGGAGCAGTGCCGAACAACTCGAAGAAAAACTGCTCGATTTTTAATTTCTGGAAGCTAAACATGGCCTTATTACAAATTAGTGAACCTGGTTTGAGTGCTGCGCCGCATCAGCGTCGCCTGGCGGCCGGTATTGACCTGGGCACAACCAACTCGCTGGTGGCAACAGTGCGCAGCGGTCAGGCCGAAACGTTAGCTGACCATGAAGGCCGTCACCTGCTGCCATCTGTTGTTCACTATCAACAGCAAGGGCATTCGGTGGGTTATGACGCGCGTACTAACGCAGCGCTCGACACCGCCAACACCATTAGTTCTGTTAAACGCCTGATGGGGCGCTCGCTGGCTGATATCCAGCAACGCTATCCGCATCTGCCTTATCAATTCCAGGCCAGCGAAAATGGCCTGCCGATGATTGAAACGGCGGCGGGGCTGCTGAACCCGGTGCGCGTTTCTGCGGACATCCTCAAAGCACTGGCGGCGCGGGCAACTGAAGCCCTGGCAGGCGAGCTGGATGGTGTCGTTATCACCGTTCCAGCGTACTTTGACGATGCCCAGCGTCAGGGCACCAAAGACGCGGCGCGTCTGGCGGGGCTGCATGTTCTGCGCTTACTTAATGAACCGACCGCTGCGGCTATTGCCTACGGGCTGGATTCCGGCCAGGAAGGCGTGATCGCTGTTTATGACCTCGGCGGCGGGACGTTTGATATTTCCATTCTGCGCTTAAGTCGCGGCGTGTTTGAAGTGCTGGCGACCGGCGGTGATTCCGCGCTCGGCGGCGATGATTTCGACCATCTGCTGGCGGATTACATTCGCGAGCAGGCGGGCATTCCTGATCGTAGCGATAACCGCGTTCAGCGTGAACTGCTCGATGCTGCCATTGCGGCCAAAATCGCGCTGAGCGATGCGGACTCCGTGACCGTTAACGTTGCGGGCTGGCAGGGCGAAATCAGCCGTGAACAATTCAATGAACTGATCGCGCCACTGGTAAAACGAACCTTACTGGCTTGTCGTCGCGCGCTGAAAGATGCGGGCGTAGAAGCTGATGAAGTGCTGGAAGTGGTGATGGTGGGCGGTTCTACTCGCGTGCCGCTGGTGCGTGAACGAGTAGGCGAATTTTTCGGTCGTCCACCGCTGACTTCTATCGACCCGGATAAAGTCGTCGCTATTGGCGCGGCGATTCAGGCGGATATTCTGGTGGGTAACAAGCCGGACAGCGAAATGCTGTTGCTGGATGTGATCCCGCTGTCGCTGGGCCTCGAAACGATGGGCGGCCTGGTGGAGAAAGTGATCCCGCGTAATACCACGATTCCGGTGGCCCGCGCCCAGGATTTCACCACCTTTAAAGATGGTCAGACGGCGATGTCTATCCATGTGATGCAGGGTGAGCGCGAACTGGTGCAGGACTGCCGCTCGCTGGCGCGTTTTGCGCTGCGAGGTATTCCGGCGCTACCGGCTGGCGGTGCGCATATTCGCGTGACGTTCCAGGTCGATGCCGACGGTCTTTTGAGCGTGACGGCGATGGAGAAATCCACCGGCGTTGAGGCGTCTATTCAGGTCAAACCGTCTTATGGCCTGACCGATAGCGAAATCGCCTCGATGATCAAAGACTCAATGAGCTATGCCGAGCAGGACGTAAAAGCCCGAATGCTGGCAGAACAAAAAGTAGAAGCGGCGCGTGTGCTGGAAAGTCTGCACGGTGCGCTGGCTGCTGATGCCGCGCTGTTAAGCGCCGCAGAACGTCAGGCTATCGACGATGCTGCTGCTCACCTGAGTGAAGTGGCGCAGGGCGATGATGTTGACGCCATCGAACAAGCGATTAAAAACGTAGACAAACAAACCCAGGATTTCGCCGCTCGCCGCATGGACCAGTCGGTTCGTCGTGCGCTGAAAGGCCATTCCGTGGACGAGGTTTAATATGCCAAAGATTGTTATTTTGCCTCATCAGGATCTCTGCCCTGATGGCGCTGTTCTGGAAGCGAATAGCGGTGAAACCATTCTCGACGTTGCGCTGCGTAACGGTATCGAGATTGAACACGCCTGTGAAAAATCCTGTGCTTGCACCACCTGCCACTGCATCGTTCGTGAAGGTTTTGACTCGCTGCCGGAAAGCTCAGAGCAGGAAGACGACATGCTGGACAAAGCCTGGGGACTGGAGCCGGAAAGCCGTTTAAGCTGCCAGGCGCGCGTCACCGACGAAGATTTAGTGGTTGAAATCCCGCGTTACACTATCAACCATGCGCGTGAGCATTAACAGAGGTTAGTATGGGACTTAAGTGGACCGATAGCCGCGAAATTGGCGAAGCACTGTACGATGCGTATCCTGATATTGATCCGAAAACGGTTCGATTCACCGATATGCATCAGTGGATTTGCGCTCTGGAAGATTTCGACGACGACCCGCAGGCATCGAACGAGAAAATCCTCGAAGCGATTTTGTTGGTCTGGCTGGACGAAGCCGAGTGAATGAACGGGCTGCCTGGGGGTAGCCCGTTTTGCTGTTAAACGAATAAGGATAACTAAAATGACAGAAGCGATGAAGATTACCCTCTCTCCCCAACCTGCCGACGCACGTTGGGGAGAAAAAGCGACTTACAGCATTAATAATGATGGCATTACCCTGCATTTGAACGGGACAGACGATCTGGGGTTGATCCAGCGTGCGGCGCGCAAGGTTGACGGTCTGGGCATTAAGCATGTTCAGTTAAGCGGTGAAGGTTGGGATGCGGATCGCTGCTGGGCATTCTGGCAAGGTTACAAAGCCCCGAAAGGCATACGTAAAGTGGAGTGGCCGGATCTGGACGATGCCCAGCGTCAGGAACTGGATAACCGCCTGATGATCATCGACTGGGTGCGTGACACCATCAACGCACCGGCAGAAGAGCTGGGGCCATCGCAACTGGCACAGCGTGCTGTTGATCTGATCAGCAACGTCGCAGGGGATCGTGTGACTTACCGGATCACCAAAGGCGAAGATCTGCGTGAGCAAGGTTATATGGGGCTGCACACTGTCGGGCGCGGTTCAGAACGTTCTCCGGTATTGCTGGCGCTGGATTACAACCCAACTGGCGATAAAGAAGCGCCAGTGTACGCGTGCCTGGTTGGTAAAGGCATCACTTTTGATTCCGGCGGCTACAGCATCAAACAGACCGCGTTTATGGACTCGATGAAGTCGGACATGGGCGGCGCGGCAACGGTTACCGGGGCGCTGGCATTTGCCATTACGCGCGGACTGAACAAGCGCGTGAAGCTGTTCCTCTGTTGTGCGGATAACCTGATCAGCGGCAACGCGTTCAAACTGGGCGATATTATTACCTATCGCAACGGTAAAAAAGTTGAAGTGATGAACACTGATGCCGAAGGGCGTCTGGTGCTGGCCGATGGCCTGATTGATGCCAGTGCGCAGAAACCGGAACTGATCATTGATGCGGCGACCCTCACCGGGGCGGCGAAAACCGCGCTGGGTAATGATTATCACGCGCTGTTCAGTTTTGATGATGCGCTGGCAGGGCGCTTGCTGGCGAGTGCCGCGCAGGAGAATGAACCGTTCTGGCGTCTGCCGCTGGCGGAGTTCCACCGCAGCCAGCTGCCGTCTAACTTTGCGGAACTGAACAATACCGGAAGCGCGGCGTATCCGGCAGGCGCGAGCACGGCGGCGGGCTTCCTGTCGCACTTTGTTGAGAACTATCAGCAAGGTTGGCTGCATATCGACTGCTCGGCGACTTACCGTAAAGCGCCGGTTGAACAGTGGTCTGCGGGTGCTACGGGACTTGGTGTGCGCACGATTGCTAATCTGTTAACGGCGTAAACTAATATGCCGGATGCGGCGTAAACGCCTTATCCGGCCTACAAAGTATTGCAAATTCAATATATTGCGGTTCCCTTGTAGGCCTGATAAGCGTAGCGCATCAGGCACTTACGCCCCGAACGTTGAATGAATTATGGTTCTTATGTCCGAAACAAAAAACGAACTTGAAGACCTGCTGGAAAAAGCAGCAACCGAACCGGCGCACCGCCCGGCCTTTTTCCGTACTCTACTGGAATCCACCGTCTGGGTGCCTGGTACGGCGGCACAGGGCGAGGCTGTGGTTGAAGATAGCGCACTTGATTTACAGCACTGGGAAAAAGAAGACGGCACCAGCGTCATTCCTTTTTTCACCTCGTTAGAAGCACTTCAACAGGCGGTTGAAGGCGAACAGGCATTTGTCGTAATGCCAGTTCGCACATTGTTTGAGATGACCCTTGGCGAAACGCTCTTCCTTAATGCCAAACTGCCAACCGGTAAAGAATTTATGCCGCGTGAAATCAGTTTGCTGATTGGTGAAGAAGGGAATCCGCTTAGCAGTCAGGAAGTACTGGAAGGCGGTGAATCGCTGATATTATCGGAGGTCGCAGAGCCGCCAGCGCAAATGATTGATTCACTTACCACCTTATTTAAAACCATTAAGCCGGTGAAGCGTGCTTTTATTTGTTCAATTAAAGAGAACGAAGAGGCACAGCCTAATTTACTTATTGGCATTGAAGCCGATGGTGATATCGAAGAAATTATTCAGGCGGCGGGAAGTGTAGCGACCGATACATTACCTGGCGATGAACCCATCGATATTTGTCAGGTGAAAAAAGGGGAAAAAGGTATTAGCCACTTTATTACCGAACATATTGCGCCATTCTATGAACGTCGCTGGGGTGGTTTTTTGCGTGACTTTAAACAGAACCGGATAATTTAAAACATGCCGCCCCAAAGGGCGGCATTCGGGCTTACTTGCTGTTCTGAAGGTTGTTAACCACCAGTAAATTGTTGCCGGAGAGACTCCGGTTATTATTTACCTCGGTTAACAGCGCACCAGAAACAATAAGTACGATACAAAAGCACCGTATCTTCATTGTGCGGTCCATGCGAAGACCGCATCACGACAGCACCACTGGCGATATTGCCGCGATAGCAAGCGCTGAGACGCGCTTGCCCTAACGGTCGCGGAACATCCTTTCCTTAAGCCAGCGCCCGCTTGCGAGACGGCGGAAAGGGCCGCAGTGGATAATACACTAACAGAACAATAATAACTCTCTTTTACTTGACAAAAAGAGAGTTACTGGCGAGTATTGTGTCCGCTGAGACGCGCTTGCATTACTACGGTAATACAACCTGCTGGAAAGGCCGCGAACCAGACCAGCAATAAAAAACCGCCAAATTCGGCGGTTTTTTATTGCCTGTAAAAAGCTTATTTTACGGGCTCAACCGGTAAATCTGCCCGTGCGCCCCATTCACTCCATGCGCCGTCGTACAGTTTCACGTTTGTCACATCCAGCGTCGCAAGTGCCAACAAAACCACGGCTGCTGTTACACCAGAACCGCAGCTGACGATAATTGGTTTGTCGTAGCTGACACCGCGACCAAAAAATATCGCATCCAGTTCATCGGTCGTTTTTAGTTCGCCTTCACGTACCAGTTCCGTCCACGGAACGTTCAATGCACCGGGAATATGTCCGCGACGTAAACCTGGGCGAGGTTCATCAACTTCTGCGTTAAAACGTGTAGCCGGGCGGGCATCAATAATTTGCGCCGTATTTTCATGGCTTGCCAATAATACATCGGTTACTTTCACCACGGCTTCAGGATTAAACGCGGCGTTAAACTCTCCTTCCGGCAGCTCTACTGCGCCTTCCTCTAATAGCAGATCATCACGCTGCCAGCCTGCAAGTCCACCACCCAGAATCGACACTTTCTCTACACCAAAGGTGCGCAGCATCCACCATGCTCGTGGGGCTGAGAAAAGATTACCTTCGTCATAGACAATCAGGTGCTTATCCTGGTTAACGCCTAATTCACGCATCGCCACGGCGAACGTTTCCGGGCGCGGCAGCATGTGCGGAAGCGGAGAAGTGTGATCAGAAAGCGCTTCGATATCAAAAAACACTGCGCCGGGAATATGTCCATTCAGATACTCCTGAGCAACGTTACGATCTTCCTGTCCAGGCGACGCCATGCGGGCATCGATAATCTGAATTTCCGGGTCATCAATATGTTCGGCGAGCCAGTCGGCTCCTACAAACCATGTCGTGGACATAGGCATCTCCATTTTTGCCGGGGTTAGGCTAAATTGTCGGATGTTTAGTGAAAAGCGACAAGCAAAAGAGGCTGATTTGGCTGTCTGAGCCACAATTCTCACTAAAATTCGGATTGTATGGGCGTGATACTGAATTACATAACGTAAATTCTCACGCATAATAATTATTCGACGTTGCTAACGGGCCATTGTGGCAGGGATGAAAAATGAAAAAGTTACGCGTAGCCGCCTGCATGCTAATGCTGGCGCTGGCAGGGTGCGACAACAACGATAACGCGCCAACAGCGGTGAAAAAAGATGCGCCTTCTGAAGTTACTAAAGCGGCCTCTTCAGAAAACGTGAGTTCAGCAAAACTTTCCGCGCCGGAGCGACAAAAACTGGCCCAACAGAGTGCCGGTAAGGCGCTGACATTGCTGGATCTCTCTGAAGTTCAACTCGATGGCGCAGCCACGCTGGTGCTGACGTTCTCCATCCCTCTCGACCCGGATCAGGATTTCTCACGCGTTATTCATGTCGTCGATAAAAAAAGCGGCAAAGTGGATGGTGCCTGGGAGCTGTCACATAATCTTAAAGAGCTGCGTTTACGCCACCTCGAACCGAAACGTGATTTGATCGTCACTATTGGCAAGGAGGTCAAAGCGCTCAATAACGCAACCTTTAGTAAAGATGACGAAAAAACTATAACTACCCGCGATATCCAACCCAGCGTCGGTTTTGCCAGTCGTGGTTCGTTGCTTCCTGGTAAGGTCGTTGAAGGGCTGCCGGTAATGGCGCTTAACGTTAACAATGTCGATGTTAACTTCTTCCGTGTGAAACCAGAATCACTGCCCGCTTTCATTAGCCAGTGGGAATACCGCAATTCGCTGGCGAACTGGCAGTCAGATAAACTGCTGCAGATGGCGGATCTGGTCTACACCGGACGGTTTGATCTCAATCCTGCGCGTAACACCCGTGAAAAATTATTGCTGCCGCTGGGCGATATCAAACCGCTTCAGCAGGCGGGCGTGTATCTGGCTGTGATGAATCAGGCTGGACGTTACGATTACAGTAATCCCGCGACGCTGTTTACGTTAAGTGATATTGGCGTTTCAGCTCACCGTTATCACAATCGTCTGGATATCTTTACCCAAAGTCTGGAAAACGGCGCGGCCCAGCAAGGAATTGAAGTCTCTTTATTAAATGAGAAAGGGCAGACTCTGACTCAGGCAAGCAGTGACGCTCAGGGGCATGTGCAGCTGGAAAATGATAAAAACGCGGCATTACTGCTGGCGCGTAAAAACGGTCAGACAACGCTGCTCGATTTAAAACTCCCGGCGCTGGACTTAGCGGAATTTAACATTGCTGGCGCGCCGGGCTATAGCAAACAGTTTTTCATGTTTGGCCCGCGCGATCTTTATCGCCCGGGTGAAACGGTCATCCTCAATGGTTTGCTGCGTGATGCAGACGGTAAAGCGTTGCCCGATCAACCTGTCAAGCTGGACGTGATTAAACCCGACGGGCAGGTACTCAGGAGCGTCGTTAGTCAGCCGGAGAATGGCCTCTACCACTTTACCTGGCCACTCGATAGCAATGCGGCAACCGGTATGTGGCATATTCGCGCTAACACGGGCGATAACCAGTATCGGATGTGGGATTTCCACGTCGAAGATTTTATGCCAGAGCGTATGGCGCTGAATCTGACCGGTGAGAAAACCCCGCTAACGCCGAAAGATGAAGTGAAATTCTCCGTGGTGGGGTACTACCTGTATGGCGCACCTGCTAATGGTAATACTTTGCAAGGGCAACTTTTCCTGCGCCCACTGCGTGAAGCTGTATCAGCCTTACCTGGTTTTGAATTCGGCGATATAGCTGCCGAAAATCTTTCCCGCACGCTGGATGAAGTTCAGTTGACGCTGGATGATAAAGGGCGCGGCGAAGTTTCTACAGAAAGCCAGTGGAAGGAAACGCATTCCCCATTACAGGTTATTTTCCAGGGTAGTTTGCTGGAATCGGGCGGTCGCCCGGTGACGCGCCGTGCTGAGCAGGCTATCTGGCCTGCCGATGCATTGCCGGGGATCCGTCCGCAGTTCGCCTCGAAATCGGTTTACGATTATCGCACCGACAGCACGGTGAAACAGCCCATTGTTGATGAAGGCAGTAACGCCGCTTTTGACATCGTTTATAGCGATGCGCAAGGCGTGAAAAAAGCCGTGTCGGGCTTGCAGGTGCGCCTGATTCGCGAACGCCGCGATTACTACTGGAACTGGTCGGAATATGAAGGCTGGCAGTCACAGTTTGATCAAAAAGATCTGATCGAAAATGAACAAACTCTGGATCTGAAAGCGGACGAAACCGGTAAGGTCAGTTTCCCGGTAGAGTGGGGCGCTTATCGTCTGGAAGTTAAAGCGCCGAATGAAGCGGTCAGTAGTGTGCGTTTCTGGGCTGGTTATAGCTGGCAGGATAACAGCGACGGGGGTGGTGCAGTGCGACCCGACCGTGTCACGCTGAAACTGGATAAAGCCAGCTATCGCCCTGGCGATACCATTAAGTTGCATATTGCCGCGCCAACGGCGGGTAAAGGTTATGCGATGGTCGAGTCCAGTGAAGGGCCGCTGTGGTGGCAAGAGATTGATGTTCCGGCTCAAGGGCTGGATCTGACGATTCCGGTCGATAAAACCTGGAATCGTCATGATCTGTATTTAAGTACGCTGGTGGTACGTCCTGGCGATAAATCTCGCTCCGCGACGCCAAAACGCGCGGTTGGGGTGTTGCATCTGCCGCTTGGTGATGAAAACCGTCGCCTCGATCTGGCGCTGGAAACCCCTACCAAAATGCGCCCCAATCAGCCATTAACCGTGAAAATTAAAGCCAGCAATAAAAATGGTGAGATGCCAAAACAGGTGAATGTGCTGGTGTCTGCCGTTGATAGCGGTGTGCTGAATATTACTGATTACGTCACGCCAGATCCGTGGCAGGCGTTCTTTGGTCAGAAACGCTATGGCGCAGACATTTACGATATTTACGGTCAGGTCATTGAAGGTCAGGGGCGTCTGGCAGCTCTGCGTTTTGGTGGCGATGGTGATGAGCTGAAACGTGGTGGTAAACCGCCGGTCAATCACGTCAATATTGTCGCGCAGCAGGCGCTGCCGGTAACGCTCAATGAACAGGGCGAAGGCTCGGTTACACTGCCAATTGGCGATTTTAACGGTGAATTGCGCGTCATGGCGCAAGCCTGGACGGCAGATGACTTCGGAAGCAACGAAAGCAAAGTGATTGTTGCTGCACCGGTGATTGCTGAACTGAACATGCCACGCTTTATGGCGAGTGGCGATACCTCGCGCCTGACGCTGGATATCACTAATCTTACCGATAAACCGCAAAAACTTAATGTTGCTCTGACCGCCAGTGGCTTGCTTGAACTGGTGAGTAATTCCCCCGCACCTGTTGAATTAGCGCCAGGGGTGCGTACTACGCTGTTTATCCCGGTGCGTGCATTGCCGGGTTATGGCGATGGAGACATTCAGGCCACCATTAGCGGGTTAGCGTTACCGGGGGAAACCGTTGCCGATCAGCATAAGCAGTGGAAAATCGGCGTCCGTCCGGCATTCCCGGCACAAACGGTCAATTACGGTACGGCGTTACAGCCTGGTGAAACCTGGGCGCTCCCGGCTGATGGATTGCAAAACTTCTCGCCTGTTACGCTGGAAGGGCAATTGTTGTTGAGTGGCAAACCACCGCTGAACATCGCACGTTATATCAAAGAGTTAAAAGCGTATCCGTACGGCTGTCTCGAGCAAACCGCCAGCGGCCTGTTCCCGTCACTTTATACCAATGCAGCCCAACTGCAGGCGTTGGGCATCAAAGGCGACAGTGATGAGAAACGCCGTGCATCGGTCGATATCGGCATTTCCCGTTTGCTGCAAATGCAACGTGATAACGGCGGCTTTGCGTTGTGGGATAAAAACGGTGACGAAGAGTACTGGCTGACGGCTTACGTGATGGATTTCCTGGTCCGCGCAGGCGAACAGGGTTACAGCGTGCCGACAGACGCCATTAACCGGGGTAATGAGCGTCTGCTGCGCTATTTACAAGATCCGGGCATGATGTCGATCCCGTACGCTGATAATCTCAAAGCCAGTAAATTCGCCGTACAGTCTTACGCTGCGCTGGTGTTGGCCCGTCAGCAAAAAGCACCACTGGGTGCGCTGCGTGAAATCTGGGAGCATCGTGCAGATGCCGCTTCTGGTTTACCGCTGCTGCAACTTGGCGTTGCGCTGAAAATCATGGGTGATGCGACGCGTGGTGAAGAAGCGATTGCGCTGGCGCTGAAAACGCCGCGTAATAGTGATGAGCGGATATGGCTGGGTGATTACGGTAGTCCACTGCGAGACAGCGCGTTGATGCTCTCATTGCTGGAAGAGAACAAACTGCTACCCGATGAGCAGTACTCCCTGTTAAACACACTTTCGCAGCAGGCGTTCGGTGAACGCTGGCTATCGACGCAGGAAAGTAACGCGTTGTTCCTGGCTGCCCGTACTCTTCAGGATTTACCGGGCAAATGGCAGGCGCAAACCACTTTCTCTGCTGAGCCGTTGACAGGCGAGAAAGCGCAAACCAGCAATCTGAATAGCGATCAACTTGCCACCTTGCAGGTGACCAACAGTGGCGATCAGCCGTTATGGCTGCGTGTGGATGCCAGCGGTTATCCGCAATCCGCACCTTTACCGGCGAGCAATGTGCTGCAAATTGAGCGTCATATTCTGGGTACTGACGGTAAGAGCAAATCGCTGGACTCGTTACGTAGCGGCGATCTGGTGCTGGTGTGGTTGCAGGTTAAAGCCAGTAACAGTGTACCGGATGCGTTAGTCGTGGATCTGTTGCCTGCGGGGCTGGAACTGGAAAACCAGAATCTGGCGAACGGCAGCGCCAGCCTGGAGCAAAGTGGTGGTGAAGTGCAGAACTTGCTGAACCAGATGCAGCAGGCGAGCATTAAGCACATAGAGTTCCGTGACGATCGCTTTGTGGCGGCGGTTGCCGTTGATGAATATCAACCGGTAACGCTGGTGTATCTGGCGCGGGCGGTGACGCCGGGAACGTATCAGGTACCGCAACCGATGGTGGAATCAATGTATGTTCCCCAATGGCGGGCGACCGGCGCGGCTGAAGATTTGCTGATTGTCAGACCGTAAATGCCTCGCCTGTTAACCAAACGCGGCTGCTGGATAATGCTGGCAGCCGCGCCTTTTATCATCATTCTGGCAGCATGGGCAGCAGATAAACTCTGGCCTCTGCCATTGCAAGAAGTGAATCCTGCACGCGTGGTGGTGGCGCAGGATGGTACGCCACTCTGGCGTTTCGCCGATGCTGACGGCATCTGGCGTTATCCAGTAACAATCGAAGATGTTTCTCCACGTTACCTTGAAGCGCTGATCAATTATGAAGATCGCTGGTTCTGGAAGCATCCGGGGGTGAATCCGTTCTCGGTGGCGCGTGCAGCCTGGCAAGATCTCACGTCGGGTCGGGTCATTTCCGGCGGCAGCACGCTCACCATGCAGGTGGCGCGCCTGCTTGATCCTCACCCCAAAACGTTTGGCGGCAAAATTCGCCAGCTCTGGCGCGCGTTGCAACTGGAATGGCATCTGTCTAAACGTGAAATTCTGACCTTGTATCTTAACCGTGCCCCGTTTGGCGGTACGTTGCAGGGGATTGGTGCGGCAAGTTGGGCTTACCTCGGGAAATCGCCTGCGAATTTAAGCTATTCCGAGGCGGCAATGCTGGCGGTGTTGCCGCAAGCGCCCAGCCGTCTTCGCCCGGATCGTTGGCCGGAGCGTGCCGAAGCCGCGCGTAATAAAGTGCTCGAACGGATGGCCGTGCAAGGTGTGTGGTCCCGTGAGCGGGTAAAAGAGTCAAGGGAAGAACCCATCTGGCTGGCACCCCGACAAATGCCGCAACTGGCACCGCTGTTTTCGCGAATGATGCTCGGTAAAAGCAAAAGCGACAAAATCGTTACTACGCTGGATGCCGGTCTTCAACGACGTCTGGAAGAACTGGCGCAAAACTGGAAAGGACGATTGCCACCGCGCAGCTCACTGGCGATGATCGTGGTTGATCATACCGATATGCGTGTTCGCGGCTGGGTGGGATCGGTTGATCTCAACGATGATTCACGCTTTGGTCATGTTGATATGGTCAATGCGATCCGATCGCCAGGATCGGTGCTCAAACCGTTTGTTTATGGTCTGGCGCTGGATGAAGGCTTGATCCACCCGGCATCGCTGTTGCAAGACGTCCCCAGACGCACCGGTGATTACCGACCTGGCAACTTTGACAGCGGTTTTCATGGCCCGATCAGCATGAGTGAGGCGCTGGTGCGATCGCTGAACTTACCTGCTGTGCAGGTGCTGGAAGCCTATGGACCGAAACGGTTTGCGGCAAAGTTACGCAATGTTGGATTGCCGTTATATTTGCCCAACGGTGCTGCACCGAATCTTTCGCTCATTCTCGGCGGCGCTGGCGCAAAACTGGAAGATATGGCGGCAGCGTATACCGCGTTTGCTCGCCACGGCAAGGCAGGTAAATTGCGCTTACAGCCTGACGATCCGCTGCTTGAACGGCCTTTAATGTCGTCGGGGGCTGCGTGGATCATTCGCCGGATTATGGCTGATGAAGCGCAACCCTTGCCGGATGGTGCCTTGCCGCGCGTCGCCCCACTGGCATGGAAAACGGGCACCAGCTATGGCTATCGTGATGCCTGGGCGATTGGGGTTAACGCTCGCTATGTCATTGGGATCTGGACTGGCAGACCGGACGGCACGCCCGTTGTTGGTCAGTTTGGCTTTGCCAGTGCCGTACCGCTGTTGAATCAGGTTAATAATATCTTACTGTCGCGCAGTGTGAATTTGCCGGAAGACCCACGTCCTGACTCTGTAAGTCGTGGCGTTATCTGCTGGCCGGGCGGACAGTCTTTGCCGGAAGGTGACGGTAACTGTCGCCGCCGCCTGGCAACCTGGCTGCTGGACGGGAGCCAGCCGCCAACTCTATTACTGCCGGAGCAGGAAGGCATTAATGGCATTCGTTTCCCCATCTGGCTGGATGAAAACGGCAAACGTGTTGCCGCTGATTGCCCTCAGGCGCGACAAGAAATGATAAATGTCTGGCCGCTACCGCTGGAACCCTGGCTGCCCGCATCAGAACGTCGCGCTGTGCGCTTGCCACCGGCCTCGACAATTTGCCCGCCATACGGTCACGATGCACAACTCCCGCTGCAGCTAACAGGTGTGCGCGATGGCGCGATTATTAAACGTTTACCGGGCGCAGCGGAAGCGACTTTGCCGTTGCAATCAAGTGGAGGGGCAGGTGAACGCTGGTGGTTTCTGAACGGCGAACCGTTAACTGAACGTGGGCGCAACGTGACCCTGCATTTGACGGATAAAGGCGATTATCAATTGCTGGTGATGGATGACGTGGGGCAAATAGCGACAGTGAAATTTGTCATGCAATAGTCTGTTTTGTCCCTGATTGTTGCTTAAACTGGGTTTATTTTAAAAAAATGTTACCTTCATCAATAGTCAACGGCCCTGTTGCTCATTATAATCCGCGCCATCTCGTACGCTGGTACAGACAACAACAGAACAATTTACAGAGGTAAAAATGGCTATTGAACGTACTTTTTCCATCATCAAACCGAACGCGGTAGCAAAAAACGTGATTGGTAGTATCTTTGCGCGCTTTGAAGCTGCAGGGTTCAAAATTGTCGGCACCAAAATGCTGCACCTGACCGTTGAACAGGCTCGTGGCTTTTATGCTGAACACGATGGAAAACCGTTCTTTGATGGTCTGGTTGAATTCATGACTTCTGGCCCGATCGTTGTTTCCGTGCTGGAAGGTGAAAATGCTGTTCAGCGTCACCGCGATTTGCTGGGCGCGACCAATCCGGCAAACGCACTGGCCGGTACTCTGCGTGCTGATTACGCTGACAGCCTGACCGAAAATGGTACCCACGGTTCTGATTCCGTCGAGTCTGCCGCTCGCGAAATCGCTTATTTCTTCGGCGAAGGCGAAGTGTGCCCGCGCACCCGTTAATAATTTCGTAAATGCCGCGTGCAAACGTGGCATCCGTGCGCCAGAATTTGTACAATGCAGCGCCCCCGGACGAGCAGCCGCTCACCGGGGCGTTTCTTTTTTCAACCCTCCAGGGGCCATAACGTGTAATAACGAGGCCGGAATAGCATATGTCTGAACAATTAGTCACACCTGAAAACGTCACCACGAAAGATGGAAAAATCAACCTGCTGGATCTCAACCGTCAGCAGATGCGGGAGTTTTTTAAAGATTTAGGTGAAAAACCCTTCCGCGCCGATCAGGTGATGAAGTGGATGTATCACTATTGCTGCGACAACTTTGATGAGATGACCGACATCAATAAAGTGTTGCGCGGCAAACTGAAAGAGGTGGCGGAAATCCGTGCACCGGAAGTGGTTGAAGAACAGCGTTCATCTGACGGCACCATTAAATGGGCGATCGCCGTTGGCGATCAGCGCGTTGAAACGGTGTATATCCCGGAAGACGACCGTGCCACGCTCTGCGTCTCTTCGCAGGTGGGGTGTGCGCTGGAGTGTAAATTCTGTTCCACCGCCCAGCAGGGCTTTAACCGCAACCTGCGGGTATCGGAAATTATCGGCCAGGTGTGGCGTGCGGCGAAAATTGTCGGCGCAGCAAAAGTCACCGGTCAGCGCCCAATCACTAACGTAGTGATGATGGGTATGGGCGAGCCGCTGCTCAACCTGAACAACGTCGTTCCGGCGATGGAAATCATGCTTGATGATTTCGGTTTTGGCCTGTCAAAACGTCGCGTCACGCTTTCCACTTCCGGTGTGGTTCCGGCGCTGGATAAACTGGGCGATATGATCGACGTTGCGCTGGCTATCTCCCTGCACGCGCCGAACGACGAAATTCGTGACGAAATTGTGCCGATCAACAAAAAGTACAATATCGAAACGTTCCTTGCGGCGGTGCGCCGTTATCTGGAGAAATCCAACGCCAATCAGGGCCGAGTTACTATTGAATACGTGATGCTTGATCACGTTAACGACGGCACTGAACACGCGCACCAACTGGCGGAACTGCTGAAAGATACGCCGTGTAAGATCAACCTGATCCCGTGGAACCCGTTCCCGGGCGCGCCGTATGGACGCAGTTCGAACAGCCGTATCGACCGTTTCTCAAAAGTGCTGATGAGCTACGGTTTCACCACTATTGTGCGTAAAACTCGTGGTGATGATATCGATGCTGCTTGTGGTCAGTTGGCGGGCGATGTTATCGACCGTACGAAACGTACCCTGCGTAAACGGATGCAGGGTGAAGCCATCGACATTAAAGCGGTCTGATAGCCATTACGCCACGGTTACTTTATGTACCGTGGCGTAATCTTTTATGAATGAAGTATTAAGTTGCAATTGTCTGGTCAATATTAACGGTGCGTTTTTGCTGACTTTAAGGCAGTATGTAACGATGCAACAGTAAGTTAGCCTTAGTGAATGTGGGCTTTGTCACGAGCACACAGACGGTCTTATACTGTATGATAACGGTTAACTTAACGGATGTTTCGCGGTGTGGGTGGGCATGATGGTTCACCGGCATCTCAATTCTCATTTAAACGTACCTGCAGCGAATGAATACTGAAGCCACGCACGACCAAAATGAAGCACTTACTACCGGCGCTCGCCTGCGTAATGCTCGCGAACAACTAGGACTTAGTCAACAGGCCGTTGCCGAGCGACTTTGCCTGAAGGTTTCCACGGTACGCGACATTGAAGAAGATAAGGCACCCGCCGATCTTGCTTCAACATTCCTGCGCGGATATATCCGCTCTTATGCGCGTCTGGTACATATTCCAGAAGAAGAACTGCTGCCAGGGCTGGAAAAGCAGGCTCCACTACGGGCTGCAAAAGTTGCGCCGATGCAGAGTTTTTCCCTCGGTAAACGCCGCAAAAAACGTGACGGCTGGCTGATGACCTTCACCTGGCTGGTGTTGTTTGTGGTTATTGGCCTGAGCGGTGCCTGGTGGTGGCAAGACCACAAAGCTCAGCAGGAAGAGATCACCACTATGGCCGATCAATCTTCTGCGGAACTGAATAATAATCAAAGCCAGAGTGTACCGTTAGATACGTCGACAACCACAGATCAGGCTATGGCGACCACGCCGACATCACCTGTGGATACCACCGCAACCAACACGCAAACACCTGCCGTAACTGCGCCAGCACCAGCTGTTGATCCGCAACAGAATGCGGTTGTTCCACCTTCGCAGGCAAATGTTGATACCGCTGCGACTCCGGCACCAGCGGCAACAACAACACCAGATGGCGCTGCGCCGTTGCCAACCGATCAGGCTGGCGTGACCACGCCGGCGGTTGACCCGAATGCGCTGGTGATGAACTTTACTGCCGATTGCTGGCTGGAAGTCACCGATGCTACCGGTAAAAAACTGTTTAGCGGTATGCAGCGTAAAGACGGTAATTTGAACTTAACCGGCCAGGCACCGTACAAACTGAAAATTGGTGCGCCAGCCGCAGTACAGATCCAGTATCAAGGGAAACCTGTCGATCTGAGTCGTTTTATCAGAACTAACCAGGTTGCGCGTCTGACCCTCAATGCCGAACAATCACCGGCGCAGTAACAGACGGGTAACGCGGGAGATTTTTCATGCATAACCAGGCTCCAATTCAACGTAGAAAATCAACACGTATTTACGTTGGGAATGTGCCGATTGGCGATGGTGCTCCCATCGCCGTACAGTCCATGACCAATACGCGTACGACAGACGTCGAAGCAACGGTCAATCAAATCAAGGCGCTGGAACGTGTTGGCGCTGATATCGTCCGTGTCTCCGTACCGACGATGGACGCGGCAGAAGCGTTCAAACTCATCAAACAGCAGGTTAACGTGCCGCTGGTGGCTGACATCCACTTCGACTATCGCATTGCGCTGAAAGTAGCGGAATACGGCGTCGATTGTCTGCGTATTAACCCTGGCAATATCGGTAATGAAGAGCGTATTCGCATGGTGGTTGACTGTGCGCGCGATAAAAACATTCCGATCCGTATTGGCGTTAATGCCGGATCGTTGGAAAAAGATCTGCAAGAAAAGTATGGCGAACCGACGCCGCAGGCGTTGCTGGAATCTGCCATGCGTCATGTTGATCATCTCGATCGCCTGAACTTCGATCAGTTCAAAGTCAGCGTGAAAGCGTCTGACGTCTTCCTCGCTGTTGAGTCTTATCGTTTGCTGGCAAAACAAATCGATCAGCCGCTGCATCTGGGGATCACCGAAGCCGGTGGTGCGCGTAGCGGGGCAGTAAAATCCGCTATTGGTTTAGGTCTGCTGCTGTCTGAAGGCATCGGCGACACGCTGCGCGTATCGCTGGCGGCCGATCCGGTCGAAGAGATCAAAGTCGGTTTCGATATTTTGAAATCGCTGCGTATCCGTTCGCGCGGGATCAACTTCATCGCCTGCCCGACCTGTTCGCGTCAGGAATTTGATGTTATCGGTACGGTTAACGCGCTGGAGCAACGCCTGGAAGATATCATCACTCCGATGGACGTTTCGATTATCGGCTGCGTGGTGAATGGCCCTGGTGAGGCGCTGGTTTCTACACTCGGCGTCACTGGCGGCAACAAGAAAAGCGGCCTCTATGAAGATGGCGTGCGCAAAGACCGTCTGGACAACAACGATATGATCGATCAGCTGGAAGCGCGCATTCGTGCGAAAGCCAGTCAGCTGGACGAAGCGCGTCGAATTGACGTTCAGCAGGTTGAAAAATAATAACGTGATGGGAAGCGCCTCGCTTCCCGTGTATGATTGAACCCGCATGGCTCCCGAAACATTGAGGGAAGCGTTGAGGGTTCATTTTTATATTCAGAAAGAGAATAAACGTGGCAAAAAACATTCAAGCCATTCGCGGCATGAACGATTACCTGCCTGGCGAAACGGTCATCTGGCAGCGCATTGAAGGCACACTGAAAAACGTGCTCGGCAGCTACGGTTACAGTGAAATCCGCTTGCCGATTGTAGAGCAGACCCCGCTATTCAAACGTGCGATTGGTGAAGTCACCGACGTGGTTGAAAAAGAGATGTACACCTTTGAGGATCGCAATGGCGACAGCCTGACTCTGCGCCCTGAAGGGACGGCGGGCTGTGTACGCGCCGGCATCGAGCATGGTCTTCTGTACAATCAGGAACAGCGTCTGTGGTATATCGGGCCTATGTTCCGTCACGAGCGTCCGCAGAAAGGGCGTTATCGTCAGTTCCATCAGTTGGGCTGCGAAGTTTTCGGTCTGCAAGGTCCTGATATCGACGCCGAACTGATTATGCTCACTGCCCGCTGGTGGCGCGCGCTGGGTATTTCCGAGCACGTAACTCTTGAGCTGAACTCTATCGGTTCGCTGGAAGCTCGTGCGAATTACCGCGATGCGCTGGTGGCATTCCTTGAGCAGCATAAAGAAAAGCTGGACGAAGACTGCAAACGCCGCATGTACACTAACCCGCTGCGCGTACTCGATTCAAAAAATCCGGAAGTGCAGGTGCTTCTCAACGACGCTCCGGCATTAGGCGATTATCTGGACGAGGAATCTCGTGAGCACTTTGCCGGTCTGTGCAAACTGCTTGAGAGCGCGGGGATCGCTTACACCGTAAACCAGCGTCTGGTGCGCGGTCTGGATTACTATAACCGTACCGTTTTCGAGTGGGTGACTAACAGCCTCGGTTCCCAGGGCACCGTGTGTGCAGGTGGTCGTTATGACGGTCTGGTGGAACAA
This sequence comes from Escherichia sp. R1, assembly GCF_003000935.1. Lineage (NCBI taxonomy): Bacteria > Pseudomonadati > Pseudomonadota > Gammaproteobacteria > Enterobacterales > Enterobacteriaceae > Escherichia > Escherichia sp. R1. The sequence goes on from NZ_PSRU01000020.1 coordinate 83,264, forward strand.
CTGGGTGGTCGTGCAACACCGGCAGTCGGTTTTGCGATGGGCCTCGAACGTCTTGTATTGTTAGTTCAGGCCGTTAATCCGGAATTTAAAGCCGATCCTGTTGTCGATATATACCTGGTGGCTTCAGGTGCTGACACACAATCTGCGGCTATGGCATTAGCAGAGCGTCTGCGTGATGAATTACCGGGCGTGAAACTGATGACCAACCACGGCGGCGGCAACTTTAAGAAACAGTTTGCCCGTGCTGATAAATGGGGTGCCCGCGTTGCTGTGGTGCTGGGTGAGTCTGAAGTGGCTAACGGCACAGCAGTAGTGAAGGATTTGCGCTCTGGTGAGCAAACTGCAGTTGCGCAGGATAGCGTAGCCGCGCATTTGCGCACGTTACTGGGTTAAGGAAGGAGAAGGACAGCGTGGAAATTTACGAGAACGAAAACGACCAGGTTGAAGCGGTTAAACGCTTTTTTGCTGAAAATGGCAAAGCACTGGCTGTTGGGGTGATTTTGGGCGTTGGCGCACTGATTGGCTGGCGCTACTGGAATAGCCATCAGGTTGATTCTGCACGCTCCGCTTCTCTTGCCTATCAAAATGCGGTTACCGCAGTGAGCGAAGGCAAACCGGATAGCATCCCAGCGGCGGAAAAATTTGCTGCTGAAAATAAAAATACTTATGGTGCGCTGGCTTCTTTGGAACTTGCGCAGCAATTTGTTGACAAAAATGAACTAGAGAAAGCTGCCGCCCAGTTACAACAGGGGCTGGCAGACACGAGCGATGAAAATCTCAAAGCCGTGATAAATCTGCGTCTTGCTCGCGTTCAGGTACAGCTCAAGCAGGCTGATGCCGCGCTAAAAACCCTTGATGCTATCAAAGGTGAAGGGTGGGCTGCCATTGTTGCCGACCTGCGTGGTGAAGCATTGCTGAGCAAAGGTGATAAGCAAGGTGCGCGTAGTGCATGGGAAGCAGGCGTGAAAAGCGATGTTACCCCGGCACTGAGCGAAATGATGCAGATGAAAATTAATAATTTGTCCATCTGAGAGGGACCCGATGCAATTGCGTAAATTACTGCTGCCAGGACTGCTTTCCGTTACCCTTTTAAGCGGCTGTTCGCTGTTTAACAGCGAAGAAGATGTGGTAAAGATGTCCCCATTGCCAACCGTTGAAAACCAGTTTACGCCGACTACTGCGTGGAGCACTTCCGTTGGTAGCGGCATTGGCAACTTCTATTCCAATCTTCATCCGGCACTGGCGGACAACGTTGTCTATGCAGCGGACCGCGCTGGTTTAGTAAAAGCGCTGAATGCGGATGACGGCAAAGAAATCTGGTCTGTCAACCTGGCCGAGAAAGATGGCTGGTTCTCTAAAGATCCTGCATTACTTTCTGGCGGCGTGACCGTGTCTGGTGGGCATGTCTACATTGGCACCGAAAAGGCGCAGGTTTACGCGCTGAATACCAGCGATGGTACTGTGGCATGGCAAACTAAAGTCGCGGGTGAAGCACTTTCGCGCCCGGTGGTCAGCGACGGTCTGGTGTTAATCCACACCAGTAACGGTCAGTTACAAGCGCTGAACGAAGCTGACGGCGCTGTCAAATGGACAGTTAACCTCGATATGCCTTCGCTCTCTTTGCGTGGCGAGTCTGCGCCGGCAACGGCTTTTGGTGCGGCCGTCGTGGGTGGCGATAATGGTCGCGTCAGCGCAGTGCTGATGGAACAGGGCCAGATGATTTGGCAGCAGCGTATTTCCCAGGCGACCGGTTCTACCGAAATTGACCGTCTGAGCGATGTTGACACGACTCCCGTCGTTGTTAACGGCGTTGTTTTCGCGCTGGCCTATAATGGTAACCTGACGGCGCTTGATCTGCGCAGCGGTCAGATTATGTGGAAACGCGAACTGGGTTCGGTGAATGATTTCATCGTCGACGGCAATCGCATCTATCTGGTCGATCAAAATGACCGGGTGATGGCGTTGACCATTGATGGCGGCGTTACGCTGTGGACACAAAGCGATCTGCTGCATCGCCTGCTGACTTCTCCGGTGCTGTATAATGGCAACCTGGTGGTAGGTGACAGCGAAGGTTATCTGCACTGGATTAACGTCGAAGATGGTCGTTTCGTTGCCCAGCAAAAAGTTGATAGTTCCGGTTTCCAGACTGAACCGGTTGCCGCTGACGGCAAACTGCTGATCCAGGCAAAAGACGGAACCGTGTACTCTATTACACGTTAATCGTCTCTGTCGTTCACTTTGAAAACGGCTCCTGGACAGGGGCCGTTTTCCTGTTTTTAACAACGACACGAATATAGCGTGCGTTGTCTGATGATTTATAAAAATGAGGCTTTAAACATGGTACCTGTGGTCGCGCTTGTCGGGCGCCCTAACGTAGGAAAATCCACGTTATTTAACCGTCTAACTCGCACCCGAGATGCGCTGGTTGCGGATTTCCCGGGTCTGACTCGTGACCGTAAGTACGGTCGTGCGGAAATTGAAGGCCGTGAGTTTATCTGCATTGATACCGGCGGGATTGATGGCACAGAAGACGGTGTAGAAACCCGCATGGCGGAACAGTCGCTGCTGGCGATTGAAGAAGCGGACGTCGTACTGTTTATGGTGGATGCGCGCGCGGGCCTGATGCCGGCGGATGAAGCGATTGCTAAACATCTGCGCTCCCGTGAAAAACCGACCTTCCTGGTGGCAAACAAAACTGACGGTCTGGATCCCGATCAGGCAGTGGTTGATTTCTACGCGCTTGGTTTAGGTGAAATCTACCCGATCGCCGCGTCTCACGGTCGTGGCGTATTAAGTCTGCTGGAGCACGTGCTGCTGCCGTGGATGGAAGATCTCGCACCGCAAGAAGAAGTCGACGAAGACGCCGAATACTGGGCGCAATTTGAAGCGGAAGAGAACGGCGAAGAAGAAGAGGAAGACGACTTCGACCCGCAAAGTCTGCCGATCAAACTGGCGATTGTGGGTCGCCCGAACGTAGGTAAGTCTACACTCACTAACCGTATTCTTGGTGAAGAGCGCGTTGTTGTTTACGACATGCCTGGCACGACGCGTGACAGTATCTACATTCCAATGGAACGCGACGGACGTGAGTATGTGCTCATTGACACCGCTGGCGTACGTAAACGCGGCAAAATCACCGATGCGGTAGAGAAATTCTCGGTAATCAAAACGTTGCAGGCCATTGAAGATGCCAACGTGGTGATGTTGGTGATTGATGCGCGTGAAGGTATTTCCGATCAGGATCTCTCCTTGCTGGGCTTTATTCTCAATAGTGGGCGCTCACTTGTGATTGTAGTGAACAAGTGGGACGGCCTGAGCCAGGAAGTGAAAGAGCAGGTGAAAGAGACGCTGGACTTCCGTCTGGGCTTTATCGATTTTGCTCGTGTGCACTTTATCTCTGCCTTGCACGGCAGTGGTGTTGGTAACTTGTTTGAATCAGTACGTGAAGCGTATGACAGCTCCACCCGTCGTGTGGGGACCTCTATGCTGACGCGCATCATGACGATGGCTGTTGAAGATCACCAACCACCGCTGGTACGCGGTCGTCGTGTGAAGCTGAAATACGCCCACGCCGGGGGTTATAACCCGCCGATTGTGGTGATTCACGGCAATCAGGTGAAAGACCTGCCTGATTCCTACAAGCGTTACCTGATGAACTACTTCCGCAAATCGCTGGACGTAATGGGATCGCCGATTCGTATTCAGTTCAAAGAAGGGGAAAACCCGTATGCGAACAAGCGTAACACCCTGACGCCAACCCAGATGCGTAAACGTAAGCGTCTGATGAAGCATATCAAGAAAAGTAAGTAATCACTTATCTGGTTTCCCTTTCCACACGGAGAGGGAAGCCGAATAACACGCGAGGAGTATTTATGGCACTCAACTGTCCAACCTGCAAAACCCCTCTCGAACGCAATGGCGAGACTGCTCACTGTGCAACTTGCGACAAAAACTTTACCGTCCAGGCACTTTGCCCTGAGTGTCATCAGGCGTTACAAGTGTTAAAAGCTTGTGGTGCTGTGGATTATTTCTGCCAACATGGGCACGGTTTAATATCTAAAAAACGCGTTGAATTTATTATTGCTTAATATCATGTGAATGTATTGTTTTATCATTTATATTTAATGCATGAATGGTAAAACAATTTGTTATTAGTGGAATAACTAATGCAATTGAGTGAGATCACTAATTTAAACAATTAAGAATATATTTATTCTTTATGACATGCCTTTCTGAATAATCAGGGATACAATATTAAAGCTTATTTTTGACTGTATCATTGTCACAGGGAAAGTGCATGCTGCGATGGAAACGCTGTATTATTCTAACATTTATCTCTGGTGCTGCTTTCGCGGCGCCAGAGATAAATGTTAAGCAAAACGAATCGTTACCTGATTTAGGTAGCCAGGCAGCACAACAGGATGAACAAACCAACAAGGGTAAATCGCTGAAAGAGCGCGGAGCCGATTACGTCATCAACTTCGCCACGCAAGGGTTTGAAAACTTGACCCCTGAGGCGCTGGAATCTCAGGCCAGAAGCTATCTGCAAAGTCAAATCACCTCAACCGCACAATCTTATATTGAAGACACACTCTCTCCCTACGGTAAGGTCCGTTTGAACCTCTCCATTGGTCAGGGCGGCGATCTGGATGGCAGTTCCATCGATTATTTTGTTCCCTGGTACGATAATCAAACCACTGTTTATTTCAGCCAATTTTCTGCGCAACGAAAAGAAGATCGTACGATCGGGAATATTGGCCTTGGGGTAAGGTATAATTTTGATAAATATCTATTGGGTGGAAATATATTTTATGATTATGACTTTACCCGTGGACATCGCCGTTTAGGTTTAGGCGCCGAAGCCTGGACGGATTATTTAAAATTCTCAGGCAACTATTATCACCCACTTTCTGACTGGAAAGACTCTGAAGATTTCGACTTTTATGAAGAACGCCCTGCGCGCGGTTGGGATATTCGCGCTGAAGCCTGGCTACCCGCTTACCCGCAGCTTGGCGGAAAAATTGTCTTCGAACAATATTATGGGAATGAAGTCGCGCTTTTTGGTACCGATAGTCTGGAGAAAGATCCCTTCGCTGTCACGCTGGGTGTGAAATACCAGCCCGTTCCGCTCATTGTTGTCGGTACAGATTTCAAAGCTGGCACTGGCGATAATACCGATCTTTCTGTTAACGCAACGCTGAACTACCAGTTTGGCGTCCCGCTCAAAGACCTGCTTGATCCTGACAAAGTGAGCGCGGCTCACTCGCTCATGGGTAGCCGTCATGACTTTGTTGAACGTAACAACTTTATTGTTCTGGAATACAAAGAAAAAGATCCGCTTGATGTCACCCTGTGGTTGAAAGCGGATGCCACCAACGAGCACCCTGAGTGCGTCATTAAGGACACTCCCGAAGCGGCCGTCGGTCTGGAAAAATGTAAGTGGACCATTAACGCACTCATTAATCATCATTACAAAATCGTTGCGGCCTCCTGGCAGGCGAAAAACAATGCCGCCCGCACGCTGGTGATGCCGGTTATCAAAGAGAATACTCTGACAGAGGGTAACAATAACCACTGGAACCTGGTGCTGCCTGCCTGGCAGTACAGTTCCGATCAAGCCGAACAAGAAAAACTCAATACCTGGCGAGTACGTCTGGCGCTGGAAGATGAAAAGGGCAACCGACAGAACTCTGGCGTGGTGGAAATCACCGTTCAGCAGGACCGTAAAATAGAGTTGATTGTTAATAACATCGCGAACGTGCCAGAAGAGAACAACCACAGCCACGAAGCCAGCGCACAGGCAGATGGCGTTGATGGTGTAGTGATGGATCTCGATGTAACCGACAGCTTTGGCGATAACACCGACCGCAACGGCGATGCGTTGCCGGAAGATAACCTTACGCCTCAGCTTTACGACGCGCAGGACAAACGAGTGACGTTAACCAACAAGCCCTGCTCGACCGATAACCCCTGCGTTTTTATTGCCAAACAAGATAAAGAAAAGGGCACTGTCACCCTCTCCAGTACCTTACCTGGCACCTATCGCTGGAAAGCAAAAGCCGCGCCCTACGATGACAGTAACTATGTGGATGTCACTTTCCTCGGGGCAGAAATTGGTGGGCTAAATGCTTTTATCTATCGTGTGGGGGCGGCTAAACCCAGCAACCTGATAGGTAAAGATAAAGAACCGTTGCCGCTCAACAACATTTATCGATTTGTTTTATGGCGCGACAACAATAAAGACGGTGTCTTCCAGCAGGTCGAAAAACTGACTGACGAAGAGATGGTGCAGTACGACTACAAGTGGGAATTTACCGGCAAGAGCATCAATGGTGAAGTGGGTGCACAGGCGAACACTTCCAATGAGGACATTGTGATTCCGGCCACTAACCGTGAAGCGGCGCAAACCTATGGCGCACAAGCGGGAGATGGCTTGCAGGGATACGGTTTACGCGTGCTGTATACCAAAAAATAAGATTGGCGTAAGGCCAGTCGGCCAGTCGCTGAAGGTTCATTAAGGAGAGCATCAATGAAGCAGGATAAAAGACGCGGTCTGACCCGGATCGCATTAGCGCTGGCACTGGCAGGTTATTGTGTGGCACCTGTGGCGCTGGCTGAAGACAGTGCCTGGGTCGACAGCGGCGAAACCAATATTTTCCAGGGGACCATTCCGTGGCTCTATTCGGAAGGGGGAAGTGCTACGACAGATGCCGACCGTGTAACGTTGACTTCTGATCTAAAAGGCGCTCGCCCGCAAGGCAGTGAAACGGACAAGCGTCTTTACTCGGGTGATAAATTAACCGTAAGTTGGGAAATTGGTGATACCGAAGGCGACGTGGATCTTGGGGGATTGGGCGATAACGCGAAAACTATCGATACTATCCGCTGGATGAGCTACAAGGATGCGCAGGGGGGTGATCCAAAAGAGCTGGTAACGAAGGTGACCAGTTACACTCTTACCGATGCCGACCGTGGTCGTTATATCGGTATTGAAATTACGCCAACCATGCAGACCGGTACGCCAAACGTCGGGACTGCGCTGCATCTTTATGACGTTTCTACTGCCAGCGGCGGCGGAAGCGACAGCGATAACGTTGCACCGGGGCCGGTGGTTAACCAGAACCTGAAAGTCGCCATCTTTGTTGATGGTACCAGTATCAACCTTATCAACGGTAGCACGCCAATCGAACTTGGCAAAACCTACGTGGCCAAACTGTACTCGGATGAGAACAAAAATGGCAAGTTTGATGCGGGTACCGATGCTGACGTCACCGCCAATTATGACTTCCGTTGGGTACTTTCTGGCAGCAGCCAACAGCTTGGCACTTCGGGTGGCATCGTTAACTCAAGCTTCGATAATAACAATTTGGTCATCCCTGCGACCAACGACGAAGCCAGAACCAACCTTAACGGCCCTGCGCGCGATGGAAAAGAGGCACTTTCCATCCCGACCAACGGCGACGGGGTACAGGGTTACAAACTTCACATTATTTACAAACACAAATAACGCGTACTCAGCAGCATTCCCGCAAGGGAATGCTGTTTCCGCATATTTTGCTTAATCCCGGATTAAGCAAAATATGTTGATGCGACAAGCGTCCGTTTAACAACCGGTGGAGTTTCTGTCATGTCCCTGACCCTGAATAAAATCCTTGTGTTATGCGCATTGCTGATAAGCGCAATGCTGCCTGGGTGGTCATGGGCAGAATCTGCATGGCAAGACTCTTCAGATACGGTCGGCGAATTTAACGGTACCGTGCCCACCGCCGACAGCGCCAGCATACCCGTCTACCAGGGCAGTGTCTTTCTCGATCCTACAAAGACGCATGAGGTAGCGTTTACCGCTAAACCGAGTGAATTCAACGCGGATGTTAGCGTCTCTAAATTGCTCGTCACCAACCCGCAAGACAGAGAAGGCGATATCATTGCCACCCCACGTTGGGAAAACCAAACGCCACCGGCTGTATCTTTAGTTTGGGCGGATGCCGCCACGCCGGACACCTTACTGGACCCACAGCCAGTCGCAGATCGCTCGTTTTGTGCACAGGGACTTGCCGGGCGTTCGCTGGTCGCCTGGGCGCAGCCTGATCCCCAGCAGACCATGCCGCTGTTATATTTACTCACCTCGACGGGCTATCCCTATGAAAGTGTTCTGATGCTCGCCGATCAGAAAGTGACGCTGAAGATTGCGCCCGCGCAGGGTGACCTTATTTCCGTCAGCGCTGCGGGCTATGACGAATCCTCAGGTGCGGCGAAAATGACGGTTGGGGGCAGTATCACGTTAACGGTCACCACCAAAGATTGCGTCGGTAATGTTGTGGGGAATATTCCTTTTGTTATCAAACGCAAAGATGCTGAAAACCGCCAGGGTGTGGTGAACAATACTGCGCCTGTAAAACTGGGCACGACCGAATTAACCACCACCGCGACGGAATATCGTGGTACTACCGATGCGAATGGTGTTGCCACGGTTACGGTCACCCAGGCCAACGGCCCTGGTGTAAAAACGCCGTTGGTCGCGAGCCTCGCGGGTATTGCTCAGGCCAGTGAAACGGCAGTGATCTTTACCGTCCTCACCAGCCCGGATGTTCCGCAGGCTACAATGTGGGGTCATATGCCCGATACGCTGAAGGCCCGTGATTACACTTTTAGTCGACCAAAACTGGCGGCGGAAGTCGATAATGAAGGCGGTACGGTTAACGATCACAATGAAACCTGGTCCACCTTTACCTGGAGCGGCGCGGATAAACATTGCGACATTTTGCCCGGAATGCGTCAGTTCGGTGCGCTGGCGACGGTGGTGCCAACGTCAGTGCAGGATGTGGCTGGTTGGCCGATGCAGGGTAATTTCTACTGGTCATCACTGGCGGGGATGAGCGGCCAGCACCATGCGGCGGATGTTTCGAACCGCAGCGAAGCGCAAAAACCGGACGATACGACGTTTATTGTGAGCTGTGTCGATAAAGAAGCGCCCGATGTTGAACCGAAGCTGGTACTGACGCCGGGCAGCTATGATTCGACGATAAAAGCGATGAAAGTAAAGGTGGGGGAAGAGGCTTCTTTACGTCTGACGATTACCGATAGCAAGAACAACGATCAGCCGCTGGCTTACTACTACTTTTCGCTGCATCTGGATGACGGCATTAACCGTAAGAATCAAACTGACGCCGCGTGGGAGACGCATCCGGTACAAATTGATGGCGGCAGTAACGTTCGCAAAGTTGACGCCCATACCTATGAAGGGATCACTGATGCTAACGGAGAGGCCACTCTGACGCTGACCCAGCCAGGCGGCGTGGGGGTGAAAACTCACATCACCGCGAGAATGCGCAGTGATTTTACTGCCTCGGATGAGAAAGACGTTATTTTTACGGTGATCACCAGCCCCGATACCGACAAAGCGCGGATGTGGGGCCATATGTTGGGCATTATTGAAGCGAACAATATCTTTAAACGCCCACGGCTGGCGGATGAAACCGACAACGAACAGGGATCGGTGCGGGAAAATAACGAAGACTGGGCGCTGTTTGATCAGAATAGCAGTATGCAGGCTGAGTGTGGTTTAGGTCATATTCCGAGCCAAAGTTCATTGCACAGTTTGTTTGCCGCTCATCCAGCCAATGCCATCGGCACCGAATATGGCTGGCCAACGTTGCAAAAAGCGTATCTTAGTGCGGTGGAAGAGACGTCGCACGCGTCGGTAAACCTGGCCACGGGCAACATCGACACCTATTCCGGCTTTAAGCAAAACTATCTCTCTTGTTCGGGCAATGAGATGGTCGCCCAGATTGCCGCGACCACCGATCGTGATGTTTCCGCAGGCAGCAGAGCGCAGGCCAAAGTGGGTGACACGATCACCATGACGGTACGCACCTTTAATGCCTTGAATAATGCACCCGTGCCGTATACCGCGTTCACCATTACTAAAGATATGGGGAAAAATCGTCAGGGGCAGACTACAGGTTTTGATGATCCAACCCGCGGCGCAATCGAGATGAATGGCACACTCTACGGAACATCGCAACCGTCTTTAGTCTATGCCGGTACTACGGATGCGCAGGGTTTTGCGACTGTGGAAATTAAGCAATCGCAAGGTGTGGGCTTATCGACGCCGCTAAATATTGTGCCTGTGAACTCCTATATTCCCAATACTGTTAATTACAATGTGATTTTCACTACGCTCACCAGTCCGGATGCGGTTGGCGCGCAGATGTGGGGGCATATGGATGAGACGATTACCGTCGATGCTTTAACCTTTGCCCGACCCCGACTGGCTGCGGAAGTGTTCAGTCCGGACGGCACATTAACGGAAAATAACGAAGTCTGGTCGCGAGTCAGCCAGGCCAACGCCTCCAGCACCAGTAAAGGTGGCTGTGGCGCCAATATGCTCCCACGCCGTTCTCAGCTTAGCGCGCTCTATGATGCCAATAACGGTGACGGTGTACAGACAGTACACGGCTGGCCAACGCAGCGTCAGCCCTACTGGAGCAGTTCGCCCGCAGATCAGGTACCGCATTATTACACCATAGCCCTCAACGATGGGGCGCGGACCGTTGGCGGTAGCACGGCGGTTTATGTCAGTTGCCTGACGACGGCTAACAATCCTGCCAGTAGCATTACGCTGGAAGTGGTGGATCCGGCGCAGTGGAACGCGGCTGCAAATGCGGCGAAGCTGAAAAAAGGCGAAACGCTACAGGTAAAGGTGACGGTAAAAGATGCGCAGGGCAATCCATTGGGTGATATACCCTTTACCCTGAAACGTGGCGATGGTTATACCCGCTCAGAGGAAAAACACGTTGCTGGTAGCAGTGATGCGCTGGTTGCGCCGGTTGTGGTCAATGGTGGCCTGGCGGACGAAACTTCGCTTAATAATACCGCTGCAGCATACAGCGCCATGACCGGCAGCGACGGAACTAAAATTCTCACTATTACCCGCCCGGATACCCATGGCACGAAAACGTCGCTGACCGCTAGGCTCTATTCAGATACAACGAAAAAAGCGACCCTCGATACCATTTTTACCGTTGTAACCAGTCCGGACAGCGATAAGGCGAAAATGTGGGGGCATATGCCTGAAACAGTGACGGCTGCAGATGGAGCGGTCTTTAAACGCCCATTATTGTTGAAAGAGTTATCCAGTACGTCGGGTCGAACAGCGATTGCGGAAGATAATGAAGACTGGGCGCAATTTACCCAAGCTCAGGCTATAAGCACATCCTCTAATGGTTGTGGTAGTGAATATGTTCCCTCTCAGGCCGGGCTGGAGTCATTGTATGAAGCCAACCGCGGAAATGCGATGAAAACGGTTCAGGGCTGGCCCGTCGCCTCAAGTTACCTTTCCAGCACGACAGGTAGTAGTAGCCTGGAACAGCGTGACTTCAAGGCCGTCAATCTCAGTTCAGGCACCAGTTCGATAATTCCATCTGCCACAAAAGAACTGCTTACCTGCCAGACGACGCCGATTGTTAAGGCAAGCCAAATCGTTCTTGAAGCTGCAGACCTCACAAAATTTGACCGTATGAATAATGTTGTCAAAGTGAAAAAGGGTGAAGAAGCCGTATTACGAGTGACCACTAAAGATGCGCAGGGTAAGCCTGTGGGAAATACCGCATTTACCCTCAAACGAAACACCAGCGTGAACAGGGCCAATGTGTCAACTACGACGTCGATTGCTTCACTGGCGGTAACGGATGCCTGGGGAAATACTCAAAATGATTTTCTTTCAACGACCCTGGTTATTTATGGCGTGACGGGGGCTGATGGCACCACCACTTTCACATTGAAGCAAGACCAGACTACCGGGCTAAAAACAGAACTCACGGCAGCGTTGGATTCCTCCAGCAGCACTAAATCGACGCTTCCCGTTGTCTTTACGGTGCTTACCAGCCCGGATTCGCCAAAAGCCAAATTCTGGGGGCATATGGCTGAAACGGCGACAGGCGATGACGGTCTTATTTATCGAAGGCCTTTGCTGAGGGACGAGAATAGTGCTACCACCAGTATCGGTACCCTGGTGGAAGAGGGGGAGGCCTGGTCTACGTTCCCGTCGGGCCAGGCTAACGATACCTCGATAAATGGTTGTGGCGCGGAGTATGTTCCAACTGACAATGAACTTAGGGCCATTTATGCGCACCAGGGGAGTAGCGCATTACATGACGCTATTGGCTGGCCAGTGTCGAGGTTCTATATCTCGAATACCGTTGCAGATACGTTCACTCAAACCTTTACGTATGATGTCGTTTCGCTGAAGACAGGAGATGAAACGCAGATGCCCTCATCTGGTGGTGCATTACTGAGCTGCCGGACCACGCCTGTCGCCGTTGCCAGTCAGATCATTGTTGAGGCGAATGATACGGCGCAATTTGTCAAAGTTGACGACACCTTGAGTGCGTTGAAAGTGAAAAAAGGCGAAGACGCGGTGATTCGCGTGGTGACTAAAAATGCGCAGGGAAATAGCGTGCCCAATGTCCCCTTTATTCTCAGACGTGAAGGCTCGAAGAACCGTCAAAATGCCGAGATGATAAATAAGTCGATTACGGTAATTAACGCGGCAGGCGCTTCTGCGAGGATGAATAGTTCTTCAAGCCTGCTTTATGGGGTGACTGGCGCGGACGGGACTACCTCCTTTACGGTAAAACAAGATGATTCTATGGGCCTGGTAACCAATATGTACGCCCAGTTGTATCAGCTGACGATAGAATCCAACAAATTACCGGTCATGTTTACCGTCATAACCAGCCCGGATACGCCACTGGCAAGTTACTGGGGGCATATGCCTGAAACGTTTACTACCCGGTCGGGAATTGCCTTTAAGCGGCCATTGCTTACTGCCGAGCATCCAGCGGGGCAGTCAACCATGGCTAATAATGAATCATGGCTTTCTTTGAATACGGCAGCAAAAAATGATGTCAGCAAATCAGACTGCGGCGAACCTTATCAACCGTTATTAAGCGAATTTCAAGAGTTATACAGTGAACATCCTAATGGTGCGATAGGGACCGATTTAGGCCTTCCGCTGACTAATACCTGGTGGGCTTACGATAAAATTGCCTACGCGAACGTCTGGTACGATCAGTCTATTAATTTATCGAATGGATCAAGCTCCAGGGCATTATCAAACACCGTGGCATTTGTGTCCTGTCTGGTAAACCCTCATGCAGTGGCAGCTTCTATAGAGATGACCTCCACGGCACTGGATGCGGAGAAAACGGCCAGCAACGATGGTCGCCCTAGTGCAACGGCGGCGAAAGGTACGGCGATCCGGATGACGGTGATTGTGCGGGATAGCGCAGGAAATCTGTTGCCAGGTGCAAACTTTAATCTCATACGCGGGACTGCGTTGGATCGTGCAAAAAACAGGCTAGATTCTACGTATGATGATCTTACTATCGTGCCGGTCACCCCTGCCGGAGTAAACATGTCACTCTATAATAATGGGGCACAGGCACTTCTGACGACAGGAAGTGATGGTAAAGCGACTTTTGATGTGACGCAAAACGAGACTTATGGGCTGGCAACTCCGCTCACTGCAACATTGATGCGCGACACCACAAAAAGTGCCACGATGGATGTTATTTTCACTGTGATAACCAGTCCGAACTCACCGAAAGCAAAATACTGGGGTCATATGCCCGACACGTTTACCAGTAGGGCGGGGGTGACCTTTAAACGACCGCTACTGGCAGCAGAAGCGACCTTGGGGTCCTCGGTAAGTAATAATAATGAGTCGTGGTCATACCTTTTTTATACCAATAAAGTTACGCCGGATTGCCCGGTTGAGTATCAGCCGCGTCTCAATGAGTTACAGGGGCTATATAATGATCATCCAGGCGGGACAATACTGACAGATTTGGGGTTGCCTATAACTGCCGGAAGTGGAAATTGGTGGACTTATGAAATGAGCACCACTGACGCGTTGACGTGGTATTACGGCGCCATTAATTTGAAAACGGGACAATCGACGACGACTATAAATGGATACGCTTTAATGCTCTGTCTGACGCAGCCACATTCGGCACCAGCAAGCCTTACGCTGTCATCGACTGCCTATGATGAGGGCCGAACTGCCAGCAATGGTGGTACCCCCACGTCATCTGTGAAAAAAGGTGAGATGCTTCCCATCGTGGTGACGATCAAAGATGCCAATGGTAATCCTGTTGGCGGCGAAGGTGTTACGCTCAAGCGCGTGCAGGCGAAAAGCCGTTCAGGGATCTCTGTATCCTCCAATACCGTAGATGATCTCATTTTAGATGAAGTCACCCCGACATCGGCGCGTATCTCCTTCAACCAGAATACGTCGGCATGGAGCGGCTTCACCGGCAGTGATGGCACGATAACGTTCAACGTTACCCAAAATAACACCGTTGGTCTGGTAACGCCGTTTACAGCTTCATTGGCGCGAAATCCGCAGGTTACGGCTAATCAGGACCTGATATTCACGGTAGTGACCAGCCCGGATTCTGCGAAGGCTAACTACTGGGGGCATATGCCAGCAACCTTGACGGCAGTGAATGGTGCGGTATTTGAACGCCCGAAATTGTGGAGTGAACTGACATCGACTTCTGGCGTCGGCAAGATCAATAACAATAATGAAGACTGGCCGTACTTTACCCCAACACAGAAATCAGATGCGAGTGTGAGCCCTTGTGAAGTAGCAAGGCAGCCACTATTCAATGATTTAAGTTCGTTGTCTGCGCGTTATCCGAATAACACGTTTGTCACTGAAACTGGCTGGCCTGCGTATTACACCTGGTGGGCAGAGGATAAATCCGCCGATGGTAAAGACCAGTCGGTTGATTTGAGAAATGGCACGCTGTATACGGGTTCAACAAAATCATTTCAGCCTTGCCTGGCTAACGCGCGTTCAACGGTTTCCAGCGTCACACTGACCTCAACAGCGTTTGATGCAGCCACTCAGGCGGCGAAAGTGAAAAAAGGCGAAGCCATGTCCGTTACCGTGACGGTGAAAGACAGCGCCGGGAATACGGTGCCGAATGTTGAATTTACTTTGAAACGTGGTGAGGCATCGCCGCGTAACGCTGGGGCAACGTTGTATGGCAATGTAGTGGCGATGGACGATCTCGTCGTTCAGCCGTTATCAGGTTCGGCTGTTACGCTGAGTGAAAGCGGTAATACCATTAGTGGCATGACAGGCGCGGATGGGACGGCAAGTTTTTCGCTCCGCCAGGATAATACCCCTGGTTATAAAATGCCACTGACGGTTACTCTGGCTAATTACGCTTCCGCGACAGACACGCTGGACGCTATTTTTACGGTGCCAACCAGCCCAAATGTTTCATCGGCGCACTTTTGGGGACATATGGCAGACACGGTAGTGGTGAATAGTAAATCGCTACATCGACCGTTGTTAACGACGGAATTGCCGTCCGGGGCTAATCCCGTATCCTCACCGATTATTAACTACGAAAACTGGGCTTCTGCACATATCATTGATGCCAGTAAATGGGATATCGCAAGGCAGTGTGGCAGCATAGAAAATGCACCGACATACAATGAATTAGAGTTGTTGCATACTGTTTTTAATTCACTGGGATGGCCGTCTTCACCCAGTTTTCCTTATTTGTCCTCTCAACAGTGTGGGATGGACGAAGGTACCGGAGCACAGGATTGTAGTATCACGCTAATAAATAAACCGGGTCTGGTGACCTGCTTCCAGTAACCAGCATTGCGGATCTGGAGTAGCCTGGGAGTTATTGCCGGATGCGATGCTGGCGCCTCTTATCCGGTCTACGGATTAGACGTTTTTTTACGTGATTTGCGGGTTTTTGTTACGGCGCTGACTTCACTAATCACCACACCATCTCCCAGTCGTGTGGTCAGTGTCTCACCCACTTTCACTTGCTTAACCTGTTTTAACACCGCGCCATCAGCGGCGCTGGTGACGCTATAACCGCGCGCCAGCGTTGACAGTGGGCTTACGGCTTCGAGGTGTGTTACTGCATTACCGAAACGTTCACGCGTGGCGCTAAGCTGTGCGCGCAGGGTTTCTGCTAAACGATATTCCAGTTGCTGAATGCGCGTTTGCGCGCGATGAATACGCGACTGCGGATTTTGCTGGACGAGTTGCCGTGTTAATCGCTGCTGTTGCTGACCCGCGCGTTTAAGCTGATTCTCCAGCGCAAAGCTCATCCGCTTTTGCAGACGTTCGAGCATAGTTTGCTGACGTGCCAGCCGGAGCTGCGGATGCTGTTGCTGTAAGCGATGATGGATCTGCGTAAAACGACGCGTGCGGTTGGCGAGATAATAATCCATTGCCATTTCGAGGCGCTGCTGCGCAGACTGCACCTGACGCAGTAACTCCTGTTGATTGCGGCTCACTACTTCAGCGGCGGCAGACGGCGTTGGCGCACGCAAATCAGCAACAAAATCGGCAATCGTCACATCGGTTTCATGCCCGACGGCACTTACTACCGGAATGAGGCTGGCAAAAATCGCCCGCGCTACGCGTTCGTCGTTAAAACTCCACAAATCTTCCAGCGAACCGCCGCCACGGCCAACGATCAACACGTCACACTCGTTGCGCTTATTCGCCAGTTCAATGGCACGAACGATTTGCCCCGGCGCATCATCCCCCTGTACGGCGGTGGGGTAGATGATCACCGGCAGAGAAGGATCGCGACGTTTTAACACATGCAAAATATCATGTAGCGCAGCACCGGTTTTTGAGGTGATCACACCAACGCAATGCGCAGGGGAGGGGAGTGATTTTTTGTATTGCAGCTCGAACAAACCTTCAGCCTGCAACTTCGCTTTAAGCTGTTCGTACTTCTGTTGCAGCAATCCTTCACCGGCCGGCTGCATACTTTCGACGATAATTTGATAATCGCCGCGCGGCTCGTAGAGTGTAATATTGGCGCGAACTAAAACCTGTTGCCCGTGCTGTGGGCGGAAGGTGACCCGGCGGTTGCTGTTGCGGAACATCGCACAGCGCACCTGCGCGGTATCGTCTTTAAGCGTAAAGTACCAGTGACCGGAGGCTGGTTGTGTAAAATTAGAGATTTCGCCGCTGATCCACACCTGCCCCATCTCATGCTCAAGCAGCAGACGAACCGTTTGATTCAGGCGGCTAACGGTAAAAATTGCAGGGGATTGAGAAGGTAACATGTGAGCGAGATCAAATTCTAAATCAGCAGGTTATTCAGTCGATAGTAACCCGCCCTCCGGGGATAGCAAGCATTTTTTGCAAAAAGGGGTAGATGCAATCGGTTACGCTCTGTATAATGCCGCGGCAATATTTATTAACCACTCTGGTCGAGATATTGCCCATGCTACGTATCGCTAAAGAAGCTCTGACGTTTGACGACGTTCTCCTCGTTCCTGCTCATTCTACCGTTCTGCCGAATACTGCTGACCTCAGCACTCAGCTGACGAAAACTATTCGTCTGAATATCCCTATGCTTTCCGCAGCAATGGATACCGTAACGGAAGCGCGCCTGGCTATTGCTCTGGCTCAGGAAGGCGGTATCGGCTTTATCCACAAAAACATGTCCATTGAACGCCAGGCAGAAGAAGTTCGCCGTGTGAAAAAACACGAATCTGGCGTGGTAACCGATCCGCAGACCGTACTGCCAACCACGACGCTGCGTGAAGTGAAAGAACTGACCGAGCGTAACGGCTTTGCTGGCTACCCGGTTGTTACCGAAGAAAACGAACTGGTCGGCATTATCACCGGTCGTGACGTGCGTTTTGTGACCGACTTGAGCCAGCCGGTTAGTGTTTACATGACGCCGAAAGAGCGTCTGGTAACCGTGCGTGAAGGCGAAGCCCGTGAAGTGGTGCTGGCAAAAATGCACGAAAAACGCGTTGAAAAAGCGCTGGTGGTTGATGATGAATTCCATCTGATCGGCATGATCACTGTGAAGGACTTCCAGAAAGCGGAACGTAAACCGAACGCCTGTAAAGACGAACAAGGCCGTCTGCGTGTAGGTGCAGCGGTTGGCGCGGGCGCTGGTAACGAAGAGCGTGTTGATGCGCTGGTTGCCGCAGGCGTTGACGTTCTGCTGATCGACTCCTCTCACGGTCACTCTGAAGGTGTTCTGCAGCGTATCCGTGAAACTCGCGCTAAATATCCTGACCTGCAAATCATCGGCGGCAACGTGGCAACTGCTGCAGGTGCCCGCGCGCTGGCAGAAGCCGGTTGCAGTGCCGTTAAAGTGGGTATCGGCCCTGGTTCTATCTGTACGACGCGTATCGTGACTGGTGTCGGTGTTCCGCAGATCACCGCCGTTGCTGATGCAGTAGAAGCCCTGGAAGGTACCGGCATTCCGGTTATCGCTGACGGCGGTATCCGTTTCTCAGGCGATATCGCTAAAGCTATCGCCGCTGGCGCAAGCGCGGTGATGGTAGGTTCCATGCTGGCAGGTACTGAAGAATCTCCGGGTGAAATCGAACTCTACCAGGGCCGTTCTTACAAATCTTACCGTGGTATGGGTTCCCTGGGCGCGATGTCCAAAGGTTCTTCTGACCGTTACTTCCAGAGCGACAACGCTGCCGACAAACTGGTGCCGGAAGGTATCGAAGGCCGCGTAGCCTATAAAGGTCGCCTGAAAGAGATCATTCACCAGCAGATGGGCGGCCTGCGCTCCTGTATGGGCCTGACCGGCTGTGGTACTATCGACGAACTGCGTACTAAAGCGGAGTTTGTACGTATCAGCGGTGCGGGTATTCAGGAAAGCCACGTTCACGACGTGACCATTACTAAAGAGTCCCCGAACTACCGTCTGGGCTCCTGATTCTCTTCGCCCGACTTCATGTCG
Organism: Escherichia sp. R1; assembly: GCF_003000935.1. Classification (NCBI taxonomy): domain Bacteria; kingdom Pseudomonadati; phylum Pseudomonadota; class Gammaproteobacteria; order Enterobacterales; family Enterobacteriaceae; genus Escherichia; species Escherichia sp. R1. The sequence goes on from NZ_PSRU01000020.1 coordinate 102,040, forward strand.
GGCGATTTATATTATCTGTTTCACTTGCCTCGGAATAAGCGTCAATGACGGAAAACATTCATAAGCATCGCATCCTCATTCTGGACTTCGGTTCTCAGTACACTCAACTGGTTGCGCGCCGCGTGCGTGAGCTGGGTGTTTACTGCGAACTGTGGGCGTGGGATGTGACAGAAGCACAAATTCGTGACTTCAATCCAAGCGGCATTATTCTTTCCGGCGGCCCGGAAAGCACCACCGAAGAAAACAGCCCGCGTGCGCCGCAGTATGTCTTTGAAGCAGGCGTACCGGTATTCGGCGTTTGCTATGGCATGCAGACCATGGCAATGCAGTTGGGCGGTCACGTTGAAGCCTCTAACGAACGTGAATTTGGCTACGCGCAGGTTGAAGTCGTAAACGACAGCGCACTGGTTCGCGGTATCGAAGATGCGCTGACCGCAGATGGTAAACCGCTGCTGGACGTCTGGATGAGCCACGGCGATAAAGTTACCGCTATCCCGTCCGACTTCGTCACCGTAGCCAGCACCGAAAGCTGCCCGTTTGCCATCATGGCCAACGAAGAAAAACGCTTCTATGGCGTACAGTTCCACCCGGAAGTGACTCACACCCGCCAGGGTATGCGCATGCTGGAGCGTTTTGTGCGTGATATCTGCCAGTGTGAAGCCCTGTGGACGCCAGCGAAAATTATCGACGACGCTGTAGCCCGCATCCGCGAGCAAGTGGGCGACGATAAAGTCATCCTCGGCCTCTCTGGTGGCGTGGATTCCTCCGTAACCGCAATGCTGTTGCACCGCGCTATCGGTAAAAACCTGACTTGCGTATTCGTCGACAACGGCCTGCTGCGTCTCAACGAAGCAGAGCAGGTTCTGGATATGTTTGGCGATCACTTTGGTCTGAATATTGTTCACGTACCGGCAGAAGATCGCTTCTTGTCAGCGCTGGCTGGCGAAAATGATCCGGAAGCAAAACGTAAAATCATCGGGCGCGTTTTCGTTGAAGTATTCGATGAAGAAGCGCTGAAACTGGAAGACGTGAAGTGGCTGGCGCAGGGCACCATCTACCCTGACGTTATCGAATCTGCTGCTTCTGCAACCGGTAAAGCACACGTCATCAAATCTCACCACAACGTGGGTGGCCTGCCGAAAGAGATGAAGATGGGCCTGGTTGAACCGCTGAAAGAGCTGTTCAAAGACGAAGTGCGTAAGATTGGTCTGGAGCTGGGCCTACCGTATGACATGTTGTACCGTCACCCGTTCCCGGGACCAGGCCTTGGCGTTCGTGTTCTGGGAGAAGTGAAGAAAGAGTATTGTGACCTGCTGCGCCGTGCTGACGCCATCTTCATTGAAGAACTGCGTAAAGCGGACCTGTACGACAAAGTCAGCCAGGCGTTCACCGTCTTCCTGCCAGTACGTTCCGTTGGCGTAATGGGCGATGGTCGTAAGTATGACTGGGTTGTCTCTCTGCGTGCTGTCGAAACCATCGACTTTATGACCGCACACTGGGCACATCTGCCGTACGATTTCCTCGGTCGCGTTTCCAACCGCATTATCAATGAAGTGAATGGTATTTCCCGCGTGGTGTATGACATCAGCGGCAAGCCACCAGCGACTATTGAGTGGGAATGATTAACAGCTAACTCATAGCAAGTCATTCCTATTCAGATACTAACTCAACCCTCTGTTTTTACAGAGGGTTTTTGTTTTTATGTATTCATTTCTATTCACTCTACACCATATTTTTCGGCGGTACAGGTGACGGTATTACCTTAAAGGTATACTCTCATACCGTCATGAAAATGGTTTCTATACGGGTGAATTGTGCTTACCGATACAAAATTAAAAAACCTCAAGCCGCAGGACAAACTGTACAAGGTCTCCGATCGTGACGGGCTGTATGTAGCTGTGCTTACGTCAGGCACGGTCTCGTTTCGCTATGACTACCGTATCAACGGTCGCCGCGAAACACTGGTAATCGGGCAGTATGGGCGTGACGGTATCAGCCTGGCAGAAGCGCGAGAAGAACTGATTGCTGCAAAGAAGCTGCTTAAAGCAGGCCAGTCACCGGCTGCGGCTAAACGTGACGGTATCAAAAAGATTCGTGGTGCCGAGACGTTTGCGGTACATACCGACAGTTATATGAAACATGTCATCCTAGCTGACAGTACCCGCGCAATGAAGCAGGTGGTGATCGACCGTGACATACTTCCGGTTCTTGGCAACAAAATGATGACTGAAATTACCACATCGATGGTTCGTGATTTGTGTGACCGGATTGTCGAACGCGGCGGCCGGGCAACAGCAGTGCAGGCCAGGGAGATCATCAGCAGCGTATACCGTCATGCCAATGACCGTGGTCATGGTTTGTTTAATCCTGCGGCTGACATTAAACCTTCGTCTATCGCCATATTTAAACCACGAGAGCGAACACTGACACCAGAAGAAATTGGTCTGTTCTTCCGCACGCTGGATGCCATTGGTGCTATGGGCACTATGAAAATGGCTTTAAAGCTGGTGCTTATCACTATGGTTCGTAAAGGCGAATTCACCAATGCAACGTGGGATGAAATAGATTTTAAAAAATGGACATGGACAATTCCTTCAGACCGCATGAAGGGAAGCCGGGCGCACGTTATTTACCTGCCTAAACAGGCACAGGATATATTGGTTGGGTTGCAGATGTGCGCTGGTGGAAGTGAATATCTGGTTCCTGGTCGTTACAATTTCCGGAAGCCATTATCTAATGCCGCGCTGAACTCTCTGATCGACAGAACGGTGAAAATAATAAATGAAGATGGTGAGCATATTCAGGGCTTCACCGTACACGATATGCGCCGTACAGCCAGTACGTTGTTGCATGAGGCTGGTTATCCTTCAGACTGGATTGAAAAGGCTCTGGCACATGAGCAGAAAGGTGTGCGCGCCGTATATAACAAAGCGGAATACGCCAGACAGCGCGCCTACATGTTGCAGCAGTGGGCCGATATGATTGATTCCTGGATTAACGGGGAGCATACGGATCTGATTCCGTTCTCCCCGTCGAAGTTTGAGAAGTGGATGGCGGGGGAATAACGTTTAATAGTTCTGCTGATTTTCTTCCATCTCTGCTTCTGCTGCCAGTGATTCAATTTTGTTTTCGAATATTGCTGACAGTGTTGCAAATTCAGCATCAGTGACAGCGGGAATTGGAACAAACCTGATCCCGCTGTGTGCAAGCATGTTTGCAGTTTCAAGGCATTTTCTTAAATCTGCTGGTGATGCCATGTTCATGCAGCACGCTCCCGCCCCTGGTTGTCTGTTGGTGACAGCGGAGAATTGCTGAATGCATTTGTTAATCCGCCAATATCCAACGCGTATCCAGGGTGTAGTTGCACTGCCGAGTCTTCGCACTGATTACCCCAAACATCGAAGCCATGAGACGACTGGCGGGCGAACAGTTCAATGCGAGAAACATCGCCTAACAATTGCACAAGTTTTTCACGAACGACATCTGGTTTTCTTGAGTGCTCAAGCCGCGGTGCGGTAAATGACTGAACGATCCCTGCATTAATGCGCGGAGGTAGTTTTCCCTTTACCGCAAACAGGCAATCTTCACTATTGGCGCGAGTCATGTGTCCCATACCCATAACCAGTTTATCTGGTTGTCGACTACCACATTTTATCCACGTGAAGCCCTTCATGGTCATAAGACGAAATCCCCAGGCTTCAACAACTTTTAGTGCTTCGAGTGGTTGTGTTGGCACCCACCACATGGCCAACAGACAGTTTTCAGCGGCCAAATCCCACACAGGAAGGCGGCAGATATCCAGCACACTCATAACTGGATATTTAAAACCGGCACCGCGATTACCATCTGCGGCTTTGTCCCGGTATACCCATGGTGGATCTGCATAGATTAGCGTGTATTTCTTAGTCATAAACCACCCCGCAACATCCTATACCGCTATAGTCTCCACGGCGAAGGCCGTTACCTTTTGTGATACATTGGTCCCTGCGAACCGCGATCCTTGCACGCTCAACATCACCAGAAGCAACATCCATACACTGAAGCCAAAGGTGGGCGGCAATGCGGAACTGCCCTTTTTTCTCTCTTTCAATCGCGCGTTTTTCGAACTCTATCGCCGCAGGAGTAACGGCGATAACCTTTGAAGGACGGCGCATTGAAACCTTGTTCATGTGATATTTTTCAAGTCGGCTTAACTTTCTCACTTAATCCAACCCTCTCTGAAAATTAATGCCAGCAGATAAAGCCATGCTGAAACAGAGGCCAGGAATAAGTACCATCCTGACCATTTGCTCCAGTGCCTTAGCAGCGCACTCATGCAGCGTTGCTCACAGGACGATATACACGTTGCTGAACAGGAGGCTTTTTACCCTGGAACTCTGCCGGGCTTGCTGCCTGACGTTCATCAAGCCAACGCTCAACTTCGTCACGGTTCCATGCGCAGCGTTTGTCAGTGATATACCAGCGTTTAGGAAATTCCCCTGCGCGCTCCATACGGTCGATAGTGCTCCATGACAGTGGCACCACCGCCAGGAGTTCCTTCTTACCTAATGCACCTTTCATAAATACCTCTCTTGGTTGCAGTGCGGCGCGCGTGGCGCCGCGGTGGTGGTTACATAGATGTTTCGTTTAATTCTTCCCGACGAACGCTGTAAACGTCGGTGGCTTTTGCCAGCAGTTCGTCATCATCTGAAAGTTTCTGTTCAATGTATTTGTAAGCCTTATCCAGTTCGGAGACAGTGCTGTAATTCATCGCTGCGCTGGTAAAGGCCATCAGCATTTCTTCTGGATCACGGCTATCCGCTTTACGCGTTTGCTCATCAGGCTTTTTCACTGGTTTAGCGTTGATCAGACTGTTCATTCCCGCAGCAGTGGTCGTTTGCGGAGTAATGTCTCGCTCAACGCGCGGTGCCGTTTCCTGTAATTCGTCAGGGGTGTAGACGCCCATGATTACGTCAGGACAGTGCAAGCGAGACCAGCGTTTTGTCGCAAGGTATGCGAGTTGTTGTTTCGGATCACTGGCCCAAAGTGTGGAGTTTCTTACCTGTGCTTGAGACAGCATTAACTCAAGCACTCGAGGTTGATCCTCGCCCTTCATGGTTGCCCATACGCGAACACCGCAGCCTTCTTCGTCTTTTAGAGTCCAGCCTGGTGCGATATATGGATTGCCGTTTTTGGATGTTTTCTCAACAAACTTACCGATCACGCGTTCCCACGGCCCGAACCACTCGTAGTTGATGCGATCTTTTGTTGGCGACATCGTTGAGATAACTGCGTTTACTAATTGGGCTTCATAACCTAGCGTGCCGTTCACAACATGGGTTTTCTGAGCCACGGCAAACGGGTTCATTCCCCACTGCGCAGCCTGCATTGCCACGGCCATGCAATCAGCTGGTTTCCCGGCGAGGTGCGCCGGTACCGTTACGCGGCTTTGCGCCATTACCTCGGCGAATTTCATCAGTTGGTTCAAGCCGTCTGGGCTGAAAATAGTTGCAGCAGTTCCAGCGATTGCTGTGTCTACTGGTGCGTTGATGTTTGCGATGTCGTTGCTCATATGTACATATCCTGTTTGCGTGCCCACTCAGGGCGTTTAATGATTTCCACACCGCCCCATTCATCATTGATGCGGCATTCGTGATAGGTATTCAGATCCCGGCGGAACAGAGCGTGCCCGGCATCGACATCCTGCGCATCCAGCTCGAACACGCGTACCGGATACCGACCACAATCAATGCTTTCGCTCACGGCAAGAAAGAAAAAACCATGCGGCTGACCAGTAACCCTCATTGCGCCTTCGCGGTACATTGCGTCCTGCACGTGGTAGCGGAATTCCTCGATGTGGCGTGCAAAACGGTCCATATCTGCAACCTTTTTCACGTCGACGATCACGTTGTGCTCGTTCAGCCATTTGTCTGGACGAATTCGGCACAACTCCCCCGTCTCTTCATCGTTCCAGTACATTGATGCTTCGCAGTAACCAGGTGCTTCCAACATCCAGCGTGCCGCCGGGTGAGCCATTGCGCTATCACGCATCAGCTCCAGTTTCCGCCACTGCTCTGCATCAAGTACCGAAATCCCCATATCCGCAATATCACGAAGAAATGCCTCTTCGTCAGCTTTACCTTGTTTCGTCCGACGTTCGAATTTCGGTGAAACAATGAAGCGTTTGTCGAACTCTCCAGGCTCCAGAAGCAGACAGTGCAATGCGGTTCCCATATCCAGTGCAGACTTTTTCTCTTCGTCTTCTGGTGCTGCCTGAACCCATTTAAGAAGCGCCGGATTCTTGGCAACCATGTCCAGTTGCGACTTACTCACGCCGTCACCGGCGTGGTAGTCTTCGTTGCTGATGTCGAAATAAATTCCCGGTTTCATGCCGCGTCCCTCTGCCCATCAAGCTGATCAGCCAGATCCCAGCGGGCGATAATTGCCATTGCCTCTCGCCGGTAGGAATCCATCAGTTCTTCGAACTCTGGACTGTCTTTAGCGGCCTCCAGTACTTCCTGGCGAACGCCTTTACCTGTTACAGCGTCGAAAGTTGAGGCCAGTTGATGAAGCCGGATGCTCTCGATCAGTTCAACTTGTCGGTCATATAGCTGTTCTGACAGGCGGTAGTCCTTGTCGAATGCCAGCATGATTTTTTGAAGATTTTTCTGCTGATTAACGTTCATTATCAGCCCTCCCATATCTCGTTATCGTTGGCCACATCGCGAGCTTCTTTGCTGACGAAAGCCCACTTAATGCCTTCCTGTAAGGTGCGGAACTTCCAGCTCATGAATCCGCATGCAGTAACGCAGTACCAACCGTTGATGATTTTCCACTGCATAACTTGTTACCTCGGTCTGTTACCGTTGAGGTAATAATTATGCGTATTTGGTTTGATGTCAATAGATATGAGTTAAAAAAATTACCCATTAGGTAATAGTATAGGCAATAAAAAAGCCGCCAGAAGGCGGCTTACTTACTGAAAAATATGATTTTATTGTTTGTTTTTTTCGTTCTGGTTGATGACAAATTCAATGTAACTTTCGATCTTTGCTTTCTCGGTTTCGGGTAACAATGCGTAGCGCGAGCGGTCATAGTTGATGGTCGCAGGGTCGTGCGGGTGAATCAGTAATTCATAGCCGTGACGCCCGAATGCTGATGCAACATTCTCCAGGGTGGAAATGGAAACACTGACCTCATTGTTTAACAGGCGGCTGATTGTCACCTGGGCGACGCCGGATGCGCGGTGAAGTTTTCCCTGAGTTGAAAGGTCGCGGCTTTCGCTCATCCAGCGTTCCAGGTTGTGAGCCGCCAGCTGACCAATGTCGCTTGGGCCGACAGGCTGAAAACCTTCCTGAGAAAGCGAGCGATCGATATCAAGCCAGTTACGTGGTTTATTGGCGGCAGCTTCAATTTTTCGCGCAACCTGGTCGCCGATAACCTTCTTGCCAAGAGCCCAGCGGTTTACCAGATTTGCCTGAGTTCCAAGTTTTTCTGCCATCCGCGTCTGAACACCATTGAATTCACGGTCGATCAAGTCGTTGAGATTTTGCCTGCGGACGTCCTGGATACTTTTCATTTTCTGGAAAATCGCCTCATATATGAATCAGTAGATGATTCAATTTAAAGCAATATTACCCAACAGGTAAATGCACCTCATGGGTAACTATCCTTGATTTTTGTTACCTTATGGGTGAATATTTATTATCTGAAATAAATATCAGGCAATAGCTATGAGCGATAACGGACATTTCGATTTCAAAAAGCACTGGCTTGCACTTACTCCGGATGAGCGTGAAGCCTTCGCACAGGAAGCCGGAACGACGAGTCACTATATCCAGACTCACTTAACAGGTAAGCGCAAAATGCCAGGTAAAGTATTGATGAATGGGCTTTTTAAAGCCTGTAAAACAAGACAATGGCTGCGCTCAAAAGCAGAACTGGCATACTTCTTCTACTCATGATATCCAGCTACAACCCTCTGTAGACCGCCACCCGGCGGTCTTTTCATATCTATTCGTACCTCAAAGGTAATAAAAAACCAAATCTGGTTGATCAAATTTTCCAATTGTGCAAAATAGCCAATATCAATAACAAAAAGGGGCGGAAAAATTGAAGATAGTAACCAGAATGGAGGCCGCAAAAGCCGGGTTAAATCGCTATTTCACAGGAAAGCGGTGCCGTCACGGCCATCTCTCTGAAAGGTATGTTCTGAACGGAACATGTGTTGAATGTGCAATGAATAGCGCCAACCGCCATCGTAATGAATTTGCTTGTGCACTAAAGAGTGCAAGAGGGGAAACCTATGGCAAGCAGCTGGATTAAGGTTGAAGTTATCACTCCTGATAAACCTGAAATTTTTCAGATAGCAGAAATTCTGGGTATTGATCCAGATGCTGTTCTTGGAAAGCTGGTTCGTATATGGGCATGGGCTGACCAGCAAACAATAGACGGTAACGCTGGCAGCGTTACAAAAGGAGTACTTGATAGACTCGCTTTTATTACAGGATTTGCTGACGCCCTCATTAGCGTCGGATGGCTTGCTTATCATGACGGCAAACTAATTCTTCCAAACTTTGAGCGACATAATGGAGAATCATCGAAAAAACGTGCACTTACGAATAGAAGAGTGGCAGAGCATCGAAAACGAGTAACGCAAAAAGTAACGCCAACAGCGTTACAAAAGGAGTTACCAGAGGAAGAGGAAGAGGAAGATATATATAAAACCCCACACATAGCGCACGTGCGCGAGGGTGCTCCGACCAGTGAAGCGAACGGTATGCCGTTGCAGGTGGCTGAACCTGAATTTCTGGATGGCCTGAGTGAACCCATCGGGAAATTTCCGATGACCGATGGCTGGCATCCGTCGCCGGATTTTCGACGGCGTGCTGCGCTGTGGGGAACGGCCCTGCCGGAACCGGAATTTACACCTGCTGAACTTGCTGCATTCCGGGATTACTGGATGGCTGAGGGCAAAGTGTTCACGCAGGTTCAGTGGGAACAAAAATTCGCCAGGCACGTAAATCATATCAGGGGAAAATCAAAAAACGCCGGGAAAAGCGATGAGCTTGACTGGAATAACACTGACTGGATAGAAGGGGTGTGGGATGAAATCAACTCCAGAACTTCTCAATGAGTACGATCGCTTACGTGAGCATGGTGTTGCTGTGCATGAAGAGCGGCGTGACAGCAATGGCAAAAAGGAGCAGGTTGCTAGAATTTTCAATGAACTATTTGTCCAGTTACAGGCTGCATTTCCTGCAAGCGTTTCGACCATAAGGGAGCAGAACAAACTTAATGAATTCCGTAAGCAATGGATGCTTGCGTTTCTGGAGAATGGGATCACAACAATGGAACAGGTTAACGCTGGTATGCGCCACGCCCGCGCCAGTGAATCTCCGTTCTGGCCGTCGCCTGGGCAATTCATCAAGTGGTGCAAAGACAGCAAGATGGTTCTTGGCGTCACCATTGACGATGTGATGGCGGAGTTTCACCGGTACAGCAAGGAAAAAAGTTTATATCCTGGTGGTCCCGAAAGATTCCCGTGGCGACATCCGGTTATGTACTGGGTCGTATGTGATACCCGCCGTGCAATGTATCAGCGCCAGCTTAGCGAGATTGAGGTTGAGAAACACGCGCGCAGGCTGCTCGATGATTGGGCGAAAAAGGTGGCTTCCGGACAGCAGATACCCGATCCGGTGATCAGCATACAGGCAAAGCCAGAACCCATGAGTACACCTCCGGACACAGGGAGAGACGTTTACCATCCACCAGGGCGAAGTTTCGGGTGTATGCCTAACGCCGCCACCCTGGGGGGAATAACACCGGCGCAGTGGCTGATGGAGGAATACAGGCGGGGAAAGGCGGCAGGATTTATCAAGTAATACCAGCGCGATAGCGCATTTTTTTACGTCTTGATAATTACCTGTTGGGTAATAAAATATTCTAAACTCTATTGATTTCGTGTCTTATGTGGTTTTTAATTACCTCAGGGGTAAATCATGAGAAAACAGATACAGGCTCTTGGTCGACTCAAAACAGGCCAGATGAACAAAACAGAATCTGTGTATTGCCAGCACCTTGAGCTGCGTAAACGTGCAGGGGAAATCGCCTGGTATCGATTCGAGGGTATCAAGCTGCGGTTAGCTGATAACACGTTCTATACGCCAGATTTCGCTGTGATGCTCGCCACCGGAGAGATGGAACTGCACGAAGTGAAAGGTTTCTGGACCGACGACGCCAGGGTGAAAACCAAAGTCGCCGCAGATCAATATCCGTTCCGAATCATCGGGGTAACTGTTAAGCCAAAGAAAGCAGGTGGCGGATGGAAAATCGAAGAGTTCTGAATCGACGATCTTTTTAGTTATCAATGTAATCAATAAGTTATGTGGATAAGCGAGGGTAAAGATGGAAAGTAATATCAAAGGGTTAGTTGCCGCCGGGCATGAGATGGCTTCGGAACTGAAAGCAGAATGTGGTGCCGTTGATATGCGCAGTGTGGCAAAGCTGATCAGCGATTTGGCAACGCAACTGGAAGTGCAACTGGTGCGTGCTAATGCGCTGGCGGCGGAGAATGCACTTGCTCGTAAAGCTGTTCAGGCATTCTGTGAGGTTGTTGGCGACAACACTGAGATTATCTCCGAGTTGGTTGGGCAAGATGACGTTCTGGTTATTTTGAAGGCCATGAAGGCAACAGGAAATATGTCAGCCACCGATGCTTTCCTGGCTGAAATACGTGCGGAGGCACGCAACGAGGGGATTAACTATACCGCCAGCCGTCTTGCTGCTGCGTTCAATCACGGATTTATCAATAAGTCTTTGCGTGAAGTTTTCGACGTTACACGCATGATTTTGTCAGCGAAAGAAGAGTTGGCTAATGAAGCGCATCCGATTGATGGCCTGTCTGGTGAATATGCGGAGAAATCCCTTGAAGAATGGGCGGAACAGATTCGCAAAGGAAGCAGCCAGTGAATATCGACACGACAATAACGATCGATACGCTCCTAAATACCGGTCTGGCACTTCTCGGTTGGCTTTACATCATGTCCCGTACATGGCGATGGCTGGGTTCCATTTTCCTAAAACAGTGGAAAAAACGGCGCAAACAGGAACTACGCCAGAAGGCATTAGAAGCGTTCTATGACGCATTTGAGCTTAGCCGCATTGAACCAGGTACAACAGCCAGGATAGCGACAAAAGGCGACCTGATGATAGTGATGTTCCGACAGGAGAGAGCAGAGAAAGGGGAATCAGCATGAAATTTTCCAAATTTTCTGAGTTGGTGAATCGTATTTTGTCCAACAACCACAGCCATCGTCGCGATATGGATGTAACAATCGTTGTTCATTCGCCTGGCAGCATTGGTTCAACACCTTCAGTTGAGGTTCAGTCAATTCACGCTGGTTTTGATTGGGATTCCGGGAAAGTGCTTATTTTCCCATCACAGCCACTGACCACGCTAACACCAGAACAGATTACTGATATCACTGATAGTGTGCGCAAAGGTCAGTCTTGGCACGCATATCAGGAATACAAGAAGCATCAAGAGCAGTTGGAAAAATTGTCGATTGAACTGGATGCTCTCTGTGGCGAAAAGAGAAACCAGACTGGCAGATGATGTAAGGCTATTGCGCCAGGAGGAACAGGAAAGGCGGAAAAATATAGAAAAGTTAATTTAGATTGAGCGTAACGCGAAAGC
>NZ_PSRU01000021.1:0-113218 GCF_003000935.1 Escherichia sp. R1
TTGCCTGGCGGCCTTAGCGCGGTGGTCCCACCTGACCCCATGCCGAACTCAGAAGTGAAACGCCGTAGCGCCGATGGTAGTGTGGGGTCTCCCCATGCGAGAGTAGGGAACTGCCAGGCATCAAATTTAGCAGTAAGCCGGTTATAAACCGGTGGTTGTAAAAGAATTCGGTGGAGCGGTAGTTCAGTCGGTTAGAATACCTGCCTGTCACGCAGGGGGTCGCGGGTTCGAGTCCCGTCCGTTCCGCCACCCTAATTAGGGGCGTAGTTCAATTGGTAGAGCACCGGTCTCCAAAACCGGGTGTTGGGAGTTCGAGTCTCTCCGCCCCTGCCAGAAATCATCCTTAGCGAAAGCTAAGGATTTTTTTTATCTGAAATAACCCTCTCCGAAGTAAATCCTTCTACCGGCATCCTTGCCAGCCATTCAGATTAATACACTTCATCCAGCACGTTAATTTTCAATAGATCGCGAATCAACGCATTTTTATCGCTATTTTGTAGCCATATGGCATAAAGCGGCCGCGAAAGTGTTGTGCTATCGACAACGGTATGCAGGCCGCCTTTTTTACGTGCCCAACTGACGGGTAGCCAGGTGCAACCATTAAGCATCGCAATCTGTTGCTGTGCCAGTTCAGCAGAACTGGTTGTCAGAATGGGAACTTCGTCAGCACCGATCAAACCTGCCTCATGCTGTTGAAAATCTGGCCCCCACTCTAGTCGCAGATAGTTAAGATCTCCCTTTAGTTTAGAAGGGGCACTGGTATAAAGCGCTAAAGTGAAATACCCCAGCAACTGACTACAAAATTCGTCCATTTTGGGGGCTTCAGTTGTAATAAGAAGATCAAGCTGGCGTTCATGTAACTGTTTTACCAGAGACTGCCGTTGGGCAATTCGCGCTTCGAACTGTAAGCCTGTATGGACATCCTGATTTTGATACAAACGTCCCAGCCACTGATTAAGCATACACTCCCACAGCGAGGCGCTGGCACCGATAGAAAACTCATTATGTCGTGAGGTATGCGCCACCTCCTTGCGGGCGGCCTGCCAGGTGCTCATGAGCGTTTCTGCATAAGGAAGAAGCTTTTCTCCGGCAGCGGTTAAACGGATATTGTTTCTGTGGCGGGTGAAAAGATTCACACCCAGTTGATTTTCCAGTTGTCTGATTCGAAAGCTCACGGCTGATTGGGTCAGATAGAGCGATTCAGCCGCTCGACCAAAGTGACGCGTTCGGCTAACTTCCAGGAAAGTTTTTAACAATTCCGTATCCACAGTGCTCTCCGCAAAATTATTTGTCGTTATGATTTAAATGTTTTGTTTTACACTCTGTCAAGCGTAACTAATACTCCGCGCCATAACTAGCTCGGTCAAAGAATTAGGAGCGTGCAGGATGGCGGAAAGCTTTACGACGACTAATCGATATTTCGACAATAAACATTATCCACGTGGATTCTCTCGTCATGGTGACTTCACCATCAAAGAGGCACAACTGCTTGAGCGTCATGGTTATGCCTTCAATGAGTTGGATCTTGGCAAACGCGAGCCGGTTACCGAGGAAGAGAAACTCTTCGTAGCAGTATGCCGTGGCGAACGTGAACCAGTGACAGAAGCAGAACGCGTGTGGTCCAAGTATATGACGCGTATCAAGCGTCCAAAACGTTTTCACACCCTTTCCGGCGGTAAACCGCAGGTTGAAGGTGCTGAAGACTACACCGATTCTGACGATTAATAAAAAGGGCGAAATGCCCTTTTTTTATGTCAGTAGTTTTTGCAGATGGATGAGCAAACGGTCAATCGCACGATAGCTAACTGCCTCCTGCAAATGCTGACGTGTGATAATGTCAGACTGATCAATATCAGCAATGGTTCGTGCAACTTTCAATAACCGCTGCCAGGCACGAATCGATAACCCCAGATGGATCAGCGTTTCTTCCAGCCACTGCGCATCTTCGCTTTCAAGCTTGCAGAATTGGCGTATTTCCGGATTATCCAGCCAGGCGTTCAGTTTATTCTGCCGCTTAAATTGGCGCTCTCTGGCGGCCATTACACGTTGTTTAACGGTGGTGCTGTTTTCTCCCGGCACTACCGTTTTACTCAAAATGCCGGGGGGCGGTAATGGGATCTCCAGTGAGAGATCGAAGCGGTCGAGAAAGGGCCCCGAGAGCCGGTTGAGATAACGTAATGTCTGTTCTGGTGTGCAGCGGTTATGGTTTCCCTGATAATGTCCGGTAGGGCTGGGATTCATTGCCGCGACAAGCTGGAAACGGGCTGGATAGGTTATTTTTGCTCGTGTGCGTGAAAGATGGATCTGCCCGGATTCAATCGGCTCTCGCAAGGCATCCAGTGTACGCCGTTCAAATTCAGGTAGCTCATCAAGAAAAAGCACGCCGTTATGCGCCAGCGAAATTTCACCTGGCCCTGGAATTGCACCACCGCCCACCATCGCAGTTAACGACGCACTGTGATGAGGTGAGCGGAACGGGCGATGCCGCCATTGTTTTTGTACTGATTCAGCATTTACCAGACTTAATATCGCAGCGCTCTCCAGTGCCTCTTCATTGCTTAAATCTGGCAAAAGGCCATTAATACGGCTGGCGAGCATTGTTTTACCTGTTCCCGGCGGTCCAATCAGTAAAAGGTTGTGCCCGCCAGCGGCGGTAATTTCCAGTCCTCGCTTTCCTTGCTCCTGACCGACAACATCACTGAGATCATGTTGTAGCGCCCGGGATACTGCATTAGTTGGTTTCGGGTGTTCGAGAGCGTGCTTACCTTCCAGAAACGCGCAGACAGCCTGCAGATGATCGGCTATCAGGCATCCTTCACCGTTAATTAGCCCCACTTCATCTTCGTTATCTTTCGCGACGATAATTTTTCTGCCCGACTTAATAGCTTCAGTTGCACTGGAGATTGCGCCGGGAACGCCACGCAGAGCGCCTGTAAGCGCCAGTTCTCCGACTAATTCATATTCATCTAACTTATTGGCTGTAAGCTGTTCTGAGGCCGCCAGTAACGCAATAGCGATAGGCAAATCATATCGTCCCCCTTCTTTTGGCAGATCGGCTGGAGCAAGGTTGATGGTGATTTTTTTCGCCGGATATTCATATCCGCTATTGATAATGGCGCTGCGCACGCGATCGCGAGCTTCTTTTACCGTTGTTTCTGGTAAGCCCACCATCGTTAAGCCTGGTAGACCTTTACTGATATGTACCTCAACAGTGATTGGGGGCGCATTTACTCCCAGGGCTGCGCGGGTATGAACAATTGACAGTGACATAAGCCCTCCTTGAGTCACCATTATGTGCATAAGATATCGCTGCTGTAGCCCGCTAATTCGTGAATTTTAGTGGCTGATTCCTGTTTATTTGTGCAAGTGAAGTTGAGTTGTTCTGGCGGTGGAATGATGCTCGCAAAAATGCAGCGGGCAAAGGATGAACTACGAGGAAGGGAACAACATTCATACTGAAATTGAATTTTTTTCACTCACTATTTTCTTTTTAAAAAACAACAATTTCTCTTGAGATTATTAAAGACATCATAAAAATCGGCCAAAAAATATCTTGTGCTATTCGCAAAATCTATGGTAACTCTTTAGGCATTCCTTCGAACAAGATGCAAGAAAAGACAAAATGACAGCCCTTCTACGAGTGATTAGCCTGGTCGTGATTAGCATGGTGGTGATTATTATCCCACCGTGCGGGGCTGCACTTGGACGAGGAAAGGCTTAGAGATCAAGCCTTAACGAACTAAGACCCCCGCACCGAAAGGTCCGGGGGTTTTTTTTGACCTTAAAAACATAACTGAGGAGCAGACAATGAATAACAGCACAAAATTCTGTTTCTCAAGATTCAGGACGGGGAACTAACTATGAATGGCGCACAGTGGGTGGTACATGCGTTGCGGGCACAGGGTGTGAACACCGTTTTCGGTTATCCGGGTGGCGCAATTATGCCGGTTTACGATGCATTGTATGACGGTGGCGTGGAACACTTGCTGTGCCGACACGAGCAAGGTGCAGCAATGGCGGCTATCGGTTATGCCCGTGCTACCGGCAAAACTGGCGTTTGCATCGCCACGTCTGGTCCAGGTGCAACCAACCTGATAACCGGGCTTGCGGACGCGCTGTTAGATTCCATCCCCGTTGTTGCTATCACCGGTCAGGTATCCGCACCGTTTATCGGCACTGACGCATTTCAGGAGGTGGATATTCTGGGGTTGTCGTTAGCCTGCACCAAGCACAGTTTCCTGGTGCAATCACTGGAAGAGTTACCGCGTATCATGGCCGAAGCGTTTGACGTCGCCAGCTCTGGTCGTCCTGGTCCGGTTTTGGTCGATATTCCAAAAGATATCCAGTTAGCCAGCGGCGATCTGGAACCGTGGTTCACCACTGTTGAAAACGAAGTGACTTTCCCACATGCCGAAGTCGAGCAAGCGCGTCAGATGCTGGCAAAAGCGCAAAAACCGATGCTGTACGTTGGCGGTGGCGTGGGCATGGCGCAGGCAGTTTCGGCTTTGCGTGAATTTCTCGCTGCCACAAAAATGCCTGCCACCTGTACGTTGAAAGGGCTGGGCGCAGTAGAAGCAGATTATCCGTACTATCTGGGCATGCTGGGGATGCACGGCACCAAAGCGGCGAACTTCGCAGTGCAGGAGTGCGATCTACTGATCGCCGTGGGTGCACGTTTTGATGACCGGGTGACTGGCAAACTGAACACCTTCGCACCACACGCCAGCGTTATCCATATGGATATCGACCCGGCAGAAATGAACAAGCTGCGTCAGGCACATGTGGCATTACAGGGTGATTTAAATGCTCTGTTACCAGCATTACAGCAGCCGTTAAATATCAATGACTGGCAGCAATACTGCGCGCAGCTGCGTGATGAACATACCTGGCGTTACGACCATCCCGGTGACGCTATCTACGCGCCGTTGTTGTTAAAACAACTGTCGGATCGAAAACCTGCGGATTGCGTCGTGACCACAGATGTGGGGCAGCACCAGATGTGGGCTGCGCAGCACATCGCCCACACTCGCCCGGAAAATTTCATCACCTCCAGCGGCTTAGGCACCATGGGTTTTGGTTTACCGGCGGCGGTTGGCGCACAAGTCGCGCGACCGAACGATACCGTCGTCTGTATCTCCGGTGACGGCTCTTTCATGATGAATGTGCAAGAGCTGGGCACCGTAAAACGCAAGCAGTTACCGTTGAAAATCGTCTTACTCGATAACCAACGGTTAGGGATGGTTCGACAATGGCAGCAACTGTTTTTCCAGGAACGATACAGCGAAACAACCCTTACCGATAACCCCGATTTCCTCATGTTAGCCAGCGCCTTCGGCATCCCTGGCCAACACATCACCCATAAAGACCAGGTTGAAGCGGCACTCGACACCATGCTGAACAGTGATGGGCCATACCTGCTTCATGTCTCAATCGACGAACTTGAGAACGTCTGGCCGCTGGTGCCGCCAGGTGCCAGTAATTCAGAAATGTTGGAGAAATTATCATGATGCAACATCAGGTCAATGTATCGGCTCGCTTCAATCCGGAAACCTTAGAACGTGTTTTACGCGTGGTGCGTCATCGTGGTTTCCACGTCTGCTCAATGAATATGGCCGCCGCCAGCGATGCACAAAATATAAATATCGAATTGACCGTTGCCAGCCCACGGTCGGTCGACTTACTGTTTAGTCAGTTAAATAAACTGGTGGACGTCGCACACGTTGCCATCTGCCAGAGCACAACCACATCACAACAAATCCGCGCCTGAGCGCAAAAGGAATATAAAAATGACCACGAAGAAAGCTGATTACATTTGGTTCAATGGGGAGATGGTTCGCTGGGAAGACGCGAAGGTGCATGTGATGTCGCACGCGCTGCACTATGGCACCTCGGTTTTTGAAGGCATCCGTTGCTACGACTCGCACAAAGGACCGGTTGTATTCCGCCATCGTGAGCATATGCAGCGTCTGCATGACTCCGCCAAAATCTATCGTTTCCCGGTTTCGCAGAGCATTGATGAGCTGATGGAAGCTTGTCGCGACGTGATCCGCAAAAACAATCTCACCAGCGCCTATATCCGTCCGCTGATTTTCGTCGGTGATGTTGGCATGGGCGTAAACCCGCCAGCGGGATACTCAACCGATGTGATTATCGCCGCTTTCCCGTGGGGGGCGTATCTGGGCGCAGAAGCGCTGGAGCAGGGGATCGATGCGATGGTTTCCTCCTGGAACCGTGCTGCACCAAACACCATCCCAACCGCAGCGAAAGCTGGAGGTAACTACCTCTCTTCCCTGTTGGTGGGTAGCGAAGCGCGCCGCCACGGTTATCAGGAAGGTATCGCGCTGGATGTGAATGGTTATATCTCTGAAGGCGCAGGAGAAAACCTGTTTGAAGTGAAAGACGGTGTGCTGTTCACTCCACCGTTCACCTCCTCCGCGCTGCCGGGTATTACCCGTGATGCCATCATCAAACTGGCGAAAGAGCTGGGAATTGAAGTGCGTGAACAGGTGCTGTCGCGCGAATCCCTGTACCTGGCGGATGAAGTCTTTATGTCCGGTACGGCGGCAGAAATCACGCCAGTGCGCAGTGTAGATGGTATTCAGGTTGGTGAAGGCCGTTGCGGCCCGGTTACCAAACGCATTCAGCAAGCCTTCTTCGGCCTCTTCACTGGCGAAACCGAAGATAAATGGGGCTGGTTAGATCAAGTTAATCAATAAATACAAAAAATGGGACGGCACGCACCGTCCCATTTACGAGACAGACACTGGGAGTAAATAAAGTATGCCTAAGTACCGTTCCGCCACCACCACTCATGGTCGTAATATGGCGGGTGCTCGTGCGCTGTGGCGCGCCACCGGAATGACCGACGCCGATTTCGGTAAGCCGATTATCGCGGTTGTGAACTCGTTCACCCAATTTGTACCGGGTCACGTCCATCTACGCGATCTCGGTAAACTGGTTGCCGAACAAATTGAAGCGGCTGGCGGCGTTGCCAAAGAGTTCAACACCATTGCGGTGGATGATGGGATCGCTATGGGCCACGGGGGCATGCTTTATTCACTGCCATCTCGCGAACTGATCGCTGATTCCGTTGAATATATGGTCAACGCCCACTGCGCCGACGCCATGGTCTGCATCTCTAACTGCGACAAAATCACCCCGGGGATGCTGATGGCTTCCCTGCGCCTGAATATTCCGGTGATCTTTGTTTCCGGCGGCCCGATGGAGGCCGGGAAAACCAAACTGTCCGATCAGATCATTAAGCTCGATCTGGTTGATGCGATGATCCAGGGCGCAGACCCGAAAGTTTCTGACTCCCAGAGCGCTCAGGTTGAACGATCCGCCTGCCCAACCTGCGGTTCCTGCTCCGGGATGTTTACTGCTAACTCAATGAACTGCCTGACCGAAGCGCTGGGCCTGTCGCAGCCGGGCAACGGCTCGCTGCTGGCAACCCACGCTGATCGCAAGCAACTGTTCCTCAATGCTGGTAAACGCATTGTTGAATTGACCAAACGTTACTACGAACAGGATGATGAAAGCGCACTGCCGCGTAACATCGCCAGTAAGGCGGCGTTTGAAAACGCCATGACGCTGGATATCGCGATGGGCGGCTCTACCAACACCGTTCTTCACCTACTGGCGGCGGCGCAGGAAGCGGAAATCGACTTCACCATGAGTGATATCGATAAGCTCTCCCGCAAAGTACCGCAGCTGTGTAAAGTTGCGCCGAGCACCCAAAAATACCATATGGAAGATGTTCACCGTGCTGGTGGTGTTATCGGTATTCTCGGCGAGCTGGATCGTGCGGGGTTACTGAACCGTGATGTGAAAAATGTACTTGGCCTGACGTTGCCGCAAACGCTGGAACAATACGACATCATCGTGACCCAGGATGATGCGGTAAAAAATATGTTCCGCGCTGGCCCGGCGGGCATTCGTACTACACAGGCATTCTCGCAGGATTGCCGCTGGGATACGCTGGACGACGATCGCTCCAATGGCTGTATCCGCTCGCTGGAACACGCCTACAGCAAAGACGGCGGCCTGGCGGTGCTCTACGGTAATTTCGCAGAAAACGGCTGCATCGTTAAAACCGCAGGCGTCGATGACAGCATCCTCAAATTCACTGGCCCGGCGAAAGTCTACGAAAGCCAGGACGACGCGGTAGAAGCGATTCTCGGCGGTAAAGTTGTCGCCGGAGATGTGGTAGTAATTCGCTATGAAGGCCCGAAAGGCGGTCCGGGGATGCAGGAAATGCTCTACCCAACCAGTTTCCTGAAATCAATGGGTCTCGGTAAAGCCTGTGCGCTGATCACCGACGGTCGTTTCTCTGGCGGCACCTCTGGTCTTTCCATCGGCCACGTCTCACCGGAAGCGGCAAGTGGCGGCAGCATTGGCCTGATTGAAGATGGTGACCTGATCGCTATCGACATTCCGAACCGTGGCATTCAGTTACAGGTAAGCGATGCCGAACTGGCGGCGCGTCGTGAAGCGCAGGAAGCTCGTGGCAACAAAGCCTGGACACCGAAAAATCGTGAACGTCAGGTTTCCTTTGCGCTGCGTGCCTACGCCAGCCTGGCAACCAGCGCCGACAAAGGCGCGGTGCGTGATAAATCGAAACTGGGGGGTTAATGATGGCAGACTCACAACCTCTCTCCGGCGCCCCGGAAGGCGCCGAATATTTAAGATCGGTGCTGCGCGCGCCGGTCTACGAAGCGGCGCAGGTTACGCCGCTACAAAAAATGGAAAAACTCTCGTCGCGTCTCGATAACGTGATTCTGGTGAAACGCGAAGACCGTCAGCCAGTTCATAGCTTTAAGCTGCGCGGCGCATATGCCATGATGGCGGGCCTGACGGAAGAACAGAAAGCGCACGGCGTGATCACCGCTTCTGCGGGTAACCACGCGCAGGGCGTCGCGTTTTCTTCCGCACGGTTAGGCGTGAAGGCACTGATCGTCATGCCAACCGCCACCGCCGATATCAAAGTCGACGCGGTGCGCGGCTTCGGCGGCGAAGTGCTTCTTCACGGCGCGAACTTTGATGAAGCAAAAGCGAAAGCGATCGAACTATCACAGCTGCAGGGCTTCACCTGGGTGCCGCCGTTCGACCATCCGATGGTGATCGCCGGGCAAGGCACGCTGGCGCTGGAACTGCTCCAGCAGGACGCCCATCTCGACCGCGTATTTGTGCCAGTCGGCGGCGGCGGTCTGGCGGCGGGCGTGGCGGTACTGATCAAACAACTGATGCCGCAAATCAAAGTGATTGCCGTGGAAGCGGAAGACTCCGCCTGCCTGAAAGCGGCGCTGGATGCAGGTCATCCGGTTGATCTGCCACGCGTGGGGCTGTTTGCCGAAGGTGTTGCGGTGAAACGCATCGGCGACGAAACCTTCCGTTTATGCCAGGAGTATCTCGACGACATCATCACCGTCGATAGCGATGCCATATGTGCGGCGATGAAAGACCTGTTCGAAGATGTGCGCGCGGTGGCGGAACCCTCTGGCGCGCTGGCACTGGCGGGAATGAAAAAATATATCGCCCAGCACAACATTCGCGGTGAGCGGCTGGCGCATATTCTTTCTGGTGCTAACGTGAACTTTCACGGCCTGCGCTACGTCTCGGAACGTTGCGAACTGGGCGAACAGCGTGAAGCGTTGCTGGCGGTAACCATCCCGGAAGAGAAGGGCAGCTTCCTGAAGTTCTGCCAGCTGCTTGGCGGGCGCTCGGTCACCGAGTTCAACTACCGTTTTGCCGATGCCAAAAACGCCTGCATTTTTGTTGGTGTGCGCCTGAGCCGTGGTCTCGAAGAGCGCAAAGAAATTTTGCAGATGCTCAACGATGGCGGCTACAGCGTAGTGGATCTCTCCGACGACGAAATGGCGAAGCTGCATGTGCGCTATATGGTCGGCGGGCGTCCGTCGCATCCGTTGCAGGAACGCCTCTACAGCTTCGAATTCCCGGAATCGCCGGGCGCGCTGTTGCGCTTCCTCAACACGCTGGGTACGCACTGGAACATTTCTTTGTTCCACTATCGCAGCCATGGCACCGACTACGGGCGCGTACTGGCGGCGTTCGAGCTTGGCGATCATGAACCGGATTTTGAAACCCGGCTGAATGAACTGGGCTACGATTGCCACGACGAAACCAATAACCCGGCGTTCAGGTTCTTTTTGGCGGGTTAGTGGTTCGGCAAAATCTTCCAGAACGCCTCAATCAGCGGCTCATGTAGCCGCTTTTTCTGCACACACACGCCCAGTTCAAACGGCGTTTTTTCATCACTGCGCTCTAAAATCATCACGCGGTTACGCACCGGTTCCGGGCTGTTTTCCAGCACCACTTCCGGCAACAAGGCTACGCCACAGCCGAGCGCTACCATCGACACCATCGCTTCATGCCCGCCGACCGTAGCGTAAATCATCGGGTTGCTGATTTTGTTGCGTCGAAACCACAGTTCAATGCGCCGGCGCACCGGTCCCTGATCGGCCATGATAAACGGCACTGTAGACCAGTCCGGCTTATCTGCCGAAACTTGGTTACGCACCGGGCAGGGTAGCGCAGGGGCAATCAGCACTACTGCCAGATTCTCCAGCATCGAAAATGCCACTGCGCCGGGCAGAGTCTCCGGTTTCCCGGCAATCGCCAGATCCGCTTCGCCAGTGACGACCTTTTCCATCGCATCTGCCGCATCACCAGTCGTGAGTTTAATCTCCACCGACGGGTGTTCCGCGCGGAAGCGATCGAGAATCGGCGGCAGATGGCTGTAGGCAGCGGTCACCGAGCAGAAGATATGTAATTCGCCAGAGAGCGACGGTCCTTGCTGATCGATGGTGTGGCGCAGCTGTTGATACTGCAACAGCGTTTGCTGGGCGAAAACGCGCAGTTCTTCGCCTGCTTCGGTTAGCGTTACCGTGCGGTTATCGCGCACAAACAGCGGCTGACCGAGATCGTCTTCCAGGCGCTGAATCTGCCGAGAGAGCGTGGACGGGCTAACGTGCATTGCCCGCGCGCTGCGGCCAAAATGGCGGCTTTCCGCCAGATGCAGGAAGGTTTTCAGATCGCGTAAATCCAATGGCGCAGCCCTTAATGTTGACGTTGCAGAAATTGCAATGTGACGTTGTGAATATATCAATTTCCGCAATAAATTTCCTGTCATATAGTGAATTCAATCTCGCAAACGCGAACCGAACAATAAGAAGCACAACATCACGAGGAATCACCATGGCTAACTACTTCAATACACTGAATCTGCGCCAGCAGTTGGCACAGCTGGGCAAATGTCGCTTTATGGGGCGCGATGAATTCGCCGATGGCGCGAGCTACCTTCAGGGTAAAAAAGTAGTCATCGTCGGCTGTGGTGCACAGGGTCTGAACCAGGGCCTGAACATGCGTGATTCTGGTCTCGATATCTCCTACGCTCTGCGTAAAGAAGCGATTGCCGAGAAGCGCGCATCCTGGCGTAAAGCGACCGAAAACGGCTTCAAAGTTGGCACTTACGAAGAACTGATCCCGCAGGCGGATCTGGTGGTTAACTTGACGCCAGACAAGCAGCACTCTGACGTAGTGCGTTCCGTTCAGCCGCTGATGAAAGACGGCGCGGCGCTGGGCTACTCTCATGGTTTCAATATCGTAGAAGTGGGTGAGCAGATCCGTAAAGACATCACCGTCGTAATGGTTGCGCCGAAATGCCCTGGCACCGAAGTACGTGAAGAGTACAAACGTGGATTCGGCGTACCGACGCTGATTGCCGTTCACCCGGAAAACGATCCGAAAGGCGAAGGCATGGCGATCGCTAAAGCATGGGCGGCTGCAACCGGCGGTCACCGTGCGGGCGTTCTGGAATCCTCTTTCGTTGCGGAAGTGAAATCTGACCTGATGGGCGAGCAAACCATCCTGTGCGGTATGTTGCAAGCTGGTTCTCTGCTGTGCTTCGACAAGCTGGTGGAAGAAGGCACCGATCCGGCATACGCAGAAAAACTGATTCAGTTCGGTTGGGAAACCATCACCGAAGCGCTGAAACAGGGCGGCATCACCCTGATGATGGACCGTCTTTCTAACCCGGCGAAACTGCGTGCTTACGCGCTCTCTGAGCAATTGAAAGAGATCATGGCGCCGCTGTTCCAGAAACATATGGACGACATCATCTCCGGCGAATTCTCCTCCGGCATGATGGCTGACTGGGCCAACGACGATAAGAAACTGCTGACCTGGCGTGAAGAGACTGGCAAAACCGCATTCGAAACCGCGCCGCAGTATGAAGGCAAAATCGGCGAACAGGAGTACTTCGATAAAGGCGTACTGATGATCGCGATGGTAAAAGCAGGAGTTGAGTTGGCGTTTGAAACCATGGTTGATTCCGGCATCATCGAAGAATCTGCTTACTATGAATCACTGCACGAACTGCCGCTGATTGCCAACACCATCGCCCGTAAGCGTCTGTACGAAATGAACGTGGTTATCTCCGATACTGCCGAGTACGGTAACTATCTGTTCTCTTACGCTTGTGTGCCACTGCTGAAACCGTTTATGGCAGAGCTGCAACCGGGCGACCTGGGTAAAGCTATTCCGGAAGGTGCGGTAGATAACGCGCAGCTGCGTGATGTAAATGAAGCGATTCGCAGCCATGCGATTGAGCAGGTAGGTAAGAAACTGCGCGGCTATATGACGGATATGAAACGTATTGCTGTTGCGGGTTAATAGCGATTCAGAGTTCAAGGCCTTCTCCCGGAGAAGGCCTTGCTGTTAGTTACGGTACAGCACCTTAATGATGTGGTAACCGAACTGGGTATGCAGCGGGCCGGTTGGCTCCAGTACCGGACAAGAGAAAACCACTTTATCGAACGCCGGAACCATTTGACCCTGGCGGAATTCACCCAAATCACCGCCGCGTTTGCCTGACGGGCAAATGGAGTGTTTCTTCGCCAGCTTGCCGAAATCGGCACCGTTCTTGATCTGCTCGAGAAGATCCAGAGCCAGTTTCTCTTCTTTTACAAGGATATGCAGTGCTGCTGCTGTTTTTGCCATGATCGTGCCTTGAGTGGTAAGGATGAGGCTGGCTATACTACCACGCTGTTATTTTCCCCTCCCGACTTTCATTGAGCGATTTTCCTATGCGTCTAAACCCCGGCCAACAACAAGCTGTCGAATTCGTTACCGGCCCCTGCCTGGTGCTGGCGGGCGCGGGTTCCGGTAAAACTCGTGTTATCACCAATAAAATCGCCCATCTGATCCGCGGTTGCGGTTATCAGGCGCGACATATCGCGGCGGTGACCTTTACCAATAAGGCGGCACGCGAGATGAAAGAGCGTGTCGGGCAGACGCTGGGGCGCAAAGAGGCGCGTGGGCTGATGATTTCCACCTTCCACACGCTGGGGCTGGATATCATCAAACGCGAGTATGCGGCGCTGGGGATGAAGGCTAACTTTTCGCTGTTTGACGATACCGATCAGCTTGCTTTGCTTAAAGAGTTGACCGAGGGGCTGATTGAAGATGACAAAGTTCTCCTGCAACAGCTAATTTCGACCATCTCCAACTGGAAGAACGATCTCAAAACACCGGCGCAGGCGGCGGCAGAGGCAAAGGGCGAGCGGGACCGTATTTTTGCCCATTGTTATGGGCTGTATGATGCACACCTGAAAGCCTGTAACGTTCTCGACTTCGATGATCTGATTTTATTGCCAACGTTGCTGCTGCAACGCAATGAAGAAGTCCGCGAGCGCTGGCAGAACAAAATTCGCTACCTGCTGGTGGATGAGTATCAGGACACCAACACCAGCCAGTATGAACTGGTGAAACTGCTGGTGGGCAGCCGCGCGCGCTTTACCGTGGTGGGCGATGACGACCAGTCGATCTACTCCTGGCGCGGCGCACGTCCGCAGAATCTGGTGCTGCTGAGCCAGGATTTTCCGGCGCTGAAGGTGATTAAGCTTGAGCAGAACTACCGCTCTTCCGGACGTATTTTGAAAGCGGCGAACATCCTGATCGCCAATAACCCGCACGTCTTTGAAAAGCGTCTGTTCTCCGAACTGGGTTACGGCACAGAGCTAAAAGTTTTAAGCGCGAATAACGAGGAACATGAAGCCGAGCGCGTCACCGGCGAGCTGATCGCCCATCACTTCGTCAATAAAACGCAGTACAAAGATTACGCCATTCTTTATCGCGGCAACCATCAGTCGCGGGTATTTGAAAAATTCCTGATGCAAAACCGCATCCCGTACAAAATATCTGGCGGTACGTCGTTTTTCTCTCGTCCTGAAATCAAGGACTTGCTGGCTTATCTGCGCGTGCTGACTAACCCGGACGATGACAGCGCATTTCTGCGTATCGTTAACACGCCGAAGCGAGAGATTGGCCCGGCGACGCTGAAAAAGCTAGGTGAATGGGCGATGACGCGCAATAAAAGCATGTTTACCGCCAGCTTTGATATGGGCCTGAGTCAGACGCTTAGCGGACGTGGTTATGAAGCATTGACCCGCTTCACTCACTGGCTGGCAGAAATCCAGCGTCTGGCGGAGCGGGAGCCGATTGCCGCGGTGCGCGATCTGATCCACGGCATGGATTATGAATCCTGGCTGTACGAAACATCGCCCAGCCCGAAAGCTGCCGAAATGCGCATGAAGAACGTCAACCAACTGTTTAGCTGGATGACGGAGATGCTGGAAGGCAGCGAACTGGATGAGCCGATGACGCTCACCCAGGTGGTGACGCGCTTTACTCTGCGCGACATGATGGAGCGCGGCGAGAGCGAGGAAGAGCTGGATCAGGTGCAACTGATGACCCTGCACGCGTCAAAAGGACTGGAGTTTCCTTATGTTTACATGGTCGGTATGGAAGAAGGATTTCTGCCGCACCAGAGCAGTATCGATGAAGATAATATCGATGAGGAGCGGCGGCTGGCCTATGTCGGCATTACCCGCGCCCAGAAGGAATTGACCTTTACGCTGTGTAAAGAACGCCGTCAGTACGGCGAACTGGTGCGCCCGGAGCCGAGCCGCTTCCTGCTGGAGCTGCCGCAGGATGATTTGATTTGGGAACAGGAGCGCAAAGTGGTCAGCGCCGAAGAACGGATGCTGAAAGGGCAAAGTCATTTGGCAAATCTGAAAGCGATGATGGCAGCAAAACGAGGGAAATAATCAAGGCCGGAAAAGATGTGTCAGCATCGCATCCGGCACTTACTCATTAATGCACTTCCAGCGGCCAGTGGACATAGCTCTGCCACTGGCTTTCCTGATCAATAATCTCTTTACCCAGCGGATGTTGGGTTAGCCAACCTTGCGGAAGCGTCAAGGTCAACAGTTCATGGTTAGCCTGTAATGTCATCTCTGGCACGAGATCGTCACGGCGACGGCTGGCAAAAATGATAGCCAGGCGGAGTAAACGGCAGAGTTGTTCTGCGACGCGCGGTGGTACGGCATTTTGCTGATGCAGCGATGAGAGATCGACCGGATTAGTCTGGTTGAGCAGTAGCGTCGCCAGCAGTTTTTTCTGTGCGGGGGTAAAACCGGGAAGATCCAGATTACGTACCAGATAAGCAGCGTGTTGCGGCGCTTGTTTGAAGTCAACGCTCAGGCCGATTTCATGAAGCTGACAGGCGCTGATGAGCAAATCGCGGCTTATTGCTTCAAGATGCCATTCATTTTCCACCTGATCGAAGAAGTTAGCCGCAACTTTGGCTACGCGCTGTGCCTGATCAATATCGATCATAAAGCGGCGCTGAATATTACGCAGCGTACGGCTGCGAATATCCTGCTCGACGGTAAGATGCAACATACCGTAGACCAGGCCTTCACGCAGCGCACCGCCCGCCAGGGTCATACACTGAATATTCAGTTCGGTAAAAATGGCTATCAGGATCGCCAGACCACTCGGGAACACTAACGCACGTTCCAGCGTCAGCCCGTCAATCTCTAGCTCTTCCAGCCGACCGCAATGAATGGCGCGTTGTTTCAGTTGCTGCAACTTTTCCAGGGTAATGCGTTCATCCATCCCCTGTGCCATCATGATTTCCTGTAACGCCTGCACGGTGCCGGAAGCGCCAACGCACACTTTCCAGCCGTGATACCGTAATTCATCGGCAACCGGACGTAACACTTCGCGTGCCGCTTTTTCTGCAGCATCAAAATTTTCCTGCCCCAGATTACGATCGGCAAAATAGCGTTCCAGCCAGGTAACGCAGCCCATCGACAGGCTGAACAAAGAGGTGGTTTGTGCACCCGTGCCGGTTACCAGTTCAGTACTGGCTCCGCCGATATCCACCACCAGGCGCTGATCGGCACCGCCAGTGGTGTGAGCAACGCCCTGATAAATCAGACGCGCTTCCTCTTCACCGCTGATCACCTGTACCGGACAACCGAGGATTTCCTGCGCTTTGGCAATAAAATCACCCGCATTGACGGCAAGGCGTAATGTCGCCGTAGCGACAACGCGAATTTGCGAGGGAGGGATATCTTGCAGACGTTCAGCAAACAGGCGCAGACATTGCCAACCGCGCTCCATTGCTTCATTAGACAGGGCATTTTCGCTATTCAGGCCGGCAGCCAGACGCACTTTGCGTTTTATTCGCGTCAGCGTCTGGATGCTTCCAGCCACCTCGCGCACAACCAGCATATGAAAACTATTCGAACCGAGATCAATGGCTGCATACAGCGACGAGGTGGAACCCATACTCTTCATCCTTCAATCTGTCTCTGTGTTGGCTGCATTCTTTCACCTGAATCACTTACGACAGTAAACTCATCGGGATTCATTCTCTTGCCATCTTGATACAGCTTGAATGATTTGGAGTATGACATTTTTTATTTAACCTGAACGACGACGATTACGCGGAGCGCCAGTACGACGCGGACCATTACCTGTGCGCGGGCGCGTGAGGCGCAGCGGTTTTGGCAGATCGGTCATCAATGCGTCCGGATTGTATTTACTTACCGGAATTGAGTGACCAATATAGGTCTCAATAGCAGGCAAATTCAATGCATACTCTTCACATGCCAGGCTGATGGAATGACCACTTGCGCCAGCGCGACCTGTTCGACCAATACGGTGAACGTAATCTTCACAGTCATCGGGTAAATCGTAGTTAAAGACGTGTGTCACAGCAGGGATGTGCAAACCACGCGCGGCAACGTCGGTGGCAACCAGAATATCCAGATCCCCACGGGTAAATTCATCAAGAATACGCAGACGTTTTTTCTGCGCGACATCGCCTGTCAATAAACCGACACGATGACCATCTGCCGCCAGGTGGCCCCAGATCTCTTCACAACGGTGTTTGGTGTTGGCGAAAATAATCGCTCTGTCTGGCCACTCTTCTTCGATCAGCGTTTGCAGCAAACGCATTTTTTCTTCGTTAGAAGGGTAGAAAAGCTCTTCTTTAATACGGTGGCCCGTTTTCTGTTCCGGTTCCACTTCAATATATTCGGCATTGTTCATCTGCTCGAACGCCAGTTCACGTACCCGGTACGAAAGCGTGGCGGAGAACAGCATGTTGAGGCGCTGGTTTGCAGGCGGCATACGGCGGAACAGCCAGCGGATATCTTTAATAAAGCCCAGATCGTACATGCGATCGGCTTCGTCCAGTACCACCACCTGAATGGCACCGAGGTTAATGTGGTTCTGCTTGGCGTAGTCAATTAAACGACCCGTGGTGCCAATCAGAATGTCAACGCCGCTTTCCAGCACTTTCAGCTGTTTGTCGTAGCCATCACCACCGTAAGCCAGACCCAGCTTCAGGCCAGTAGCTTCCGCCAGCGGTTCCGCGTCGGCGTGGATCTGCACGGCAAGTTCACGCGTCGGTGCCATAATTAAGGCACGCGGTTGATTCACTTTGCGATCGGCAATCGCGGGATGAGAGAGAAGATAATGAAACGTTGACGTAAGAAACGCCATCGTTTTCCCGGTACCGGTTTGCGCCTGCCCGGCTACGTCACGACCCGCCAGCGTCAGCGGAAGGGCCAGTGCCTGAATGGGCGTACAGTTATGAAACCCTTTTTTTTCAAGGGCTTCTACAACCTTCGGATGCAGGGCGAAGTCGGAAAACTTCTGTTCTGTTAAATGTGTTTTGCTCATAGTGTGGTAGAATATCAGCTTACTATTGCTTTACGAAAGCGTATCCGGTGAAATAAAGTCAACCTTTAGTTGGTTAATGTTACACCAACAACGAAACCAACACGCCAGGCTTATTCCTGTGGAGTTATATATGAGCGATAAAATTATTCACCTGACTGACGACAGTTTTGACACGGATGTACTCAAAGCGGACGGGGCGATCCTCGTTGATTTCTGGGCAGAGTGGTGCGGTCCGTGCAAAATGATCGCCCCGATTCTGGATGAAATCGCTGACGAATATCAGGGCAAACTGACCGTTGCAAAACTGAACATCGATCAAAACCCTGGCACTGCGCCGAAATATGGCATCCGTGGTATCCCGACTCTGCTGCTGTTCAAAAACGGTGAAGTGGCGGCAACCAAAGTGGGCGCACTGTCTAAAGGTCAGTTGAAAGAGTTCCTCGACGCTAACCTGGCGTAAGGGAATTTCATGTTCGGGTGCCCCGTCGCTAAAAACTGGACGCCCGGCGTGAGTCATGCTAACTTAGTGTTGACTTCGTATTAAACATACCTTATTAAGTTTGAATCTTGTAATTTCCAACGCTTCCCGTTTTATCTTAAATGCGAAGTGAACAGATTTCTGGCTCGTCACTCAATCCGTTTTGTCGTTTCAGTTCTGCGTACTCTCCTGTGACCAGGCAGCGAAAAGACATGAGTCGATGACCGTAAACAGGCATGGATGATCCTGCCATACCATTCACAACATTAAGTTCGAGATTTACCCCAAGTTTAAGAACTCACACCACTATGAATCTTACCGAATTAAAGAATACGCCGGTTTCTGAGCTGATCACTCTCGGCGAAAATATGGGGCTGGAAAACCTGGCTCGTATGCGTAAGCAGGACATTATTTTTGCCATCCTGAAGCAGCACGCAAAGAGTGGCGAAGATATCTTTGGTGATGGCGTACTGGAGATATTGCAGGATGGATTTGGTTTCCTCCGTTCCGCAGACAGCTCCTACCTCGCCGGTCCTGATGACATCTACGTTTCCCCTAGCCAAATCCGCCGTTTCAACCTCCGCACTGGTGATACCATCTCTGGTAAGATTCGCCCGCCGAAAGAAGGTGAACGCTATTTTGCGCTGCTGAAAGTTAACGAAGTTAACTTCGACAAACCTGAAAACGCCCGCAACAAAATCCTCTTTGAGAACTTAACCCCGCTGCACGCAAACTCTCGTCTGCGTATGGAACGTGGTAACGGTTCTACGGAAGATTTAACCGCTCGCGTACTGGATCTGGCATCACCTATCGGTCGTGGTCAGCGTGGTCTGATTGTGGCACCGCCGAAAGCCGGTAAAACCATGCTGCTGCAGAACATTGCTCAGAGCATTGCTTACAACCACCCGGATTGTGTGCTGATGGTTCTGCTGATCGACGAACGTCCGGAAGAAGTAACCGAGATGCAGCGTCTGGTAAAAGGTGAAGTTGTTGCTTCTACCTTTGACGAACCCGCATCTCGCCACGTTCAGGTTGCGGAAATGGTGATCGAGAAGGCGAAACGCCTGGTTGAGCACAAGAAAGACGTTATCATTCTGCTCGACTCCATCACTCGTCTGGCGCGCGCTTACAACACCGTTGTTCCGGCGTCAGGTAAAGTGTTGACCGGTGGTGTGGACGCCAACGCCCTGCATCGTCCGAAACGCTTCTTCGGTGCGGCGCGTAACGTGGAAGAGGGCGGCAGCCTGACCATTATCGCGACGGCGCTTATCGATACCGGTTCTAAAATGGACGAAGTTATCTACGAAGAGTTTAAAGGTACAGGCAATATGGAACTGCACCTCTCTCGTAAGATCGCTGAAAAACGCGTCTTCCCGGCTATCGACTACAACCGTTCCGGTACCCGTAAAGAAGAGCTGCTCACGACTCAGGAAGAACTGCAGAAAATGTGGATCCTGCGCAAAATCATTCACCCGATGGGCGAAATCGATGCAATGGAATTCCTCATTAATAAACTGGCAATGACCAAGACCAATGACGATTTCTTCGAAATGATGAAACGCTCATAAATTTGTCTTATGCCAAAAACGCCACGTGTTTACGTGGCGTTTTGCTTTTATATCTGTAATCTTAATGCCGCGCTGGCGATGCTAGGAAAATTCCTGGAATTTGCTGGTGTGTTATGCAATTTGCATATCAAGTGGTTAATTTTTGCACAGGACTGGTGGGTTCGGAACGGACTTTCCCTTCTGAATAAAGGTCTTCGTGGTTATACTTCTGCTAATAATTTTCTCTGAGAGCATGCATTGTGAATTTACTGACAGTGAGTACTGATCTCATCAGTATTTTTTTATTCACGACACTGTTTCTGTTTTTTGCCCGTAAGGTGGCAAAAAAAGTCGGTTTAGTGGATAAACCAAACTTCCGCAAACGTCACCAGGGATTGATACCTCTCGTTGGGGGGATTTCGGTTTACGCAGGGATTTGCTTCACGTTCGGAATTGTTGATTACTATATTCCGCATGCATCTCTCTATCTCGCTTGTGCTGGTGTGCTTGTTTTCATTGGCGCGGTGGATGACCGTTTTGATATCAGCGTAAAAATCCGTGCCACCATACAGGCCGCTGTTGGCATTGTTATGATGGTGTTCGGCAAACTTTATCTCAGTAGCCTGGGTTATATCTTTGGCTCCTGGGAGATGGTGCTCGGACCGTTTGGTTACTTCCTGACGCTATTTGCCGTCTGGGCGGCCATTAATGCGTTCAACATGGTTGATGGCATTGATGGCTTGCTGGGCGGGTTGTCCTGCGTCTCGTTTGCAGCAATCGGTATGATTTTGTTGTTCGACGGGCAAACCAGTCTCGCAATCTGGTGCTTTGCGATGATCGCCGCCATCCTGCCATACATCATGCTTAACCTTGGTATACTGGGTCGCCGCTACAAAGTCTTTATGGGGGATGCGGGCAGTACGCTGATTGGTTTTACCGTGATCTGGATCCTGCTCGAAACGACCCAGGGCAAAACTCATCCCATCAGCCCGGTTACCGCTTTGTGGATTATCGCCATTCCGCTAATGGATATGGTGGCGATTATGTACCGTCGCCTGCGTAAAGGCATGAGCCCATTCTCTCCTGACCGTCAGCATATTCACCATTTGATCATGCGTGCCGGGTTTACTTCCCGCCAGGCGTTTGTGCTGATTACCCTTGCCGCAGCACTGCTCGCTTCCATTGGCGTGCTGGCAGAATATTCTCATTTTGTCCCGGAGTGGGTCATGCTGGTGCTCTTTTTGCTAGCATTCTTCCTCTATGGATATTGCATTAAGCGTGCCTGGAAAGTTGCTCGCTTTATTAAGCGCGTAAAACGCAGACTGCGTAGAAATCGTGGTGGCAGCCCCAATTTAACCAAATAAATGAGGATGTGATGACACAACCAATGCCTGGGAAACCGGCCGAAGACGCTGAAAATGAACTGGATATTCGTGGGTTGTTTCGTACCTTGTGGGCTGGGAAGCTGTGGATTATTGGCATGGGGCTGGCGTTTGCGTTAATCGCGCTGGCGTATACTTTTTTTGCTCGTCAGGAGTGGAGCTCGACGGCGATTACCGATCGTCCAACGGTGAATATGCTGGGGGGATATTACTCACAGCAGCAATTTTTGCGTAACCTGGATGTCCGTTCAAACATGGCTTCTGCCGACCAACCATCGGTCATGGACGAAGCCTATAAAGAGTTTGTTATGCAACTGGCCTCGTGGGATACCCGCAGAGAGTTCTGGCTGCAAACCGACTATTACAAGCAGCGGATGGTGGGCAACAGCAAAGCAGATGCGGCGTTGCTGGATGAAATGATCAACAACATCGTGTTTATTCCCGGTGACTTCACCCGCGCGGTCAATGACAGCGTGAAGCTGATTGCCGAAACTGCGCCTGACGCTAATAACCTGTTACGTCAGTATGTTGCTTTTGCCAGCCAGCGTGCAGCCAGCCATCTGAATGATGAGCTGAAAGGCGCATGGGCGGCACGCACCATCCAGATGAAAGCTCAGGTGAAGCGTCAGGAAGAGGTGGCGAAAGCCATCTACGATCGCCGGATGAACAGTATTGAACAGGCGCTGAAAATTGCTGAGCAGCATAATATTTCGCGCAGTGCGACAGATGTGCCTGCCGAGGAATTACCTGATTCAGAAATGTTCCTGCTTGGGCGTCCAATGCTCCAGGCTCGACTGGAAAATTTACAGGCCGTCGGTCCGGCCTTTGATCTCGACTATGATCAGAATCGGGCCATGTTAAACACCCTGAATGTTGGTCCAACCCTGGATCCGCGTTTTCAGACCTATCGCTATTTGCGTACGCCGGAAGAACCGGTAAAACGCGATAGCCCACGTCGTGCCTTCCTGATGATTATGTGGGGCATTGTCGGGGGACTGATCGGGGCTGGTGTCGCATTAACCCGCCGTTGCTCGAAATAGCAACACTGCTGCGGTGAGCGCAAAGGCGCTCGCCGCTTATTCGAAGAGAATCGATGTGAAAGTACTGACTGTATTTGGTACGCGCCCGGAAGCCATCAAGATGGCACCGTTGGTGCATGCGTTGGCAAAAGATCCTTTTTTTGAGGCTAAAGTTTGCGTCACTGCGCAGCATCGGGAGATGCTCGATCAGGTGCTGAAACTCTTTTCCATTGTACCTGACTACGATCTCAACATAATGCAGCCAGGACAGGGCCTTACAGAGATAACCTGTCGGATTCTGGAAGGGCTAAAACCTATTCTTGCCGAGTTCAAACCAGATGTCGTGCTGGTTCACGGCGATACTACGACGACGCTGGCAACCAGCCTGGCGGCGTTTTATCAGCGTATTCCTGTTGGTCACGTTGAGGCTGGTCTGCGCACGGGCGATCTCTATTCGCCGTGGCCGGAAGAGGCTAACCGTACATTGACCGGGCATCTGGCGATGTATCACTTCTCTCCAACCGAAACTTCCCGGCAAAACTTGCTGCGTGAAAATGTTGCGGATAGCCGAATCTTCATTACTGGTAATACAGTCATTGATGCACTGTTATGGGTGCGTGACCAGGTGATGAGCAGCGATACGCTGCGTTCAGAACTGGCGGCAAATTACCCGTTTATCGACCCCGATAAAAAGATGATTCTGGTGACCGGTCACAGGCGTGAGAGCTTCGGTCGTGGCTTTGAAGAAATCTGCCATGCGCTGGCAGACATCGCCACCACGCACCAGGACATCCAGATTGTCTATCCGGTGCATCTCAACCCGAACGTCAGAGAGCCGGTCAATCGCATTCTGGGGCATGTGAAAAATGTCATTCTGATCGATCCCCAGGAGTATTTACCGTTTGTCTGGCTGATGAACCACGCCTGGCTGATTTTGACCGACTCAGGCGGCATTCAGGAAGAAGCGCCTTCGCTGGGGAAACCGGTGCTGGTGATGCGCGATACCACTGAGCGTCCGGAAGCGGTGACGGCGGGTACGGTGCGTCTGGTCGGCACGGATAAGCAGCGAATTGTCGAGGAAGTGACGCGTCTTTTAAAAGACGAAAACGAATATCAAGCTATGAGCCGCGCCCATAACCCGTATGGTGATGGTCAGGCATGCTCTCGCATTCTGGAAGCGTTAAAAAATAATCGGATATCACTATGAGTTTTGCGACCATTTCTGTTATCGGACTGGGTTACATCGGGTTGCCTACAGCAGCTGCGTTTGCCTCAAGGCAAAAACAGGTGATTGGTGTCGATATCAACCAACACGCGGTTGATACCATCAATCGTGGCGAAATCCATATCGTCGAGCCTGATTTGGCGAGCGTAGTAAAAACTGCCGTAGAAGGCGGTTTTTTACGAGCGAGCACGACGCCAGTTGAAGCGGATGCCTGGTTGATTGCTGTACCGACGCCGTTTAAAGGCGATCATGAGCCAGATATGACGTACGTCGAATCGGCTGCCCGCTCCATCGCGCCAGTGTTGAAAAAAGGCGCGTTGGTGATCCTTGAATCCACCTCGCCGGTGGGGTCAACCGAGAAGATGGCAGAATGGTTAGCAGAGATGCGTCCAGATCTCACTTTCCCACAGCAGGTGGGCGAGTTGGCGGACGTCAACATTGCTTACTGCCCGGAACGCGTATTACCGGGCCAGGTTATGGTCGAGCTGATTAAAAACGATCGCGTGATTGGTGGTATGACGCCGGTTTGTTCGGCCCGTGCCAGCGAACTGTACAAAATTTTCCTCGAGGGTGAGTGTGTCGTCACTAACTCGCGGACGGCAGAAATGTGTAAGCTCACCGAAAACAGCTTCCGCGATGTGAATATCGCTTTTGCTAATGAATTGTCGCTGATTTGTGCCGATCAGGGGATTAACGTCTGGGAACTGATTCGCCTGGCGAATCGTCACCCTCGCGTCAATATTCTTCAGCCAGGCCCTGGCGTGGGCGGTCACTGCATCGCTGTTGATCCGTGGTTTATCGTGGCACAGAACCCCCAGCAGGCGCGGCTTATCCGTACCGCGCGCGAAGTGAACGATCACAAACCGTTCTGGGTTATCGATCAGGTGAAAGCGGCGGTGGCTGATTGTCTGGCTGCTACCGATAAACGCGTCAGTGAACTGAAAATCGCCTGCTTTGGTCTGGCGTTTAAACCGAATATTGATGACCTGCGCGAAAGTCCGGCAATGGAAATCGCTGAACTGATCGCCCGGTGGCACAGCGGCGAAACGCTGGTTGTTGAGCCTAACATCCACCAGTTGCCGAAGAAACTGACCGGGCTTTGTACTCTGGCGCAGCTTGACGAGGCGCTGGCAACGGCAGATGTGCTGGTGATGCTGGTCGATCATAGTCAGTTCAAAGTTATCAATGGCGACAACGTCCATCAGCAGTATGTCGTCGATGCCAAAGGAGTCTGGCGCTGATGAGAAAGATTCTGATAACAGGTGGTGCCGGGTTTATTGGCTCGGCGCTGGTGCGTTATATCATCAACGAAACGAGCGACGCGGTGGTGGTGGTCGATAAGCTGACCTACGCCGGAAACCTGATGTCTCTGGCACCGGTCGCGCAAAGCGAGCGCTTTGCCTTTGAGAAAGTTGATATCTGCGATCGGGCAGAACTGGCGCGCGTATTCACTGAGTATCAGCCAGACTGTGTCATGCATCTGGCAGCCGAAAGCCATGTTGACCGTTCTATTGACGGCCCGGCAGCGTTTATTGAAACCAACATTGTCGGGACTTATACACTGCTTGAAGCGGCGCGGGCTTACTGGACTGCGCTGACGGAAGATAAAAAATCAGCGTTCCGTTTTCATCATATCTCCACCGACGAAGTATATGGTGACCTGCACTCGACGGATGATTTCTTCACCGAAACCACGCCGTATGCGCCGAGCAGCCCTTATTCCGCGTCAAAAGCCAGCAGCGACCATCTGGTGCGCGCCTGGCTGCGGACCTATGGTTTGCCGACGCTTATCACCAACTGCTCGAATAACTACGGTCCTTACCACTTTCCGGAAAAACTGATCCCGCTGATGATCCTCAACGCGCTGGCGGGTAAACCGCTGCCGGTATATGGCAACGGGCAGCAAATCCGTGACTGGCTGTATGTTGAAGATCACGCCCGCGCGCTGTATTGCGTGGCGACCACAGGGAAAGTCGGTGAAACCTATAATATTGGTGGTCACAACGAGCGTAAGAATCTCGATGTTGTGGAAACCATTTGCGAGCTGCTGGAAGAACTGGCTCCTAATAAGCCGCACGGCGTGGCGCACTATCGTGACCTGATCACCTTTGTCGCTGACCGTCCGGGGCATGATCTGCGTTATGCCATTGATGCTTCGAAAATTGCCCGTGAACTTGGCTGGCTGCCGCAGGAAACCTTTGAAAGTGGAATGCGTAAAACGGTGCAGTGGTATCTGGCTAATGAAAGCTGGTGTAAGCAGGTGCAGGACGGCAGCTATCAGGGCGAGCGTTTAGGTCTGAAAGGCTAATTTTCAGCGGAGGCAAACATGAAAGGTATTATCCTGGCGGGCGGTTCCGGCACCCGATTGCATCCGATTACGCGCGGCGTATCGAAGCAACTGTTGCCGATTTACGATAAGCCAATGATTTACTATCCGCTGTCGGTGCTGATGTTGGCCGGTATCCGCGAAATTCTCATCATCACTACGCCGGAAGATAAAGGTTATTTCCAGCGCCTGCTGGGCGATGGTAGTGAGTTCGGTATCCAGCTGGAATACGCCGAACAGCCCAGTCCGGACGGTCTGGCGCAGGCCTTTATCATCGGTGAAACCTTCCTCAACGGTGAACCTTCTTGTCTGGTGCTGGGCGATAACATCTTCTTCGGACAGGGCTTCAGTCCGAAGCTGCGTCATGTTGCGGCGCGCACGGAAGGGGCGACGGTATTTGGCTATCAGGTGATGGACCCGGAACGCTTTGGCGTGGTGGAGTTTGACGACAATTTCCGCGCTATCTCGCTGGAAGAAAAACCAAAACAGCCGAAATCAAACTGGGCGGTGACCGGGCTTTATTTCTACGACAGTAAAGTCGTGGAGTACGCAAAGCAGGTGAAGCCGTCGGAGCGTGGTGAACTGGAGATTACCTCCATCAACCAGATGTACCTCGAGGCGGGCAACCTGACCGTTGAACTGCTCGGGCGCGGATTTGCCTGGCTGGATACCGGCACTCACGACAGCCTGATTGAGGCCAGCACTTTTGTGCAGACAGTAGAAAAACGCCAGGGCTTTAAGATTGCCTGCCTGGAAGAGATCGCCTGGCGTAACGGCTGGCTTGATGACGAAGGCGTGAAGCGCGCCGCCAGCTCGCTGGCGAAAACTGGCTACGGCCAATATCTGCTGGAGTTACTTCGTGCCCGTCCGCGCCAGTATTGAGCCACTAACCTGGGAAAACGCCTTCTTTGGTGTTAACAGCGCCATCGTGCGCATTACGTCTGAAGCACCGCTCCTGACGCCAGACGCGTTAGCGCCGTGGTCACGGGTGCAGGCCAAAATTGCGGCATCAAATACGGGTGAACTGGATGCCCTGCAACAGCTGGGATTCTCCCTGGTAGAAGGTGAAGTTGATTTGGCGCTACCCGTGAACAATGTCGGTGATAGCGGCGCAGAAGTGGCACAAGAGACAGATATTCCCGCATTACGTCAGTTAGCCAGCGCCGCATTTGCGCAAAGCCGTTTTCGTGCGCCGTGGTATGCGCCTGACGCCAGCGGTCGCTTTTATGCACAGTGGATTGAAAATGCCGTGCGCGGCACCTTTGATCATCAATGTCTGATTTTACGTGCGGCGTCCGGCGATATTCGCGGTTATGTCTCTTTACGGGAACTCAATGCGACAGATGCGCGAATTGGCCTGCTGGCTGGACGCGGTGCAGGTGCTGAGCTTATGCAAACGGCGCTAAACTGGGCGTATGCTCGCGGTAAAATAACTTTGCGGGTGGCGACCCAGATGGGCAACACCGCCGCGCTTAAACGATATATACAAAGTGGTGCGAATGTAGAAAGCACCGCGTACTGGTTATACAGGTGATCACATGATTCCATTTAACGCACCGCCGGTGGTGGGAACCGAACTCGACTATATGCAGTCGGCAATGGGTAGCGGCAAACTGTGCGGCGATGGCGGTTTTACCCGTCGCTGCCAGCAGTGGCTGGAGCAACGTTTTGGCAGCGCCAAAGTGTTACTGACGCCATCCTGCACCGCTTCGCTGGAGATGGCGGCGCTGCTGCTCGATATCCAGCCTGGCGATGAAGTGATCATGCCGAGCTACACCTTTGTCTCCACCGCCAATGCCTTTGTGCTGCGTGGCGCAAAAATCGTTTTTGTGGATGTTCGCCCGGACACCATGAACATCGACGAAACGTTGATTGAAGCGGCGATCACCGACAAAACGCGCGTTATCGTGCCGGTCCATTACGCGGGTGTGGCCTGCGAAATGGACACCATTATGGCGTTGGCGAAAAAGCATAATCTGTTTGTGGTGGAAGATGCCGCTCAGGGCGTGATGTCCACTTACAAAGGGCGTGCGCTGGGAACCATTGGTCATATTGGCTGCTTTAGCTTCCATGAAACCAAAAACTACACGGCGGGTGGTGAAGGCGGCGCGACGCTGATTAACGATAAAGCGTTGATCGAACGAGCCGAGATCATCCGTGAAAAAGGCACAAACCGCAGCCAGTTCTTCCGTGGTCAGGTCGATAAATATACCTGGCGCGATATTGGCTCCAGCTATTTGATGTCCGATCTGCAAGCTGCGTACCTGTGGGCGCAACTGGAAGCAGCCGAACGCATCAACCAGCAACGTCTGGCGCTGTGGCAAAACTACTACGATGCGTTAGCACCTCTGGCGGAAGCCGGGCGTATCGAGCTGCCGTCGATTCCGGATGACTGCGTGCAGAACGCGCATATGTTCTACATCAAGCTGCGGGATATTGATGACCGGAGCGCGTTGATTAGCTTCCTGAAGGAAGCGGAAATCATGGCGGTGTTCCATTACATTCCGCTGCACGCAAGCCCTGCGGGGGAACGCTTTGGTGAGTTCCACGGCGAAGATCGCTACACCACCAAAGAGAGCGAGCGCTTGCTGCGCCTGCCGTTGTTCTACAACCTG
Source organism: Escherichia sp. R1 (assembly GCF_003000935.1). Taxonomy (NCBI): domain Bacteria; kingdom Pseudomonadati; phylum Pseudomonadota; class Gammaproteobacteria; order Enterobacterales; family Enterobacteriaceae; genus Escherichia; species Escherichia sp. R1. The sequence goes on from NZ_PSRU01000021.1 coordinate 28,650, forward strand.
TCGCCCGTCAATCAGCGTACGGTAATTGCGACCTTGTTGAACTACTTCTCCTGATATGTCGTTGGCAAAAGCGTCCTTGTGGACGGCGGCCAGTACACTGGTCAAGATTGGTGCCGGGTTACTGGTCGGTAAGTTGCTGGCAGTGTCATTTGGTCCGGCGGGGCTTGGGCTGGCGGCAAATTTCCGCCAGTTGATTACCGTGCTCGGCGTGCTTGCCGGGGCAGGCATCTTTAACGGCGTAACCAAATACGTTGCCCAGTATCATGATAATCCCCAACAGCTGCGCCGTGTGGTCGGCACTTCATCAGCGATGGTACTTGGCTTCTCTACGCTAATGGCGCTGGTTTTTGTGCTGGCAGCTGCGCCAATCAGCCAGGGGTTGTTTGGTAATACCGACTATCAGGGGCTGGTGCGTTTAGTGGCGCTGGTGCAAATGGGGATTGCCTGGGGCAACCTGTTACTGGCGTTGATGAAAGGCTTTCGCGATGCCGCAGGTAATGCGTTATCTCTGATTGTCGGTAGCTTGATTGGCGTTCTCGCGTACTACGTCAGTTATCGTTTGGGCGGTTATGAAGGGGCGTTGCTGGGTCTGGCGCTGATTCCCGCGCTGGTGGTAATTCCTGCTGTTATCATGTTGATCAAACGTGGTGTCATCCCGTTAAGCTATCTGAAACCCAGCTGGGATAACGGTCTGGCAGGGCAGTTGAGCAAATTTACGCTCATGGCGTTGATTACGTCGGTGACCTTGCCTGTTGCTTACATCATGATGCGTAAACTGCTGGCGGCGCAGTATAGCTGGGATGAAGTGGGGATCTGGCAAGGGGTGAGCAGTATTTCCGATGCCTACCTGCAATTTATTACGGCATCGTTCAGCGTATATTTGCTGCCCACGTTGTCGCGGCTAACGGAAAAGCGCGATATCACCCGGGAAGTGGTTAAATCGCTGAAATTCGTCTTACCGGCAGTGGCGGCGGCGAGTTTTACCGTCTGGTTGCTGCGTGATTTTGCTATCTGGCTGCTGTTGTCGAATAAATTTACCGCTATGCGCGATCTCTTTGCCTGGCAGTTGGTGGGTGATGTGTTAAAAGTGGGCGCTTATGTCTTTGGTTATCTGGTGATCGCCAAAGCGTCACTGCGGTTTTATATTCTGGCGGAAATCAGCCAGTTCACTTTATTGATGGTATTTGCCCACTGGCTAATCCCTGCGCATGGCGCACTGGGCGCAGCACAGGCCTATATGGCAACCTATATCGTCTATTTTTCTCTTTGTTGTGGCGTGTTTTTACTCTGGCGTAGGCGGGCATGACTGTACTGATTCACGTACTGGGATCGGATATCCCTCACCATAACCGAACCGTTCTGCGGTTTTTCAACGACGCGCTGGCCGCGACGAGCGGGCACGCGCGCGAGTTTATGGTTGCTGGCAAGGACGACGGCTTAAGTGATAGCTGTCCGGCGCTTTCTGTGCAATTTTTCCCTGGGAAAAAATCGCTGGCGGAAGCGGTCATCGCGAAAGCAAAAGCTAACCGTCAGCAGCGATTTTTTTTCCACGGTCAGTTCAATCCCAAACTGTGGCTGGCTCTGCTGAGTGGTGGCATTAAGCCCAGCCAGTTTTTCTGGCATATCTGGGGAGCAGACCTGTATGAGCTTTCCAGTGGCTTGAGATATAAGCTTTTTTACCCGCTACGTCGCCTGGCGCAAAAGAGAGTCGGCTGTGTATTTGCCACCCGCGGTGATTTGAGCTTTTTTGCCAAAACGCATCCAAAGGTGCGGGGAGAACTGCTGTACTTCCCGACGCGGATGGACCCTTCTCTTAATACGATGGCGAACGATCGGCAACGTGAAGGAAAAATGACCATTCTGGTGGGGAACTCCGGTGACCGCAGCAATGAGCATATTGCTGCCTTGCGCGCCGTTCATCAGCAATTTGGCGATACGGTAAAAGTGGTGGTGCCGATGGGATATCCGCCTAATAACGAAGCGTACATCGAGGAAGTTCGTCAGGCGGGACTGGAGTTATTCAGCGAAGAAAACCTACAAGTTCTGAGCGAAAAACTGGAATTTGACGCCTATCTGACGCTACTTCGCCAGTGCGATCTCGGTTACTTTATTTTTGCCCGCCAGCAGGGCATTGGTACGCTTTGCTTACTGATTCAGGCGGGCATTCCTTGCGTGCTTAACCGGGAAAATCCGTTCTGGCAGGATATGACGGAACAGCATTTGCCAGTACTGTTTACTACCGATGATCTCAACGAGGATATTGTGCGTGAAGCGCAGCGCCAGTTGGCGTCGGTGGATAAAAACACCATTGCCTTCTTTAGCCCTAACTATCTACAAGGCTGGCAGCGGGCGTTGGCGATTGCCGCCGGGGAGGTCGCATGAGTCTGCTGCAATTCAGTGGCCTGTTTGTTGTCTGGCTGCTCTGCACGCTGTTTATTGCCACGCTGACCTGGTTTGAGTTTCGCCGTGTGCGCTTTAACTTCAATGTCTTCTTTTCATTGCTGTTTTTGCTCACCTTTTTCTTCGGCTTTCCGCTGACCAGCGTGCTGGTATTTCGCTTTGATGTTGGTGTCGCGCCGCCAGAAATCTTGTTGCAGGCGTTGCTTTCTGCAGGCTGCTTCTACGCGGTTTACTATGTCACCTACAAAACCCGTCTACGCAAACGCGTTGCTGATGCACCGCGCCGTCCGCTGTTTACCATGAACCGCGTGGAGACCAATCTCACGTGGGTGATCCTGATGGGCATCGCTCTGGTGAGCGTCGGCATCTTCTTCATGCACAACGGCTTTTTGCTGTTCCGGCTTAATTCTTACAGTCAGATCTTTTCCAGCGAAGTCTCCGGCGTGGCATTAAAACGCTTCTTTTACTTTTTCATCCCGGCGATGCTGGTGGTTTATTTTCTGCGCCAGGATAGCAAAGCGTGGCTGTTTTTCCTCGTCAGCACGGTTGCCTTTGGCTTGTTGACTTACATGATTGTCGGCGGCACTCGCGCCAATATCATCATCGCATTCGCTATCTTCCTGTTTATTGGCATTATTCGCGGCTGGATTTCGTTGTGGATGCTGGCGGCGGCGGGCGTGCTGGGGATTGTGGGCATGTTCTGGCTGGCGCTAAAACGCTATGGAATGAATGTGAGCGGCGATGAAGCGTTCTATACGTTTCTCTATCTCACTCGCGACACTTTCTCGCCGTGGGAGAATCTGGCGTTGCTGTTGCAGAACTACGACAACATCGACTTCCAGGGCCTGGCTCCAATTGTCCGCGATTTCTATGTCTTTATCCCTTCCTGGCTGTGGCCGGGTCGCCCGAGTATGGTGCTGAACTCCGCCAACTACTTTACCTGGGAAGTGCTGAATAACCACTCCGGACTGGCGATCTCGCCTACGCTTATAGGCTCACTGGTTGTTATGGGCGGCGCGTTGTTCATCCCGCTCGGGGCGATTGTGGTTGGACTGATTATCAAATGGTTCGACTGGCTGTATGAGCTGGGCAACCGCGAGACTAATCGCTATAAGGCTGCGATATTGCACAGTTTCTGCTTCGGGGCGATCTTCAATATGATCGTGCTGGCGCGTGAAGGGCTGGATTCGTTTGTCTCACGCGTGGTCTTTTTTATCGTGGTCTTCGGCGCATGTCTGATGATCGCAAAACTGTTGTACTGGCTTTTTGAAAGCGCCGGACTCATTCATAAACGAACAAAATCATCGCTCCGGACGCAGGTTGAAGGATAACAATGAATAACAACACCACGGCACCGACCTATACGCTGCGTGGCTTACAGTTGATTGGTTGGCGTGATATGCAGCATGCCCTCGATTATCTGTTCGCTGACGGGCAGCTTAAGCAGGGAACGCTGGTTGCCATTAATGCCGAAAAAATGCTGACCATTGAAGATAACGCCGAGGTCAGGGAGTTAATTAACGCTGCCGAATTTAAATATGCGGATGGCATCAGCGTTGTACGTTCAGTACGTAAAAAGTACCCGCAGGCGCAGGTTTCCCGCGTTGCTGGGGCCGATCTCTGGGAAGAGCTGATGGCGCGCGCAGGCAAAGAAGGGACACCGGTATTTCTTGTGGGCGGTAAACCTGAAGTGCTGGCGCAAACTGAAGCTAAACTGCGCAACCAGTGGAATGTGAATATCGTTGGCAGTCAGGATGGTTATTTTAAACCCGAGCAGCGTCAGGCGCTGTTTGAACGCATTCATGCCAGCGGAGCGCAAATCGTCACCGTTGCGATGGGATCGCCAAAGCAGGAGATCTTCATGCGCGACTGCCGTCTGGTGCATCCAGATGCGCTGTATATGGGCGTTGGCGGGACCTACGATGTTTTCACCGGTCACGTAAAACGCGCACCGAAAATCTGGCAAACGCTGGGGCTGGAGTGGCTCTACCGCCTGCTTTCGCAGCCGAGCCGCATTAAGCGTCAGCTTCGTTTGCTGCGTTATTTACGCTGGCATTACACCGGCAACCTCTGATTTTCCTCTCTTTGTAAAGCGACGGAGTGGTCACTTCGTCGCCTGTCTGCTTTTTTATTACACAAAGCATTCAAATTTTTAATGCTTTATTTGCCATTTCTCCTGAATTACGAAAACATTCGCAACACTCGATGTACCCATAACGATAACCGGTAACACCGGAAAGCATGCAAACACAACACGAGGATTTATGGCAGATAACAAACCAGAGCTACAGCGTGGGCTGGAAGCTCGACATATCGAACTCATCGCCCTGGGGGGCACCATTGGCGTCGGCCTGTTTATGGGGGCCGCCAGTACCCTGAAATGGGCCGGGCCATCCGTATTGTTGGCCTATATCATCGCCGGGCTGTTCGTCTTTTTCATCATGCGTTCAATGGGCGAAATGTTGTTCCTCGAACCGGTTACCGGTTCGTTCGCCGTTTACGCGCATCGTTATATGAGCCCGTTCTTTGGTTATCTCACCGCCTGGTCTTACTGGTTTATGTGGATGGCGGTGGGGATCTCAGAAATCACCGCCATTGGCGTTTATGTCCAGTTCTGGTTCCCGGAGATGGCGCAGTGGATACCCGCATTGATCGCGGTGGCGCTGGTGGCGTTGGCGAATCTGGCTGCGGTGAGGTTGTACGGCGAAATCGAGTTCTGGTTCGCGATGATCAAAGTCACCACGATTATCGTGATGATTGTCATTGGCCTGGGCGTGATTTTCTTTGGCTTTGGCAATGGCGGGCAGTCGATTGGTTTTAGCAATCTCACAGAGCATGGCGGTTTCTTTGCTGGTGGCTGGAAAGGGTTCCTGACCGCATTGTGTATTGTGGTGGCGTCCTACCAGGGCGTGGAGCTGATTGGCATTACTGCCGGTGAAGCGAAGAATCCGCAGGTGACGCTGCGCAGTGCCGTAGGCAAGGTGCTGTGGCGAATCCTGATTTTCTACGTTGGCGCGATTTTCGTTATCGTTACTATCTTCCCGTGGAATGAAATAGGCAGCAACGGTAGCCCGTTCGTACTGACTTTCGCCAAAATCGGCATTACCGCAGCGGCGGGCATTATCAACTTTGTGGTGCTGACGGCTGCGCTCTCTGGCTGTAACAGCGGCATGTACAGTTGCGGACGTATGCTCTATGCACTGGCGAAAAACCGTCAGTTACCGGCGGCAATGGCGAAAGTTTCCCGTCACGGCGTACCGGTTGCGGGTGTGGCAGTATCTATTGCTATTCTGCTAATTGGTTCATGCCTGAACTACATCATTCCCAATCCACAGCGTGTGTTTGTCTACGTCTACAGCGCCAGCGTGCTTCCGGGTATGGTGCCATGGTTTGTGATTTTGATAAGCCAGCTGCGTTTTCGCCGTGCACACAAAGCGGCAATTGCCAGCCATCCGTTCCGCTCAATCCTGTTCCCTTGGGCCAACTACGTAACAATGGCATTCCTGATTTGCGTTTTGATCGGCATGTACTTTAATGAAGATACGCGTATGTCGCTGTTTGTCGGCATCATCTTTATGCTGGTGGTGACGGCGATTTATAAAGTTTTTGGGCTTAATCGCCACGGTAAAGCGCATAAACTGGAGGAATAAGCAGCAAAACGCACAAACCGTAACCAAACGCGCAATTTATTTAAAAAGGGACTAGACAGAGGGGTGGGAAGTCCGTATTATCCACCCCCGCAACGGCGCTAAGCGCCCGTAGCTCAGCTGGATAGAGCGCTGCCCTCCGGAGGCAGAGGTCTCAGGTTCGAATCCTGTCGGGCGCGCCATTTAGTCCCGGCGCTTGAGCTGCGGTGGTAGTAATACCGCGTAACAAGATTTGTAGTGGTGGCTATAGCTCAGTTGGTAGAGCCCTGGATTGTGATTCCAGTTGTCGTGGGTTCGAATCCCATTAGCCACCCCATTATTAGAAGTTGTGACAATGCGAAGGTGGCGGAATTGGTAGACGCGCTAGCTTCAGGTGTTAGTGTCCTTACGGACGTGGGGGTTCAAGTCCCCCCCCTCGCACCACGACTTTAAAGAATTGAACTAAAAATTCAAAAAGCAGTATTTCGGCGAGTAGCGCAGCTTGGTAGCGCAACTGGTTTGGGACCAGTGGGTCGGAGGTTCGAATCCTCTCTCGCCGACCAATTTTGAACCCCGCTTCGGCGGGTTTTTTTGTTTTCTGTGCATTTCGTCACTTTCCCTTCGCAATAAACGCCCGTAATAACGCATTGCGCCACGGTATGATTTCGCCCTTAACTTATTGAAGGATGACTTCAGGCAAGGAGCGACCATGCAGCAACAGGTTCCAACGCGTGCTTTTCATGTGATGGCGAAACCGAGCGGTTCTGATTGTAATCTGAACTGTGACTACTGTTTTTATCTCGAAAAACAATCCCTTTACCACGAAAAGCCAGTCACGCATATGGACGATGACACGCTGGAAGCGTATGTCCGTCACTATATCGCTGCCAGCGAAACCCAAAACGAAGTGGCTTTTACCTGGCAGGGCGGCGAACCAACGTTACTCGGGCTGGATTTTTACCGCCGTGCCGTGGCGCTACAGGCGAAATATGGTGCTGGCAGGAAGATAAGTAATAGCTTCCAGACTAACGGCGTGCTGCTCGATGACGAATGGTGTGCATTTCTGGCAGAAAATCATTTTCTTGTAGGGTTATCGCTGGATGGTCCGGCTGAGATCCACAATCAATATCGCGTGACCAAAGGTGGCAGACCAACGCATAAGCTGGTGATGCGTGCCCTGTCGCTCCTGCAAAAACATCATGTCGACTATAACGTGCTGGTCTGCGTCAATCGCACCAGTGCGTTACAACCTTTGCAAGTCTATGATTTTCTGTGTGATGCAGGTGTTGAGTTCATCCAGTTTATTCCGGTGGTCGAGCGCCTGGCTGATGAAACGGCTGCTCATGCTGGACTTAAGCTACATGCTCCCGGCGATATTCAGGGCGAACTGACGGAATGGTCGGTGTGCCCGCAAGAGTTCGGTGAGTTTCTGGTGGCGATTTTCGACCACTGGATTAAGCGCGACGTCGGCAAGATTTTCGTAATGAATATCGAATGGGCGTTCGCCAATTTTGTCGGCGCACCGGGCGCGGTTTGCCATCATCAGCCAACCTGTGGGCGCTCGGTGATTGTTGAGCACAACGGTGACGTTTATGCCTGCGATCACTATGTTTATCCGCAGTATCGACTAGGGAATATGCTTCAGCAGATGATTGCAGAAATGATTGATTCCCCGCAACAGCAGGCATTTGGTGAAGATAAATTCAAGCAGTTACCGGCACAGTGTCGCAGTTGCAACGTGTTAAAAGCGTGCTGGGGAGGCTGCCCGAAACACCGCTTTATGCTCGATGCCAGCGGCAAACCCGGGCTGAATTATTTGTGTGCCGGGTATCAGCGTTATTTCCGCCATCTACCGCCATATCTTAAAGCAATGGTTGATTTGCTGGCGCACGGTCGTCCGGCCAGCGACATTATGCAGGCGCATTTGCTGGTGGTGAATAAGTAAAAAAGTAGCCATTTTGTGGCCGCCTGCGGTTGATTGTCGGATGCGTCAGCATCGCATCCGGCAAAGGTAGATCTCAGCGATAGCGCCGGCTTAATCAGATTTAATCTGCGCGCGTGGTGGATATTTTTTCAGGATCTCCATATACGCATGCATTTCGGTCTGTAGCGGTACACCCATTGGGATATGGCGCACGCCGATAGAGTCGCTTTCCTGCGGATCGGTGTACAGGTTAAACACCGACGATCCCGCCGTTTGCATTACTGTGCCGGTGAATCCACCCTGATATCCGCTCTGGGTATAAGCGTAAGGTTGCTGAATCAGGACGTGATACTTGAACTCATCCATACGCACAGCAGAAAGTTTACCGTTGAGGAAGTAATGCTCGGCCTTACGGTTAGACTGACCATTTGTTCCCAGGAAGAAAGATGTCTGGTCCACACCATCGATAAAGGTGGTTTTCGGTACTAAATTCGCTACTTTCGCCCCAGGATGCCCCGCCAGATCCAGCGCCGTAGGGAAGAGATCCGCCAGATCGACAATGCCGTCAGATTTACGCGGTTGGATCATGCCTTTCCAGTAAACGAAGGTTGGCACACGAACGCCGCCTTCCCATGTAGAACCTTTCGCACCGCGGAACGGCGTGCGACCGTGCGGCGGAACTTCGGCTTCCGGACCGTTATCAGAGGTGAACACAATCAGCGTGTTATCAAGCTGACCGTTTTTCTCCAGTGCTTTATACAGATTGGCGAAGATATCGTTCATCTCCACCATGCAGTCGCCGTAAGAGGTGCGCGCCGGAGAGCTACCCGCATATTTGGCGTTCGGGTAGTTATCGAAGTGACAGCCGCGAGTGCCGTAATAGAGGAAGAAAGGCTTATCACTCTTCGCCATCTTGTCGAGGAACTTAACGCCATATTCCATCCAGCGTTGATCCAGGTCTTCCATATATTTCGGCGTAATGTCGGCAATGGCTTCCTGTTCACCACCGCGCACGGCATGAACGTCATCTTTGCTGAACGGCAGTTTTTGGATGTATTCAGAACGAGCCGGGCTCAGGGCGACTTCCGGGTTGACATGAACATCACGCCATTCGGTATACATATCGGACACCGAGTTAAAGCCGCGGAAATCATCAAAGCCAACGTTCTGCGGCTGCGACTCTTTGTTTTCCCCCATATGCCATTTCCCGATAGCCTGGGTGATGTAGCCCTGATCGTGCAGCAACTGCGGCAGCGTGGTTAACCCTTGCAGACCGCCCGGTTGCCCGTACATTGGCGGCATCAGAATGCCGTGGTGGATGGAGTATTGTCCGGTGAGAATCGTGGCGCGGGTTGGGGAAGAACTCGGTTGAGAATACGCCGAAGTTAAAATCAGCCCCTGGCTGGCAACGGCGTCGATATCTGGTGTAGGGTTACCCACCGCCACGCCGCCGCCGTTAAAGCCAACGTCCATCCAGCCCACATCATCCAGCAAGAAAACAACCACGTTCGGTTTCTTACCGGTTTTTTTCTCAAGTTCCGCCAGTTTCTGCTGGGTTTCTTTGTCTTGTGCAGGATGCTGCATCACCGGCATCATGTTGTCGGCAATAGTGGTCGCCGGTTTAACCAGATACTGGTTTGGGTGATCGTATCCGGCAAAGCCTTTGCGTGCGGTGGCGGTTGACGGGGTATCTGCTGCGCTGGCTATGAGAGGAAGAGCTGCGGCGACAGCAACAACAAGAAGTTTGGGTGAAAACGAAAATTCCATGCAAAATGCTCCGGTTTCATGTCGTCAAAATGATGACGTAATTAAGCATTGATAATTGAGATCCCTCTCCCTGACAGGATGATTGCATAAATAATAGTGATAAAAATAAATTATTTATTTATCCAGAAAATGAATTGAAAAATCAGGAGAGCATTTTCAATCCTACCTCTGGCGCAGGTGATATGTAAGGCGGTGATGTTATATCGCGTTGATTATTGATGCTGTTTTTAGTTTTAACGGCAATTAATATATATGTTATTAATTGAATGACTTTTATTATTCATTATATATATGTGTAGAATTGTGCGCAGGAGAAATATTCACTCAGGAAGTTATTACTCAGGAAGTAAAGAGGATTACAGAATTATCTCATAACAAGTGTTAAGGGATGTTATTTCCCGGTTCTCTGTGGCATAATAAAAGAGTAGATGCTCATTCCATCTCTTATGTTCGCCTTAGTGCCTCATAAACTCCGGAATGACGCAGAGCCGTTTACGGTGCTTATCGTCCACTGACAGATGTCGCTTATGCCTCATCAGACACCATGGACACAACGTTGAGTGAAGCACCCACTTGTTGTCATACAGACCTGTTTTAACGCCTGCTCCGTAATAAGAGCAGGCGTTTTTTTATATATCAGAAAGGCCCCGGAGGTGCTTGCCTCCGGGTGAGAAAGAGCTACTGTGGCGGGTTGTTCTGCAACGTTAACATCAAACCGTCGCGACGCATCGCTGCGGCTTCTTCCGGCTTGTGCAGTCTGTCCAGCGCGTCGGCAAGCCATGCGTAATCGTAGGCGTCCGGACGTTGTTTCAGCGCTGCGCGGAAGGCGAGCGATGCTTCCTGCCATTCTCCGTGTTTCATCAGCGACTGACCCAGTGTGCTCCACAACAGCGGGCGATCGCCCACGTTTTTGATCTGTTGGCGCAGCACTTTTTCCAGCTGTTCCGGGTTATTGGTTTTCAGACGCGGGATCGGCAGCAGCAGGCGATCGTCATACTGGCGTTTCAGGCCGTCGATGATAATTTGCTGGGCAGTATCATGATCGTCACACTCAATAAGATGTTCCGCCATTGCCACCTGCAAGGCCACCTGATGACGCGTTTTCCGGCTTTGGTTTTTCCACCAGTTACGCAAACCTTCACTACCGTTATCGGCACGCGCCTGATCCATCAGGCCAATCCATGCCTGTTGTTCCAGCATTGCACGATGTTCTTCATCACCAACATGGGCTTTCGCCATTGATGGGATGATATCCAGCAGCGAACTCCATGCACCAGTGCGGATATACGCCTGTTCCGCCAGACGTAATACTTCCGGATGGCGTGGCGTAACTTCCAGCAGCTTATCCACGCCGTGACGTGCTGCATGGTTTTCATTACGGGCCAGTTGCAGACGTACACGGGTGATTTCTACCGGAATGGTGTCATTGCCGGCCAGCTCCGCTGCGCGTTCCAGATGTTGGTTGGCGCGTGCTTCATCACCACGTTGTTGCGCGGCTTCGGCTGCCAGTAGATAGTTCACCACCGGTTGTTCAGCGTGATCGGCATTTTTCGCCATCAGCTTTTCAACTTGCTGATAATCGCCTTCCGCCAGTTTCAGCAGCGCCTGTTCGGTCTGCTTACGTGCACGGCGACGCTTACGTCCGACAAACCACCCACGGGTGTGCGCGCCTGTGCGGAAGATTCGCCGCAGTAGCCACTCAATGGCAAACAGCACTACCATCGCCAGAATCAAAATAATCGCGAGGCCCGTGACGCTAGTTTCAATATTGTAGTTGTCGGTCTGGATCAGCACGTAACCCTGATGGCCGGCAATCATCGGGCCAACCACGATCCCCGCAATCAGCAACACAAAGAGCAATAACACTTTTAGCATGGTTATTCTCCTTGCGGCGCGGCTGCCGGAGCATCAGCTTGCGGTGCAGGTGCAGGTGCAGGTGCAGGTGCAGGTGCAGGTGCAGGTTTAGCTTCCGTTGTCCCTGCTGCCGGTTGTGCCAGCAGGTTACGCACGCGGGTCTGCATCAATTTTTCCAGCATCGCCTGGCTTTGCAGGGTTTCCGGAAGATCCATCGAGATATTTTGCTGGCTTAACTGGTCCACCTCGTCGAGGAACGCTTTGGTGGTGGCATCATCAGTATCGTAGTAAGCACGTACCCAGGTGGAGACGTTCTCCAGCGCCTGGCGATAAGTCTCTTCCTGGTGACGCGGTACAGCTTGTGCTGCGACCAGCAGGCGAGAGCGAATATTTTCGCGCAGATAGATATCCTGATTTGGCGCTAACAGCGGTACGGCGGTGTCATCACGACGGCGAATCGTAATGAAGTTGTCCATAAAGTTCTGCCAGCTTTTTTGCAGATTGATACGCCATTCGCTGATGGAACTGGAAAGCTCTTCACCGTCAGAATCCATCGGCGAACCATCGCTGTCATTATCGGCCAGACGCAGATTATCTACCTGATTTGAAAGCTGATTAAGCTTAAGGATGATACCGTCATAATCCACCTGCGATACCGCAGAAAGGCTGGCGATATCATCGGTAATTGCCCGGCGAACGGTAATCAGACTCGGGTCATTCATATCCGCCAGGCTGGCGTCTGCACTTTTCAGCAACGCTGCAGCGGTCGTGACGTCCTGATCGCTCCACAGCTTCCGTCCGGCGAGTTTCACCAGAAAATCGGCCTGGGCCAGCAGCCAGGTTTTAGCATCGCTGCCGGAAATGGTGGCGACCTTTTGTTGGACTTCATCCAGCTGTTTTGCCAGCGTTTCTTGCTGACGATTCGCCTGCTCAAGCTGTACAGCTTGTTGCTTGATAATGCCTTCCAGCTCGGCTTTTTGGCTCTCCTGGGCTTTTTGCAGTGCCGTAAGTTGGTTAGCCAGGGCATCGCTGGTGGCAGTCTGATTGACGGCCTGTTGTTTACCCCAGCCATACAAACCGACGCCCGCCGCCAGAGCAATAGCGATAGCCACCGCGCTGAGAATCAATGCGGTATTGTTCTTACTCTTTTTTTCTGTTGCGACAGGTTGTGACGTGGTGTCCACGGCCTCCCTGGTCTCTTCAACCACGGCGGAGGTTTTTTCTTGTTCCGTCATTATGGCTTCCTGTTATGAGAGTTATTGTAATGCCCGTAAAAGCGCATCGTTATCAGCGTTATCGGCGACCTTAATGTCTTGCCAGCCCAGTTCCCGGGCGAGTTTCGCCAAACGCTCACTGACGACTAATAGTCGACAGCGTAGTAACCAGTGCTCACGATACCATTGTGGGATCAGCGACCAGAGTTGCTGCAACATTTCACCGCTGGTAACAACGACCGTCGTCACCTCGCGGGATTGCCAGCGCATCGCTTCTTCTGCACCATCGTAATGGATTGCGCATCGTTGATAACATTCACAAAAAGTGACCTCAGCACCGCGCGCCGTCAGGGAATCCCTAATTAGCTCACGACCGCCATTGCCACGTAATATCAGCGCACGTTTGCCCGCAATATTTTGTAATTCAGGTAATTGTAGCAAGACTTCGCTGATTTCCCGATCCTGCGGGTAGAGAATCTTCTGTCCGCTTACGGTATGTAGTGCCAGCGCGGTGGTGCGTCCAATGGCGAAATAAGTAGGTAGTCGGGGCCATTTACGATCTTGCTGATGCAGCTGTGATTGGGCAAAAGCAACCGCGTGTTGCGAGAGGGCAAACAACAGATCGCTCTCTCCCAGCGCTGCCAGTTGATCAGCAAGTTGCGGTAATTGTCGACCCGGAGAAAACTCAATCAGCGGAAAATGCCAGGCCACCTGCCCCAGTGTGCGCAGACGGCTCACTAACTCTTCTCCTGCGGGAGACGGGCGGGTGACCAGGATACTCATGCCGGGGCGTCTCCGTTATAGACTTCAGCGAGGATCTCGCGCGCGCCGTTATTCAGTAGCTCTTCTGCCAGCGAAATCCCCATTTGTTCGGCATCTTGCGGCGCACCGCGGCGTTCACCGCGAATAATCTGCGAACCGTCCGGCGCGCCAACCAACGCACGCAGCCAGATTTCGCCATCAATAAGCTCGGCGTAGCTACCAATTGGCACCTGACATCCGCCTTCGAGACGGGTATTCATGGCGCGTTCGGCGGTAACGCGCAGTGCAGTTTCGTGGTGATTCAGCGCGGCGAGCAGCTCGCGAGTGCGTGCATCATCAAGGCGGCATTCAATGCCCACCGCACCTTGCCCTACCGCCGGAAGAGAAATCTCGGGTGGCAACGCGGCGCGAATGCGGGACTCCAGACCTAAACGTTTTAGTCCGGCTACGGCAAGAATGATGGCATCATATTCGCCGTTATCCAGTTTGCTCAGACGAGTGCCGACGTTGCCGCGCAGGGAGCGGATAATCAGATCCGGGCGGCGTTCAGCCAGTTGGCACTGGCGACGTAAACTGGACGTCCCGACGATACTGCCTGCCGGTAACGCATCCAGACTGTCATAGTTATTGGACACAAATGCATCGCGAGGATCTTCACGCTCGCAAATAGTGACCAGCCCCAGACCTTGCGGGAATTCAACCGGCACATCTTTCATTGAATGTACGGCGATATCGGCGCGATTTTCGAGGAGCGCGACTTCCAGCTCTTTCACAAATAAGCCTTTCCCGCCTACTTTTGCCAGCGGCGTATCAAGAATCACATCGCCGCGCGTCACCATCGGTACCAGTTCAACGACCAGGCCCGGATGGCTCGCCATCAACTTGTCTTTGACATAGTGTGCCTGCCAGAGTGCAAGTGGGCTTTGGCGTGTGGCAATTCTTAAAACATTGTCTAACATGCTTGTTACCGTCATTATCATCCGTGGTCCATCCTAACATCCTTGCCAGAGCGATGTCAGTGTTGTGGTGAAACGTAGACGCCTGCGCAAACCGTAAAATGAGGTCTGGCAGTGGATCCTGACAGGCGCTTTGAGCCTTCGTAATAAGGAATTTACAGAGAATAAACGGTGCTACACTTGTATGTAGCGCATCTTTCTTTACGGTCAATCAGCAAGGTGTTAAATTGATCACGTTTTAGACCATTTTTTCGTCGTGAAACTAAAAAAACCAGGCGCGAAAAGTGGTAACGGTTACCTTTGACATACGAAATATCCCGAATGCCGCGTGTTACCGTTGATGTTGGCGGAATCACAGTCATGACGGGTAGCAAATCAGGCGATACGTCTTGTACCTCTATATTGAGACTCTGAAACAGAGACTGGATGCCATAAATCAATTGCGTGTGGATCGCGCGCTTGCTGCTATGGGGCCTGCATTCCAACAGGTCTACAGTCTACTGCCGACATTGTTGCACTATCACCATCCGCTAATGCCGGGTTACCTTGATGGTAACGTTCCCAAAGGCATTTGCCTTTACACGCCTGATGAAACTCAACGCCACTACCTGAACGAGCTTGAACTGTATCGTGGAATGTCAGTACAGGACCCACCGAAAGGTGAGCTTCCAATTACTGGTGTATACACCATGGGCAGCACCTCGTCCGTAGGGCAAAGTTGTTCCTCTGACCTGGATATCTGGGTCTGTCATCAATCCTGGCTCGATAGCGAAGAGCGCCAGTTGCTACAACGTAAATGTAGTCTGCTGGAAAGCTGGGCCGCCTCGCTGGGTGTGGAAGTCAGCTTCTTCCTGATTGATGAAAACCGCTTCCGTCATAATGAAAGCGGCAGCCTGGGGGGCGAAGATTGTGGCTCCACCCAGCATATACTGCTGCTTGACGAATTTTATCGTACCGCCGTGCGTCTCGCCGGTAAGCGTATTCTGTGGAATATGGTGCCGTGCGACGAAGAAGAGCATTACGACGACTATGTGATGACGCTTTACGCGCAGGGCGTGTTGACGCCAAATGAATGGCTGGATCTTGGTGGCTTAAGCTCGCTTTCTGCTGAAGAGTACTTTGGTGCCAGCCTTTGGCAGCTCTACAAGAGTATCGATTCCCCATACAAAGCGGTGCTGAAAACACTGCTGCTGGAAGCCTATTCCTGGGAATACCCGAACCCACGTCTGCTGGCGAAAGATATCAAACAGCGTTTGCACGACGGCGAAATAGTGTCGTTTGGTCTCGACCCGTATTGCATGATGCTGGAGCGCGTCACTGAATATCTGACGGCGATCGAAGATTTTACTCGTCTGGATTTAGTTCGCCGATGCTTCTATTTAAAAGTTTGCGAAAAACTCAGCCGTGAACGCGCCTGCGTAGGCTGGCGTCGTGAAGTGTTAAGCCAGTTGGTGAAAGAGTGGGAATGGGACGATTCTCGTCTGGCAATGCTTGATAACCGCGCTAACTGGAAGATAGATCAGGTGCGTGAGGCGCACAACGAGTTGCTCGACGCGATGATGCAGAGCTACCGCAATCTGATCCGCTTTGCGCGTCGCAATAACCTTAGCGTTTCCGCCAGCCCGCAGGATATCGGTGTTCTGACACGTAAACTGTACGCCGCGTTTGAAGCGTTACCGGGTAAAGTGACGCTGGTAAACCCGCAGATTTCACCCGATCTCTCGGAACCGAATCTGACCTTTATTTATGTGCCGCCGGGCCGGGCTAACCGTTCAGGTTGGTATCTGTATAACCGCGCGCCAAATATTGAGTCGATCATCAGCCATCAGCCGCTGGAATATAACCGTTACCTGAATAAACTGGTGGCGTGGGCATGGTTTAACGGCCTGCTGACCTCGCGCACCCGCTTGTATATTAAAGGTAACGGCATTGTCGATTTGCCTAAGTTGCAGGAGATGGTCGCCGACGTGTCGCACCATTTCCCGCTGCGCTTACCTGCACCGACACCGAAGGCGCTCTACAGCCCGTGTGAGATCCGCCATCTGGCGATTATCGTTAACCTGGAATATGACCCGACAGCTGCGTTCCGCAATCAGGTGGTGCATTTTGATTTCCGTAAGCTGGATGTCTTCAGCTTTGGCGAGAATCAAAATTGCCTGGTAGGTAGCGTTGACCTGCTGTATCGCAACTCGTGGAACGAAGTGCGTACGCTGCACTTCAACGGCGAGCAATCGATGATCGAAGCCCTGAAAACTATTCTCGGCAAAATGCATCAGGACGCCGCACCGCCAGATAGCGTGGAAGTCTTCTGTTATAGCCAGCATCTGCGCGGCTTAATCCGTACTCGCGTGCAGCAACTGGTTTCTGAGTGTATTGAACTGCGTCTTTCCAGCACCCGCCAGGAAACCGGGCGCTTCAAGGCGCTGCGCGTCTCCGGTCAAACCTGGGGCTTGTTCTTCGAACGGCTGAATGTCTCGGTACAGAAACTGGAAAACGCCATCGAGTTTTATGGCGCTATTTCGCATAACAAACTGCACGGCCTGTCAGTGCAGGTTGAAACCAATCACGTCAAATTACCGGCGGTGGTGGACGGCTTTGCCAGCGAAGGGATCATCCAGTTTTTCTTCGAAGAAACGCAAGACGAGAATGGCTTTAATATCTACATTCTCGACGAAAGCAACCGGGTTGAGGTGTATCACCACTGCGAAGGCAGCAAAGAGGAACTGGTGCGTGACGTCAGTCGCTTCTACTCGTCTTCGCACGACCGTTTCACCTACGGCTCAAGCTTCATCAACTTCAACCTGCCGCAGTTCTATCAGATTGTGAAGGTTGATGGTCGTGAACAGGTGATTCCGTTTCGCACCAAATCTATCGGTAACATGCCACCTGCCAATCAGGAGCATGACGCGCCGCTGTTGCAGCAGTATTTTTCGTGATGAACGTGCCGGAAAGCGAGGCTTATCCGGCATGCAATCTTAGCGGAAACTAACTGTTTCACCCGCCTGCTGCGTCGCCGCCTGTTCCAGCAAATCCCAGAAGGTTTCACCGCTACGATCGCAAATCCACTCGTCGCCTTTCAGATCAAAATGGTAGCCACCCTGTTTGGTTGCCAGCCACACCTGGTGCAGTGGTTCCTGGCGGTTGATAATGATTTTGCTGCCGTTCTCAAAGGTAATGGTTAGTACACCGCCGTTGATTTCACAGTCGATATCGCTGTCGCCATCCCAGTCGTCCAGGCGTTCTTCAATGGTCAGCCAGAGTTGATCAGCCAGGCGATGAAATTCACTGTCGTTCATTGTTGTATCCTGTTTTTAAGTGATGGCGGCAGTATAGCGGCATGGGGTCAGGGCTTCAAAGTTTGCTCGTCTGCTGCGTTCTGGCATGATTCATCCGTCAACGGAATAATAATGTCTCTGTTGTGAAGTTCATGCACATTCTCTTCTCTGACGCGTGTTTTCGCCGGGCAGGGGGAGGGCGTAATCCTTACCTCTGTATCGGTCCATGTATAAACATTGCGATCGTCATAAGCAAAGCGATCGTTTTTAGTTAGCGGGCCGTTGTTAGTTGGAATAATTTGCACGCTCTTGCGTGACCGTAATTGGTGGATAAAGTAAGCATGCTGTTTGCCGCGATTAAATGAGTGATCAATGACCAGGTCTGGCGAATCCAGCGGGATTATTTCAAGCTGGTCTTCACCAAAAGTCGATAATTTTGTTACATACAGCCGATCTTTATACTGCGCAATATTGTCAGTAATCAGATGAAATTGTTCAGGTTCAATACCTTGTAGGTCTATCCACTGGCTCCACTGACGGTCGGGCGTGAGCTGTTTACGCCAGCGAACGCGACTTTCCCCTACTTCAAAAGAGACGTCATCATCTACGGGTATCGCTTTGCCAGATAATTGACCAAAGGGATAACGATGCAGACCCTTATTGTCGCGAAAAACCAGCAGTGAATGAGGTATCCAGCGAATTATCTCAAATGAGTCTGCATTCGCCGTAAGGTGAGCGCCATTTAAATAAATATTCTGCCCACTGCGGATAAGCAGATCATTGGAATACAAATTTCTGTTTACACTCATAAGACGTGGATTAATACCCCACCATCTTTTTTCTAATACAGTAACATTACTGCTGCTCCCCTGACGTCGACCGGACAAGTAGAGATTTTTACTATCCACCAGCGTGGTAGAGTTACCTTCGATAGCTTTTAGTGTCGCCAGATCAACACGTGACGCGCCGCTATTACTTTCGGTGCGCTGTCCGTCAAAATAGAGGCTATATTTATCGACCGCGAAGCGGCCCATAGCCTGAAAGCTGGCAATATCGACAGTGGGTGTTCCCGGTGGATTGCTAACGATTTTGCCACGCCAGAGAATAACGCGGCCGTCTGTCACCCAATGGTATTCCTCATTTTTTATGCTTATTTCATCGGTGGGTATATAGCCTTCCACCAACTCCCGCTCCCCGGATATATTTGTCACAAGGCGCAAATCGGCTCTGTTCATCTTCGGAAATTGGGCAATGATTTTCTCATCCTCCCCATAACCTTTACCGTAAGACATAACACCGTGATCATTGTAATAGTCGAACCCTATGGCCTGTACAGCAGGCGTCAGAAATATGTGCCCCAACAGGATGAGTGCAACAGTGATTATTTGACCATTCATTTTGTCGCCTCATTGCGCGGGGCAGGAATAAATTCGCCGTCATCGGTAATTTTTCCGTCCAGATATCCCGTTTTGTAATTTACCCCGTAGCCATATCCCGAATGTTGTTCCTTCCAGATTAAGCGAACTTGTTTCGGATCCGCAGTGCGGTATCGCCAGAGCTGCGCGCCATCAAAGCTGTAAACGTAGCGGTTATCGCGGGCATACCATCTGCGCAAAAAGGGATGGTCATTAAGATGGGCTTCGCGTTCATCCGGAGAACGGTTATCCAGTAAGATCAGCGGTCCGTCAGATTCAAACACGTGTAAACCGGAATGGTATGGCCACCCTTCGGCACGCGTAAGTAAATAGCCGTGGCGTTTCCCGGCGTTGAAACGTTTGTTGATAATAAGATTGGGATCATCAAGTTTCACGATCTCCAACTTGCGGTCACCTGACTCTGTTTCGATGATGGTATAAAGCGAGTCCTGATACTGGGCGACAGCATCACTGATGGGGTGAAACTGTTCCGGATCGAGTCCCGGTAATTCTTCCTGTTTACAGTCAGGCCCCTGACGCCAGAACACTTTCTTTTCCAGCAGAGAAAAATCCAGACAGTGCTTTGTTAGATCCTCATCCCACGCCAGATTTTCCTTGTCGAGGACTTTACGCTGTAACCCGTTTTTATCACGCCAGGTCAAGAGTGAGCCGGGCATCCAGCGCACGACGGAAAAGGTGTCCGGGTCGGCATCCAGTTGTTCTCCGTTGATCATGATTTTCGTCTGTGTGCGGGCTAGCGTATCCCAGGGGCCAAATGGGGCAAGAAGGCAGGGATTAAATGCTGTAGAGAATTTACCGCGCTGATCCCATGACTTTTGAGCCAGTACCGTAAAGGTGTCGGGATCATCAAGGCGCTGACCATTTGCGTAAAGATAGTGCTTGTCACGGAGAATCAAACCTAGCCAGTCTGGTTTCCATTGCGGGTTAAATTCTACCTGACGCAACGTTCGGCGGTTTAGTTGCTGGTTGCTATCGGTGCGTTTGCCTTCGTAATAGAGGCTGTACTTATCTGCGGCAAAATCACCCCATGCCTGAAATGACGAGATATCGACTGGCGGTGTGCCTGGAGGGTTTTGCACAATCTCGCCAGCGTAGAGAATAGCGCGACCATCGCTATAGTAAGAGTAATGGGGAAGAGTTGCGTTTGCGCCGCTGTAGACAACGTCTGTCATGAGATTGGTAGCTGGGGGCACCGTTTCCCAATCCTCCAGTTTGGTTGGGTCAATTAGCAAATTCGGTAACAGACGCAGACGCTTGTAGTTAATCTGCGGTAGCGAAAGATTGGTCTTTTCATAAGGGCGCAGGTACACCACGCCTTTTCCCTGTTTCTGGTAAATATTATGTTCCGGCTCATCAAGCCGACATCCCCATGCCGACGATAAGAACAACGAACAAGACAATAAACAAACCACATTGCGATAGTGCATAAAGCCATCCTGGCGCGAGGTGCCGATCACGAAACTACCAGCAAAACATAAATCGCCACGTGTAAGCGTTATACTCGCAGCAATTCCTCACTTTTCAGACTTCATAAAGAGTCGCTAAACGCTTGCTTTTACGCCTTCTCCTGCGATGATAGAAAGCAGAAAGCGATGAACTTTACAGGCAATCCATAATGAAAAACGTGTTTAAGGCACTCACTGTATTACTTACTCTCTTCAGCCTGACGGGCTGCGGTCTGAAAGGTCCGCTCTATTTCCCGCCTGCAGATAAAAACGCACCGCCGCCGACCAAACCGGTAGAGACGCAAACGCAATCCACGGTGCCGGATAAAAACGACCGCGCCACTGGCGATGGTCCATCCCAGGTGAATTACTAAAAGTCAGTTTCTGTACCCGCGTGATTGGAGTAAATGATGCAGTTCTCGAAAATGCATGGCCTTGGCAACGATTTTATGGTCGTCGACGCGGTAACGCAGAATGTCTTTTTTTCACCGGATCTGATTCGTCGCCTGGCGGATCGGCACCTGGGGGTAGGGTTTGACCAATTGCTGGTGGTTGAGCCGCCGTATGATCCTGAACTGGATTTTCACTATCGCATTTTCAATGCTGATGGCAGTGAAGTGGCGCAGTGCGGCAACGGCGCGCGCTGCTTTGCCCGTTTTGTGCGCCTGAAAGGGCTGACCAATAAGCGCGATATCCGCGTCAGCACCGCCAACGGGCGGATGGTTCTGACCGTCACCGATGATGATCTGGTCCGCGTAAATATGGGCGAACCCAACTTCGAACCTTCCGCCGTGCCGTTTCGCGCTAACAAAGCGGAAAAGACCTATATTATGCGCGCCGCCGAGCAGACAATCTTATGCGGCGTGGTGTCGATGGGAAATCCGCATTGCGTGATTCAGGTCGATGATGTCGATACCGCGGCGGTAGAAACGCTTGGTCCTGTTCTGGAAAGCCACGAGCGTTTTCCGGAGCGCGCCAATATCGGTTTTATGCAAGTGGTTAAGCGCGAGCATATTCGTTTACGCGTTTATGAGCGTGGGGCAGGAGAAACCCAGGCCTGCGGCAGCGGCGCGTGTGCGGCGGTGGCGGTAGGGATTCAGCAAGGTTTGCTGGCCGAAGAAGTACGCGTGGAACTCCCTGGCGGTCGTCTTGATATCGCCTGGAAAGGTCCGGGTCACCCGTTATATATGACTGGCCCGGCGGTACATGTCTACGACGGATTTATTCATCTATGAAGCAACCAGGGGAAGAACTGCAGGAAACACTCACGGAGCTTGATGACCGGGCGGTTGTCGATTATCTGATTAAAAATCCTGAGTTTTTTATCCGCAATGCGCGCGCAGTAGAAGCGATACGTGTGCCGCATCCGGTACGCGGCACCGTTTCGTTGGTCGAGTGGCACATGGCCCGCGCACGTAATCATATTCATGTTCTGGAAGAGAACATGGCGTTGTTGATGGAACAGGCTATCGCCAACGAAGGCCTGTTTTATCGTCTACTCTACCTGCAGCGCAGTCTCACCGCCGCCAGTAGTCTCGACGATATGCTGATGCGTTTCCATCGCTGGGCGCGTGATTTAGGGCTGGCAGGTGCGAGTCTGCGTCTGTTTCCGGATCGCTGGCGCTTAGGTGCGCCGTCGAACCACACTCATCTGGCATTAAGCCGTCAGTCTTTCGAACCGCTGCGTATTCAGCGTCTGGGGCAGGAACAGCACTATCTGGGGCCGCTTAACGGACCGGAGCTTCTGGTGGTGCTACCGGAAGCGAAAGCGGTGGGATCGGTGGCGATGTCGATGCTGGGAAGCGATGCTGATTTGGGTGTTGTGCTGTTTACCAGTCGCGATGCCAGTCACTATCAACAAGGGCAGGGAACGCAGTTACTTCATGAAATTGCACTGATGTTGCCGGAGCTTCTGGCGCGTTGGATTGAACGCGTATGACCGATTTACACACCGATGTAGAACGCTATCTACGTTATCTGAGCGTGGAGCGCCAGCTTAGCCCGATAACCCTGCTTAACTACCAGCGACAGCTTGAGGCGATCATCCATTTTGCCAGCGAAAACGGCCTGCAAAGCTGGCAGCAATGTGATGTGACGATGGTGCGTAATTTTGCTGTACGCAGTCGCCGTAAAGGGCTGGGAGCTGCAAGTCTGGCGTTACGGCTTTCTGCGCTACGTAGCTTTTTTGACTGGCTGGTCAGCCAGAACGAACTCAAAGCTAACCCGGCGAAAGGTGTTTCGGCACCGAAAGCGCCGCGTCATCTGCCGAAAAACATCGACGTCGATGATATGAATCGGCTGCTGGATATTGATATCAACGATCCCCTCGCCGTGCGCGATCGGGCAATGCTGGAAGTGATGTACGGCGCGGGTCTGCGTCTTTCCGAGCTGGTGGGGCTCGATATCAAACACCTCGACCTGGAGTCTGGCGAAGTGTGGGTGATGGGAAAAGGCAGCAAAGAGCGCCGCCTGCCGATTGGTCGCAACGCCGTGGCGTGGATTGAGCACTGGCTTGATTTGCGCGACCTGTTTGGTAGTGAAGACGACGCGCTTTTTCTGTCGAAACTGGGCAAACGTATCTCCGCGCGTAATGTGCAGAAACGCTTTGCCGAATGGGGCATAAAACAAGGGCTGAATAATCACGTTCACCCGCATAAATTACGTCACTCGTTCGCTACGCATATGCTGGAGTCGAGCGGCGATCTTCGTGGTGTGCAGGAGCTGCTGGGTCATGCCAACCTCTCCACCACGCAAATCTATACTCATCTTGATTTTCAACACCTTGCCTCGGTGTACGATGCGGCGCATCCACGCGCCAAACGGGGGAAATAATGCGTTTTTACCGGCCTTTGGGGCGCATCTCGGCGCTCACCTTTGACCTGGATGATACCCTTTACGATAACCGTCCGGTGATTTTGCGCACCGAGCGAGAGGCGCTTACCTTTGTGCAAAATTATCATCCGGCGCTGCGCAGCTTCCAGAATGAAGATCTGCAACGCCTGCGCCAGGCGGTACGGGAAGCGGAACCCGAGATTTATCACGACGTGACGCGTTGGCGTTTTCGTTCGATTGAACAAGCGATGCTCGACGCCGGGCTGAGTGCCGAAGAAGCCAGTGCAGGCGCACACGCAGCAATGATTAACTTTGCCAAATGGCGCAGCCGAATCGACGTCCCGCAGCAAACTCACGACACCTTAAAACAGCTGGCGAAGAAATGGCCGCTGGTGGCGATCACCAACGGTAACGCCCAGCCGGAGCTGTTTGGTCTGGGGGATTATTTTGAGTTTGTGCTGCGCGCTGGCCCGCACGGGCGTTCGAAACCGTTCAGCGATATGTACTTCCTGGCGGCGGAAAAACTCAACGTGCCGATCGGCGAGATCTTACATGTAGGTGACGATCTTTCCACCGACGTGGGTGGGGCAATTCGCAGCGGAATGCAGGCCTGTTGGATCAGACCGGAAAATGGCGATCTGATGCAAACCTGGGACAGCCGTTTACTGCCGCATCTGGAAATTTCCCGGTTGGCATCTCTGACCTCGCTGATATAATCAGCAAATCTGTATATATACCCAGCTTTTTGGCGGAGGGCGTTGCGCTTCTCCGCCCAACCTATTTTTACGCGGCGGTGCCAATGGACGTTTCTTACCTGCTCGACAGCCTTAATGATAAACAGCGCGAAGCGGTGGCCGCGCCACGCAGCAACCTTCTGGTGCTGGCGGGCGCGGGCAGTGGTAAGACGCGCGTACTGGTGCATCGTATCGCCTGGCTGATGAGCGTGGAAAACTGCTCGCCGTATTCGATTATGGCGGTGACGTTTACCAACAAAGCGGCGGCGGAGATGCGTCATCGTATCGGGCAACTGATGGGCACCAGCCAGGGCGGCATGTGGGTCGGCACCTTCCACGGGCTGGCGCACCGCCTGCTGCGTGCGCACCATATGGACGCCAACCTGCCGCAGGATTTCCAGATCCTCGACAGCGAGGACCAGCTACGCCTGCTCAAACGCCTAATCAAGGCGATGAACCTCGACGAGAAGCAGTGGCCGCCGCGCCAGGCAATGTGGTACATCAACAGCCAGAAAGATGAGGGGCTGCGTCCGCATCATATTCAGAGCTACGGTAATCCGGTGGAGCAGACCTGGCAGAAGGTGTATCAGGCGTATCAGGAAGCGTGTGACCGCGCGGGCCTGGTTGATTTTGCTGAATTGCTGCTTCGTGCCCACGAATTATGGCTCAACAAACCGCATATCCTTCAACATTACCGCGAACGTTTCACCAATATTCTGGTGGATGAATTCCAGGACACCAACAACATTCAGTATGCGTGGATCCGACTGCTGGCAGGCGATACTGGCAAAGTGATGATCGTTGGCGATGACGACCAGTCAATCTACGGCTGGCGCGGAGCGCAGGTGGAGAATATTCAGCGTTTCCTCAATGATTTCCCCGGTGCTGAAACTATCCGTCTGGAGCAGAACTACCGCTCTACCAGCAATATTCTGAGCGCCGCTAACGCCCTGATTGAAAACAATAACGGGCGTCTGGGTAAAAAACTGTGGACCGATGGCGCGGACGGTGAGCCTATTTCCCTCTATTGCGCTTTTAACGAACTCGACGAAGCGCGTTTTGTGGTTAACCGCATCAAAACCTGGCAGGACAACGGCGGGGCGCTTGCCGAGTGCGCCATTCTCTACCGCAGCAACGCCCAGTCGCGTGTGCTGGAAGAGGCGTTATTGCAGGCGAGTATGCCGTATCGTATTTACGGCGGGATGCGCTTCTTCGAACGCCAGGAAATCAAAGATGCGCTCTCGTATCTGCGCCTGATTGCCAACCGCAACGACGACGCGGCCTTTGAGCGTGTGGTTAATACGCCAACGCGGGGTATTGGTGACCGGACGCTGGACGTGGTACGTCAGACATCGCGAGATCGCCAGTTAACACTCTGGCAGGCATGTCGTGAACTGTTGCAGGAAAAAGCCCTCGCCGGACGTGCTGCCAGCGCCTTACAGCGGTTTATGGAGCTGATCGACGCCTTAGCGCAGGAAACTGCCGATATGCCGCTGCATGTACAGACTGACCGGGTAATTAAAGACTCCGGCCTGCGCACCATGTACGAGCAGGAGAAGGGCGAAAAAGGTCAGACGCGTATCGAAAACTTAGAGGAACTGGTGACGGCAACGCGCCAGTTCAGCTACAACGAAGAAGACGAAGATTTAATGCCGCTGCAGGCATTCCTCTCCCATGCGGCGCTGGAAGCGGGCGAGGGGCAGGCGGATACCTGGCAGGACGCGGTGCAGTTGATGACGCTACACTCGGCGAAAGGTCTGGAATTCCCGCAGGTGTTTATCGTTGGTATGGAAGAGGGCATGTTCCCAAGCCAGATGTCGCTGGATGAAGGCGGGCGTCTGGAAGAAGAACGCCGTCTGGCCTACGTTGGCGTAACCCGCGCGATGCAGAAACTGACGCTGACCTACGCGGAAACCCGCCGTCTGTATGGCAAAGAGGTTTACCATCGCCCGTCGCGCTTTATTGGCGAGCTGCCGGAAGAGTGTGTGGAAGAGGTGCGCCTGCGCGCTACGGTAAGCCGTCCGGTCAGCCATCAACGGATGGGTACGCCGATGGTCGAGAACGACAGCGGCTACAAGCTCGGCCAGCGCGTACGCCACGCTAAGTTTGGTGAAGGCACCATCGTCAATATGGAAGGCAGCGGTGAACATAGCCGTTTGCAGGTGGCATTCCAGGGCCAGGGTATTAAATGGCTGGTGGCGGCTTACGCCCGGTTGGAGACGGTGTGACGTTGCGGAATGCGGTGCGCCACACCGCATTCCGCATCAGCACCTTACTTAGCGCACTTCTTCACATCAATATTCCAGTCAGCACCAGACGCAACCTGATGTTTCTGCGCGAAATTATCCATATTCAGCGCCACGGAAACATTCAATAAGCTGTTCAGATACACCATCGGCTGGCCTTCCGGCACATCGCCAAAGCTTGCGACATACGGCATTTTCCCTGCGTATTTTTGCTGGGAACCTTCGGAAATGGTCACACACAACGTGTCGTTGAGTTTGATTCCTGCCTGATTCAGCAACTCGTCGCTGATATTGCTCCAGACGTTGCCGTACTGAATATCGAGAATCGGGATATTGCCCTTCACTTCACCTTTTGTTGCTTTGGCTTTCTGATAAGAAAGTTCGACAACTTTTGCAGGAAGCTCTGGCCCCACCTGCTCGAACGTGATCGCCCCGGAAGCCAGACGTGCACCGGTGTAGGCATACACGTCACGACCGTGGAAGGTATATGACTTTTCGGAACCTTTCAGACGGTTGGTTTTTTCATCGATTTGCCGGACGCTCTCAATACCCAGCGATTCCGCCACCAACGTAAGCGTACCGTTATCTGGTGAAACGAAGTACTGACCGTTTTTGGTTTTCAGCACTACCGATTTACGCTCTGTACCAACACCTGGATCGACCACGCTAACAAACACCGAACCTTGCGGCCAGTAACTGGCAGTCTGATACAGGCGGTAAGCGCCTTCCCAGATGTTATACGGTGGAATTTCGTGTGTTAAATCAAATATTTTAAGATTATGGTCAACGCCGAAAGCGACCCCTTTCATCGCCGAGACGGCGCCATCTTTCAGGCTAAAATCCGTTTGTAAAATCAAAGCGTTATCCGCATAAGCGGATGATGACCCCAGACAGGTTAATAAAAATAATGTTGCGAGCGTTTTTTTCATTTTTGTTTCCCTTCATTTATCTGATGATTTTCCAGCTGTGTAGCCAGCCCCAGTTTGTCTGGCCTCCTCGAGTGTACAATGTTTAACCTTTCTGCTCGACGGAAATCATGGTGACAAAAGGATAGCGTTGCCACGGGATTGCCTCGCCTTTCATATACATATGTGAAATTGTGCCATCAAGATAAAGCAGCTGCTCAACGTTCAGTTTCGCTTTGGCATAACAGGCAAAATCATAAAAATTTGTCGCCTGCTGGCTCAACAAAAACACGGCGTTCCCATGTTTATTAATCCCAACACCGTTACGAATTTTACGTGAGGCGACGTTGGGATGAATACGCGGATTAATTACACCGTTTTCCATCAACAATGGCCCTGACTGCACCGCAAACTGAATCTCTTTACTGGTTTTAAAGGCATCCAGACGAACGATGCCGACTTTATCTCCCGCGACATAAAACACTCCGCCAGGACGAATAAAGAAATTCCCTTCACCTGAAGCGAGATTTAACGCCACCTTCTGCTGACCGTTTTCGATGTACAAACCGAGCGGCGCATAGCTTTCATCATAGATGCCGCCGTTCATCGCCATCTGCACCTGACCCTGACTATTAATATCCGCCAGCAGAGCATGTAACGTTCCCCACGCTTCGCCATTGGCTTTTTGCCAGTACATTTTCACCCGCTCTATTTGAGGATTAACGGTATACGCCTGTACGGTCAGCGTCGGATCTGAGGGTGCGCAATCATCAGCGGCAACAGCAAACAAGGGAAGTAAGGTGAGGGTGAGAAAAATCCGTTTGAGATTCAAGGTGATCATTCCTTTACCAATGAATAGCCGATGCGCCATTATAGGCCCTGAATGTGGGATTTTTTTATCCTGTTAGCGACCTTGACGAGTACCAAAAAGCGCGAAGTTCAACTATTGTTCTGTGGTGTTCTGTTGCGTGTTGACGGCAAAATTTTGCTGGCGTAACATGCGCGCACGATCACTCTAAGAGGACATTCGCCTTGGACACACCCAGTAGATACTGGCTCATTATCCTGTCATCCAGGATCAACTCCTAAGGCTATCCCTTTTTGCTGATAGCCTTAGCGGTTGTCAGCGACCTCAATTTTTCCCGTCGCGCTGAGTCAGGCTGTTTAATGGTCTGAAACCCAATTTGTTTCTGTGTGCCCACCGAACTGTCCGATATTTTAAGCATTGGGAGTCCCGGTCATGCTGAGCGCATTTCAACTGGAAAATAACCGACTGACCCGGCTGGAAGTCGAAGAGTCACAACCCCTTGTAAATGCAGTATGGATTGATCTTGTCGAACCGGACGACGACGAGCGACTGCGCGTACAATCTGAACTTGGCCAGAGCCTGGCAACCCGCCCGGAACTGGAAGACATCGAAGCATCGGCACGTTTCTTTGAAGACGATGACGGCCTGCATATTCACTCCTTCTTCTTCTTTGAAGATGCGGAAGATCACGCCGGTAACTCCACTGTGGCATTTACCATCCGTGATGGTCGTCTGTTTACTCTGCGTGAGCGTGAACTGCCCGCTTTTCGTCTGTATCGTATGCGTGCCCGTAGCCAGTCAATGGTGGACGGTAACGCCTACGAGCTGCTGCTGGATCTGTTCGAAACCAAAATCGAACAGTTGGCAGATGAAATTGAAAATATCTACAGCGACCTGGAGCAGTTGAGCCGGGTAATTATGGAAGGGCATCAGGGCGATGAGTACGACGAGGCGCTCTCCACGCTGGCGGAACTGGAAGATATCGGCTGGAAAGTTCGCCTGTGTCTGATGGATACCCAGCGCGCGCTCAACTTCCTGGTACGTAAAGCACGCTTACCGGGTGGGCAACTGGAGCAGGCGCGTGAAATCCTGCGAGATATCGAATCCCTGCTGCCGCATAACGAATCCCTGTTCCAGAAGGTGAACTTCCTGATGCAGGCGGCGATGGGCTTTATCAATATCGAGCAGAACCGCATCATCAAAATCTTCTCGGTGGTATCCGTGGTGTTCCTGCCACCGACGCTGGTCGCTTCCAGCTACGGGATGAACTTTGAGTTTATGCCGGAACTGAAGTGGAGCTTCGGCTACCCAGGCGCGATTATCTTTATGATCCTCGCGGGCCTGGCACCGTATCTGTACTTTAAGCGGAAGAACTGGTTGTAATATAAATGCCGGGTAAAGATTGTTCTTTATCCGGCTTATTGCTGAAAATTGTCTTTTTCAAAGTCATGCGGGTTGAACACTCGCTCTATCTTATTTTCCTGGGTTAGTTGATACTCATTGTTATCAGCAATAAAAAAATGAGTATTACGGTAAGGATATTCATTAATAACCATTAAATAGTTTTTTACGATGCAATTATCATTGCTCTTAATCGTCGGGAAACAGTAGAGATCTTCATACGGCCCTTCGATATATTTTTTATAGTCAGTGAAGCCATTACCGATATCAATAACATACCAGGTATGCCAACTATCTTCTGGTAGGGGATTTTGACTTTTAATTTCATCCTGATGCTTCAGATACCAATTTATTTTATCGCTATCAGTCCATGGCAGATGATCAACGACCAGAAAGACTGAATTGCCAGCATCAGAGTATGTATACAAAATCTGTACAGGACGCAATGTCCATAAATTATAGATGCAGCATAGAAGAAATAAATATAATATAATTTTCTGGAGTTTTCTTTTCATAGATAATTTTCGATTCTTTCGATAGTGTTAAAATTGGTGAAGAAAGGTTTGAAAGCAAAGTCTTTATGCCGTTGTAAAAAGAACCATATGCGAAAAAATCTATACTTGTTGTAAATCTTGTTTTTTATATCAGTCAAAGTGGTCTTGTGCTATGAAATGAATGGTAGCGCTCCAGCCCATAGGATATTTTTGAAAATTTAAAAGAGATATTTTTTGAGCTGAGATATCATGAGTGCTGATTCCCAGGCCATTAAAATTATCTTTAAAATCATTGAATTTATTTAGTCTTGATGAAAGTAATTCGGTCTTAATCTTTTGTAGGAGAAGAGGCCGGTATCCTATCGTAGGTGTTGAAGAAATATCATTTTCGATACATTCTTTGATTACACGTATTGGGCTATTATAATCATATTTGTTTATTCGTTCATGAAAAGATAAGTTCAATTCCTGGCTATGGAAACTGTTGCCATTTCCATATCTAAAATGATCAATCAGATCCTGGATGAGTGTTTTGTATTGTCCAAAAAAGGAAAACATTTTTGCCAGATCTTTCATTTCTGCAAATAAAATATCAATACATTCACTTTGTGATATTTTTGTTCCAGAAGTTGGAACACTAAAAGCACCATAAGTAGAATTCGGCCCAGGAAAATGGTATTTAATGAGGCGGTAAGGATCAACTTTTGCAGAGATGTCGCTTAAGCCGAGTGAGAGAAAATCTTGTTCTTCCATATCCCCATACTGCATATCATCAGCAGAAAAATCATCGAATAAAGTAATAGTTTCGAAAAGTGTACAGGGCATATTAATTGATGAGCCTAATATGTTGTTCATTTATATTCTCCTTTCTTATAATTAAGGGCAATGTTAATTTGATAAGAAATAATAGGGTAAAAAAATTTTAAAAAAGAAATGCACTTCACATTTTTCATTACATTCTGAAGAGAACTTGGTTAATGATTGGTCTTGCTCATCGCTAATAACATAATGCTGAATTTACCAAAAATGAAATTTATTAAAGCAAATGAAAATATACAACGACGTCTGGAAATTCTGCCTTTCCTTATGTGAGTCTCCTGTCAGCATGGCAATATGCCCACTCTCATGCAAGAGTCGGCATATTTTTTCAGAATATATTTATTTTTTATTTGGACGTTCTATGCTGCGTATAAATCGCATCCATCACAAAAATTGCCAGCGCCACCCAAATAAAGGCGAAAGTTACCATCTTATCGGCACCCGGTTTTTCACCGTAAAACGTCACAGCCAGCAGGAACATCAGCGTCGGACCAATGTACTGGAAAAAGCCTAACGTTGAGAGACGCAGGCGTGTCGCAGCTGCAGTAAAACACAACAGTGGCACGGTGGTGACAATACCGGCGGCGATCAGCAGTAAATTCAGCGACATCGGGTTTTGCCCCATATGACTGGTTGAGCTGTCGGCAATAGCAAACAGGTAAATCGCCGCCACGGGCAGCAACCACATAGTTTCGATTAACATGCCGGTTTGCGCTTCAACAGCAATCTTCTTGCGCACCAGGCCGTAGAAAGCAAAACTAAACGCCAGCCCCAGCGCGATGATCGGCAGTGAACCAAAAGTCCACAACTGAACCAGCACTCCACATATCGCCAGAATCACCGCCAGCCATTGCATCCGGCGGAATCGCTCGCCGAGGAAAATCATCCCCAGCACAATGTTCACCAGCGGGTTAATAAAGTAACCAAGGCTCGCTTCCAGCATATGGTGATTGTTCACCGCCCAGATAAACAGTAGCCAGTTGCCGCCAATCAGCACGGCAGAGACTGCCAGCATAAAAATTTTCTGTGGCGTCTGAATCAGCGTTTTTAAATAGGACCACTGGCGGCAAATGCTCATCAGCACCACCATAAAGAAAAACGACCAGATCACGCGATGCGTCAGGATCTCATCGGCGGGCACGTAGTAAATCAGTTTGAAGTACGCTGGCGCAATACCCCAAATAAAATAAGCGGCAAGAGCGAGTAATACGCCCTGCCGCGTTTGTTTTGCATCCATCGGGAATACTCATTTTTAATTGGTAACAGCAGTTTACCTGCTTTTATGTCTTCAACCTACCATATAGGTGGCGGTGGCACTGGCAATATAAAGCTGTTCTTCATTGTGTAATTCAACGCGGGCGACGGCGACTTTATTGCCTGCACGTAACAGGCTACTGGTAGCAGTAAAACGCTCGCCTCTGCCTGGGCGCAGATAATCGACGCGAAGATCAATGGTCCCCATCCGCGATAGCCGCTGGCGTAGTTCATCTTCACTGATGGTTTCGTGGCGGGTTAAGGTACTTCCCACGCACACCAGACCTGCGGCGACATCCAGCGCCGACGCAATGACCCCGCCGTGTAAAATGCTTTGCGCCCAGTTGCCCACCATCATCGGCTTATTTTTAAAGGCCAGCTGTGCGAACTCTTTTTCGTAACGCTCCAGTTCCATCCCCAATGCGCGGTTAAATGGCATGTGATAAACAAACATCTCACCCACTAATTTGAGGGCTTGTTCAGCGGTCAGTACGGCAGACATAACATCCTTACACTTCATTAGTTAATGAAATGTTGATTTTATGCTTATTTATTGTTGGTTTCTACTTTAGGAAGGGATAACTAACGGCTATGGAGTTAAGTATGTAAAATAGCCCGCAGAAAAATATTCACCTTATCAATAATTCGTTACGGAGAACACGAGCGATGCGGACTCTGCAGGGCTGGTTGTTGCCGGTGTTTATGTTGCCTATGGCAGTATATGCACAAGAGGCAACGGTGAAAGAGGTGCATGACGCGCCAGCGGTGCGTGGCAGTATTATCGCCAATATGCTGCAGGAGCATGACAATCCGTTCACCCTTTATCCTTATGACACCAACTACATCATCTACACCCAAACCAGCGATCTGAATAAAGAAGCGATTGCCAGTTACGACTGGGCGGAAAACGCGCGTAAGGATGAAGTAAAGTTCCAGTTGAGCCTGGCGTTTCCGCTGTGGCGTGGGATTTTGGGGCCAAACTCTGTACTGGGCGCCTCCTACACACAGAAATCCTGGTGGCAGCTTTCTAATAGCGATGAGTCATCACCGTTTCGTGAAACTAACTACGAACCGCAATTGTTCCTCGGTTTTGCCACGGATTACAACTTTGCTGGCTGGACGCTGCGCGATGTGGAAATGGGCTACAACCACGACTCAAACGGGCGTTCAGACCCGACTTCCCGCAGCTGGAACCGCCTTTATACCCGCCTGATGGCAGAAAACGGTAACTGGCTGGTAGAGGTGAAGCCGTGGTATGTGGTGGGGAATACGGACGATAACCCGGACATCACCAAATATATGGGTTACTACCAGCTTAAAATCGGCTATCACCTCGGTGATGCGGTACTGAGCGCGAAAGGGCAGTACAACTGGAACACCGGTTACGGCGGCGCGGAGTTAGGCTTAAGCTACCCGATCACCAAACATGTGCGCCTTTATACTCAGGTTTACAGTGGTTACGGCGAATCGCTCATCGACTATAACTTCAACCAGACCCGCGTTGGTGTGGGAGTTATGCTAAACGACCTGTTTTGATGAATGGTTGGCAAATCTGGAATCCAGCATCCAGGATTACCCTCTCAGAGACTAAAAGCATTGCAGTTTCTCGCGCAGGCGCTGAAAATAGCGCCTGTTTTTATTTCAGGCAATCGGGGTGAATGTGGCGCAGGCGGAAGTGTTGAATCTGGAGTCCGGAGCTAAACAGGTTTTACAAGAAACCTTTGGCTACCAACAGTTTCGCCCCGGCCAGGAAGAGATTATCGACACCGTACTTTCCGGTCGCGATTGCCTGGTCGTCATGCCCACTGGTGGCGGAAAATCCCTTTGCTATCAAATCCCTGCCTTATTGCTAAACGGCCTTACCGTGGTTGTCTCACCGCTGATTTCGTTGATGAAAGATCAGGTAGATCAACTGCAAGCCAACGGCGTGGCGGCGGCGTGCCTTAACTCGACGCAAACCCGCGAGCAGCAGCTTGAAGTGATGACAGGCTGTCGCACCGGGCAAATCAGCCTGCTTTATATCGCGCCGGAACGCCTGATGCTGGATAACTTTCTTGAGCATCTGGCGCACTGGAATCCGGTGTTATTAGCCGTTGATGAAGCGCACTGTATCTCCCAATGGGGTCACGATTTCCGCCCGGAATACGCTGCCCTCGGTCAGCTGCGTCAGCGTTTTCCGACGCTCCCGTTTATGGCGCTGACTGCCACAGCCGATGACACCACGCGCCAGGATATCGTGCGCCTGCTGGGGCTGAACGATCCGCTGATTCAAATCAGCAGTTTTGACCGTCCGAATATTCGCTACATGCTGATGGAGAAATTCAAACCGCTCGATCAGTTGATGCGTTATGTACAGGAACAACGCGGTAAGTCGGGGATTATTTACTGTAATAGTCGTGCGAAAGTAGAAGACACCGCTGCGCGCCTGCAAAGCAAGGGAATTAGCGCGGCGGCCTATCATGCCGGGCTGGAAAATAATGTTCGCGCTGATGTGCAGGAAAAATTCCAGCGCGATGACCTGCAAATTGTGGTGGCGACGGTGGCGTTCGGCATGGGCATCAACAAGCCTAACGTTCGCTTCGTGGTGCATTTTGATATTCCGCGCAATATCGAATCCTATTATCAGGAAACTGGACGCGCCGGGCGTGATGGCCTGCCCGCGGAAGCGATGCTGTTTTACGATCCGGCTGATATGGCGTGGCTGCGCCGTTGTCTGGAAGAGAAGCCGCAGGGGCAGTTGCAGGATATCGAACGTCATAAACTCAATGCGATGGGCGCGTTTGCTGAAGCGCAAACTTGCCGTCGTTTGGTATTGCTGAACTATTTTGGCGAAGGGCGTCAGGAGCCGTGCGGGAACTGCGATATCTGCCTCGATCCGCCAAAACAGTACGATGGTTCAACCGATGCGCAGATTGCCCTTTCCACCATTGGTCGTGTGAATCAGCGGTTTGGGATGGGTTATGTGGTGGAAGTGATTCGCGGTGCTAATAACCAGCGTATCCGCGACTATGGTCATGACAAACTGAAAGTCTATGGCATGGGCCGTGATAAAAGCCATGAACATTGGGTGAGCGTGATCCGCCAGCTGATTCACCTCGGCCTGGTGACGCAAAATATTGCCCAGCATTCTGCCCTACAACTGACAGAGGCTGCGCGTCCGGTGCTGCGCGGCGAATCCTCTTTGCAACTTGCCGTGCCGCGTATCGTGGCGCTCAAACCGAAAGCGATGCAGAAATCGTTCGGCGGCAACTATGATCGCAAACTGTTCGCCAAATTACGCAAACTGCGTAAATCGATTGCCGATGAAAGCAATGTCCCGCCGTACGTGGTGTTTAACGACGCAACCTTGATTGAGATGGCGGAGCAGATGCCGATCACCGCCAGCGAAATGCTCAGCGTTAACGGCGTTGGTATGCGCAAGCTGGAACGCTTTGGCAAACCGTTTATGGCGCTGATTCGTGCGCATGTCGATGGTGACGACGAAGAGTAGTCAGCAGCATAAAAAAGTGCCAGGATGAAGACTCCGTAAACGTTTCCCCCGCGAGTCTAATGTATGTTGATGTTATTCCTCACCGTCGCCATGGTGCACATTGTGGCGCTTATGAGCCCCGGTCCCGATTTCTTTTTTGTCTCTCAGACCGCTGTTAGTCGTTCCCGTAAAGAAGCGATGATGGGCGTGCTGGGCATTACCTGCGGCGTAATGGTTTGGGCTGGGATTGCGTTGCTTGGCCTACATTTGATTATCGAAAAAATGGCCTGGCTGCATACGCTGATTATGGTGGGCGGTGGCCTGTATCTCTGCTGGATGGGTTACCAGATGCTACGTGGTGCACTGAAAAAAGAGGTTGTTTCTGCCCCTGCGCCACAAGTCGAACTGGCGAAAAGCGGGCGCAGTTTTCTTAAGGGCTTACTGACCAATCTCGCGAACCCTAAAGCGATTATCTACTTTGGTTCGGTGTTCTCGCTGTTTGTCGGTGATAATGTCGGCACCACCGAACGCTGGGGCATTTTCGCGTTGATTATTGTCGAAACACTGGCGTGGTTTACCGTCGTTGCCAGCCTGTTTGCTCTGCCGCAAATGCGCCGTGGTTATCAACGTCTGGCGAAGTGGATTGATGGTTTTGCCGGGGCGTTATTTGCCGGATTTGGCATTCATTTGATTATTTCGCGTTAATGCCAGACGCGTCATCAGAGTAAGTCGGATAAGGCGTTTACGCCGCATCCGACATTATTTTCACGCATGCCTCGCCGATGCTAACAGCGCTCCCACCAGCATAAATAACGAGCCGAAAATCTTATTCAGCGCCTTCATCTGCTTTGGTCCTTTAATCCATAGAGCAATCCGTTGAGCAAGGGTGGCGTAACCGATCATCACAATAATATCGACCACAATAGTGGTGACGCCGAGCACGATATACTGCATCAGCTGCGGCTGTTGCGGCATGATGAATTGCGGAAATAGCGCCGCCAGAAACACAATACTTTTGGGATTGGTGAGATTGACAAAAACTGCGCGCTGGAACAAATGTCGACGCGATTGAGTGGAGGCCAGCGATTTAAGATCAATTGCGCCAGCGGCGCGCCATTGCTGTATTCCCAGCCAAATCAAGTAAGCTGCGCCTGCCCACTTCAACACTTCAAACGCAATCACTGAGCGGGAAAATAGCGTCCCCAACCCCACGCCAACCAGCACAATATGAATCGCCAGTCCGGTCTGAAGCCCAGCAATAGACGCCACCGCGCCGCGATAACCGTGGTTGAGCGAGGTGGTCATGGTGTTGATTGCGCCAGAGCCTGGCGACAGGCTTAAAATGATCGATGTCAGCAGGTAGGCAAACCACCATTCTAAGGTCATGATGAACTCCCGGTGTGTCTATTTTTGTGCCACAATACGCTACTGTCGCAGCGTTGTGTCAGGCACGCTTAAAAAAACGATTTTACGTGGTTTAAGAGGCAGATTACCCGATGTTTCAGCAGCAAAAAGACTGGGAAACAAGAGAAAACGCGTTTGCTGCTTTTACCATGGGACCGCTGACTGATTTCTGGCGTCAGCGTGATGAAGCAGAGTTTACTGGTGTGGATGACATTCCGGTGCGCTTTGTCCGTTTTCGCGCACAGCACCATGACCGGGTGGTAGTCATCTGTCCGGGGCGTATTGAGAGCTACGTAAAATATGCGGAACTGGCCTACGACCTGTTCCATTTGGGGTTTGATGTTTTAATCATCGACCATCGCGGGCAGGGACGTTCCGGTCGCCTGTTAGGCGATCCACATCTCGGGCATGTTAATCGCTTTAATGATTATGTTGATGATCTGGCGGCATTCTGGCAACAGGAGGTTCAGCCCGGTCCGTGGCGTAAACGCTATATACTGGCACATTCGATGGGCGGTGCGATCTCCACATTATTTCTGCAACGCCATCCAGGTGTATGTGACGCCATTGCGCTAACTGCGCCAATGTTTGGGATCGTGATTCGTATGCCGTCATTTATGGCACGGCAGATCCTCAATTGGGCCGAAGCGCATCCACGTTTCCGTGATGGCTATGCAATAGGCACCGGGCGCTGGCGCGCGTTGCCGTTTGCTATCAACGTACTGACCCACAGCAGACAGCGATATCGACGTAACTTACGTTTCTATGCTGATGACCCAACAATTCGCGTCGGTGGGCCGACCTACCATTGGGTACGCGAAAGTATTCTGGCTGGCGAACAGGTGTTAGCCGGTGCGGGTGATGACGCCACGCCAACGCTTCTCTTACAAGCTGAAGAGGAACGCGTGGTGGATAACCGCATGCACGACCGTTTTTGTGAACTACGCACCGCTGCGGGCCATCCTGTCGAAGGAGGACGGCCGTTGGTAATTAAAGGTGCGTACCATGAGATCCTTTTTGAAAAGGACGCAATGCGCTCAGTCGCGCTCCACGCTATCGTTGATTTTTTCAACAGGCATAACTCACCCAGCGGAAACCGCTCTACAGAGGTTTAAATTTCTTATGTACCAGGTTGTTGCGTCTGATTTAGATGGCACGTTACTTTCTCCCGACCATACGTTATCCCCTTACGCCAAAGAAACTCTGAAGCTGCTCACCGCGCGCGGCATCAACTTTGTGTTTGCGACCGGTCGTCACCACGTTGATGTGGGGCAAATTCGCGATAATCTGGAGATTAAGTCTTACATGATTACCTCCAATGGCGCGCGCGTTCACGATCTGGATGGCAACCTGATTTTTGCTCATAACCTGGATCGCGACATTGCCAGTGACCTGTTTGGCGTGGTCAACGACAACCCGGAGATCATTACTAACGTTTATCGCGATGATGAATGGTTTATGAATCGCCATCGCCCGGAAGAGATGCGCTTTTTCAAAGAAGCGGTGTTCAATTATGCGCTGTATGAGCCGGGATTGCTGGAGCCGGAAGGCGTCAGCAAAGTGTTCTTCACCTGCGATTCCCATGAAAAACTTCTGCCACTGGAGCAGGCGATTAACGCTCGCTGGGGCGATCGCGTCAATGTCAGTTTCTCTACCTTAACCTGCCTGGAAGTGATGGCGGGCGGCGTTTCAAAAGGCCATGCGCTGGAAGCGGTGGCGAAGAAACTGGGCTACAGCCTGCAAGATTGTATTGCCTTTGGCGATGGAATGAACGATGCCGAAATGCTGTCGATGGCGGGGAAAGGCTGCATTATGGGCAGCGCGCATCAACGGCTGAAAGATCTGCATCCAGAGCTGGAAGTGATTGGTACTAACGCCGAAGACGCAGTGCCGCATTATCTGCGTAAACTCTATTTGTCGTAATCGTTCTTTATTTGGTCAGTTGTCAACCTGATACTTCGCTACAATGGATACTCGTTAATCAAAGAGTTTTCCATTGTGGCGCTACTTATCATCACCACGATTCTGTGGGCCTTCTCCTTTAGCTTTTATGGCGAGTACCTTGCGGGGCACGTCGATAGCTATTTTGCGGTGCTGGTGCGCGTTGGCCTGGCGGCACTCGTTTTTCTGCCGTTTCTGCGCACCCGTGGCAATAGCCTGAAAACGGTTGGCCTGTATATGCTGGTGGGCGCGATGCAGCTCGGTGTGATGTATATGCTGAGTTTCCGCGCCTATCTCTACCTGACGGTCTCCGAACTGTTGCTGTTCACCGTACTGACGCCGCTCTACATCACGCTGATTTATGACATCATGAGTAAGCGCCGTCTGCGCTGGGGCTATGCTTTTAGCGCCTTGTTGGCGGTGATTGGTGCCGGGATTATTCGCTATGATCAGGTCACCGACCATTTCTGGACTGGCTTGTTGCTGGTGCAGCTCTCCAATATCACTTTTGCCATCGGCATGGTGGGTTACAAACGTCTGATGGAAACTCGCCCGATGCCGCAGCATAACGCCTTTGCGTGGTTCTATCTTGGCGCGTTCCTGGTGGCAGTGATTGCATGGTTCTTGCTGGGAAATGCGCAGAAAATGCCGCAAACCACGCTGCAATGGGGCATTCTGGTGTTTCTTGGCGTGGTGGC
Source organism: Escherichia sp. R1 (assembly GCF_003000935.1). Classification (NCBI taxonomy): domain Bacteria; kingdom Pseudomonadati; phylum Pseudomonadota; class Gammaproteobacteria; order Enterobacterales; family Enterobacteriaceae; genus Escherichia; species Escherichia sp. R1. The sequence goes on from NZ_PSRU01000021.1 coordinate 68,314, forward strand.
TTCCGGTATTGGCTACTTTATGTGGAACTACGGCGCGACGCAGGTGGACGCCGGAACGCTGGGCATTATGAATAATATGCACGTTCCGGCAGGGCTGTTGGTTAACCTGGCTATCTGGCACCAACAGCCGCACTGGCCAACGTTTATTACAGGCGCGCTGGTGATCCTGGCCTCACTGTGGGTGCATCGTAAGTGGGTCGCTCCGCGCTCTTCACAAACGGCAGATGATCGCAGGCGTGATTGCGCGCTGAGCGAATAAACGCTTCTGTAATCGGCTGACGCTGCTCGCCATCGCGCACGGCGGCGTACAGTCGGCTCCACAATCCTTCGCCCAGGGTTTTGGTTACGACCAGACCCTGGCGCTCAAAACTCTCCACCACCCAGTGCGGCAGGGCGGCAATACCCATCCGCGCGGCAACCATCTGAATCAACAACAAGGTGTTATCGACGCTTTTCAGCGACGGGCTAACGCCTGCTGGCTGAAGAAAATGGCGCCAGACATCCAGTCGGCTACGCTGCACCGGATAAATTAACAGCGTTTCGCTGGCGAGATCTTCCGGTGTAATACGCGTTTTCGCCGCCAGTGGATGGTCAGGTGCCAACACCAGACGCACTTCATAATCGAACATCGGCGAATAATGCAGGCCACTGCGCGGCAGAATATCGGAGGTCATCACCAGATCCAGCTCGCCCTGCTGCAATGCAGGCTGCGGGTCAAACGTTACGCCTGATTTAAAATCCATCTCCACCTGCGGCCAGTTCTTATGGAAATTTTCTAACGCGGGCGTCAGCCACTGAATACAGCTATGGCACTCAATGGCAATGCGCAGACGCGTCTGCTGCGGTTCATTGCAGGCTTGCAGTGCCTGGCTAATTTGCGGCAGTACCTGGTTTGCCAGTTGCAACAGGATTTCTCCCTGCGGTGTAAAGCGTAGCGGCTGGCTCTTACGCACAAATAGCCGGAAGCCAAGGCGTTGTTCCAGATCGCTAAACTGGTGAGACAGGGCGGATTGCGTTTGATGCAACGTCGCCGCAGCGGCTGCGAGTGAGCCGCAGTTCCGCAACGCTTGTAGCGTTTTCAGGTGTTTTACTTCGATCATGAAAGTCCTTCACTTCGGCATGAATAATTTGCGCTTGAGGAATATACAGTAACCGCCAATTATGGATGTGTAAACATCTGGACGGCTAAATACTAAAAATTCCATAAGGGGCATATAATGACAATTCTTAATCACACCCTCGGTTTCCCTCGCGTTGGCCTGCGTCGCGAGCTGAAAAAAGCGCAAGAGAGTTATTGGGCGGGGAACTCCACGCGTGAAGAACTGCTGGCGGTAGGGCGTGAATTGCGTGCTCGTCACTGGGATCAACAAAAGCAAGCGGGTATCGACCTGCTGCCGGTGGGCGATTTTGCCTGGTACGATCATGTCCTGACCACCAGCCTGCTGCTGGGTAACGTTCCGGCGCGTCACCAGAACAAAGATGGTTCGGTAGATATCGACACCCTGTTCCGTATTGGTCGTGGACGTGCACCGACTGGCGAACCTGCGGCGGCAGCGGAAATGACCAAATGGTTTAACACCAACTATCACTACATGGTGCCGGAGTTCGTTAAAGGCCAACAGTTCAAACTGACCTGGACGCAGTTGCTGGAGGAAGTGGACGAGGCGCTGGCGCTGGGCCACAAGGTGAAACCTGTGCTGCTGGGGCCGATTACCTACCTGTGGCTGGGTAAAGTGAAAGGTGAACAGTTTGACCGCCTTAGCCTGCTGAACGACATTCTGCCGGTTTATCAGCAAGTGCTGGCAGAACTGGCGAAACGCGGCATTGAGTGGGTACAGATCGACGAACCCGCGCTGGTTCTGGAACTGCCGCAGGCGTGGCTGGATGCGTACAAACCCGCTTACGATGCTCTGCAGGGGCAGGTGAAACTGCTGCTGACTACCTATTTTGAAGGCGTAACGCCAAACCTCGACACGATTACTGCGCTGCCTGTTCAGGGTCTGCATGTCGATCTCGTACATGGTAAAGATGACGTTGCTGAACTGCACAAGCGTCTGCCTTCTGACTGGCTGCTGTCTGCGGGTCTTATCAATGGTCGTAACGTCTGGCGCGCCGATCTTACCGAGAAATATGCGCAAATTAAGGACATTGTCGGCAAACGCGATTTGTGGGTGGCATCTTCCTGCTCGTTGCTGCACAGCCCCATCGACCTGAGCGTGGAAACGCGTCTTGATGCAGAAGTGAAAAGCTGGTTTGCCTTCGCCCTGCAAAAATGTCATGAACTGGCATTGCTGCGCGATGCGCTGAACAGTGGTGATACGGCAGCTCTGGCAGAGTGGAGCGCTCCGATTCAGGCGCGTCGTCACTCTACTCGTGTACATAATCCGGCAGTAGAAAAGCGTCTGGCGGCGATCACCGCTCAGGACAGTCAGCGTGCGAATGTCTATGAAGTGCGTGCTGAAGCCCAGCGTGCGCGTTTTAAACTGCCCGCGTGGCCGACCACCACGATTGGTTCCTTCCCGCAAACCACGGAGATTCGTACCCTGCGTCTGGATTTCAAAAAGGGTAATCTCGACGCCAATAACTACCGTACGGGCATTGCGGAACATATCAAGCAGGCCATTGTTGAGCAGGAACGTTTGGGACTGGATGTGCTGGTACATGGCGAGGCCGAGCGTAATGACATGGTGGAATACTTTGGCGAGCACCTCGACGGGTTTGTCTTTACGCAAAACGGTTGGGTACAGAGCTACGGTTCCCGCTGCGTGAAGCCACCGATTGTTATTGGTGACGTTAGTCGTCCGGCGCCGATTACCGTGGAGTGGGCAAAATATGCGCAATCCCTGACTGATAAACCGGTGAAAGGGATGTTGACCGGCCCGGTGACTATTCTCTGCTGGTCGTTCCCGCGTGAAGATGTCAGCCGTGAAACCATCGCCAAACAAATTGCGCTGGCGCTGCGTGATGAAGTCGCGGACCTGGAAGCCGCTGGAATTGGCATCATTCAGATTGACGAACCGGCATTGCGCGAAGGTTTACCACTGCGTCGCAGCGACTGGGATGCCTATCTCCAGTGGGGCGTGGAGGCTTTCCGTATCAACGCCGCCGTGGCGAAAGATGACACACAAATCCACACTCACATGTGTTACTGCGAGTTCAACGACATCATGGATTCGATTGCGGCGTTGGACGCAGACGTCATCACCATCGAAACCTCGCGTTCCGACATGGAGTTGCTGGAGTCGTTTGAAGAGTTTGATTATCCAAATGAAATCGGTCCTGGCGTCTATGACATTCACTCGCCAAATGTACCGAGCGTGGAATGGATTGAAGCCTTGCTGAAGAAAGCGGCAAAACGCATTCCGGCAGAGCGTCTGTGGGTCAACCCGGACTGTGGCCTGAAAACGCGCGGCTGGCCAGAAACCCGCGCGGCACTGGCGAACATGGTGCAGGCGGCGCAGAATTTGCGTCGGGGATGATGAGTATTAACGAGTCATTGTAAATTGCAGTACGATAATGGCTTCCAGTACTGGAAGCCATTTTGCATGAGTGCCAGATTGAAGCAGATCTTCAGGAGTAGAAATAACCGAATCGTTTTTTTCGCAAAACACAGTTTTGAGTGATTCCGTTCAGTAATCAACGCTACGTTATTTATTCTCACGTTGCACGAGATTGTATCCCTTTTCACTAACGTGGTAGTGAGGCATAGACTTATGCCCGCTATCCTCAATAATAACCAAACCTTCGTTAGCTAATTTGTTAACAATATTAACAACATTACCGAATCCTGGTATTTGCCTTATGGATAGTGTGCGATCGAGATTCATCCAGTTCCAGTTTATATCTTTCTCAGTCATAACGTTCAGCACGTTAAGTTCATTTTTAGTGATCACGATATTCTGTACCAAAATTGATGAGTATCTTATTGAAAGATCACAATGTAAATCATGCTCCTGTAATGGCTGGATCAGAAGAGGTTGTCTTGTTGTTCTTTGATAAGATTCAATCCATATTGAGAAACTCTGTAGCGTGGTTTAGAGTTGCCCTCACCATTTACGATATCAACCAACCCATGATTAACCAGCTTTGTTACGATATTCGCTACGTTGCCAAATCCTGGAATATTTCGTATAGCTAAAGTACGATCCAGCACCATCCAGCTCCAGTCAATATCTTTCTCAGCCATAACTTTCAGCACGTTAAATTCAACTATCGTAATCGTCATTTTTTTGCATCCGGATGAAATAAGTCAGTATCTTTAATTTTAAAGTCTTCTAGAGTTGCAGTATGTGCATTATTCCATAATTCATATCCATCTAAACCATTCGGTTCACCTGTTTCCCATCCTAAATTACAATAACGCTGATACTCGCGGCATTCATGAGTATAGTAGTTCAGATCGTATTTTTCAGGAAGCAATTCTTTATTTGCTATTTTTTTTAGCCTTGAAATCATTACATCATTAGCTGGATCATGATCAAATCTGGAGATATGCTTTTCAACAATAGCGATACCTTCCCTATTGATTGTTACGCCATCTATCGTCAGGTTTTCTATTGGACCACCGGCAAGGTCGGGATTAAATGGTCTTCCTGATACTGCTCCTCTGGCTCCGAAATGCTCAAATGATTCCAAATCAGGGAATCTCATTCTTCCCAGAACAACTCCAGCAACTATTGAAGCACCAGCGATGAGCAACCCTTTGTTATCCATAACTTGATCGTAACCAGCAGGTGCATCTCCTCCCAACTTGTTTGCTGTTTTCCTGAATCCTTCGATATTCCCATTGTATATGCCGCCAGCAGCAAGCAGTCTGCCAACCGCTTTACTATTGAGTGTTTTGAGGCCATTATTATCTTTAGTTTTTTGCCGTGGTATAAACAGACGGTTGTAGTTATCGGGAAATGCCAAATGACTAAATTCAGTATTAGCAATCAGATGCCTGGAGAGTATATATTCATAACTGACAGTGATGGTTTCTGTATCCAGATTGTTCTCAGTAAACAGGTGATTGATTGCTGATAAGAGCGCGCCGCGGAGTTGAATGTTGTAATATTTCTCCCATCGACCAAATCTATTGATCCGATAGAAGTCAAACTCCATGAACAACTGCTCGTTATTGTTAATAGCGTTAATAAGTAACGGGGAGCTTTTGTCAATCAACTTACAGAAACTAAGGCCATGTAATTGTGACCCTTTGCCTGTATTCGTAATACTATTAGATAGCGAGAACGCGAAGATTTCATCTTCATGGCCAATCTGCCAGCGATTACCTATTGATGCGCTCGTTCCGCAACGAGAGGAAATACATCCTTGTTGTTCTCCGGTTATGGTCAGGTAAATTTCATCACTCATCTTTGATGAACTCTCTTTATTGCTTGATGTTTTAAAAATAAACAATATTGCTATTTGTTTATGATTATTTACTCCTCAAGTTAATGGATTTAAATATGGGAAATAAAATGTTTCACTTTAGACCAGTTTTCATGAGGAAAATCTGTAATCATTAATAATAAACATGAATATTTTGCAGTGATTAATATTTGTTATGAATATAATCTATAACAATGAAGAGTTATCAGTTGTTCGGTGTATAGCCAGAGACGAGTTCAGTTTGTGATTTTTACAGGGCAGTTACAGCCGCAAAATTTTATGGCTGATTTCACCTTCCCCTCAAGCTTATCTTTCTTAAAAAGAGAAATAATTCTTAAATTCAAATAGTTATATACAATCTACTCTCTTTCTTGTGACTAGCTTCACATTTCATACTGATGCATTGGAATGAAATAAAATTTCATGAGATTTTGTGTTTGAGAAAAATTATTTCATGAGGTGTGAAATGGACGCAAAGCTGTACATCACTGAGATCATCAATGAATTAACCTTCGTTAAGGACTCTATCCGTGAGGATGACTGCACCAAATTGATCGACGCTATTCAGCAAAGCCAGCGCGTTTTCTGCTATGGCCTGGGACGTGCCGGCTTTTCCATGAAAGCCTTCACCATGCGCCTGATGCATATGGGAAAAGAGGTTTACTTCCTGACGGAAACCATTACGCCGAACTTTGGGCCTGGCGATCTGTTTATCGTTTCTTCCGCTTCCGGTGAGACAGCACAACTGGTGGCACTGGCGAAAAAAGCACGTCAGCTTGGCGGCGCTGTGGCGGTGTTAACCACGAATCGACACGCCACTATCACCGAGTTTGTCGATGTCATCGTGCAAATTAATGCCCCTTCCAAAAATCAAAAAGATTCTGTTTTCCGCTCGGCACAGCCGATGGCGTCGTTGTATGAGCAAGCTTTGCTGGTGATTGCCGATGCATTAGTGATGAAGATGGCTGCTGAAAGTGGTGCGCCGGAAAGTGAACTGTTTAAGCGCCACGCCAATCTGGAATAGTCGTCGCCGTTATTTGCTCGATACCCTACAGGAGAATAAAAATGAGCAAAAAAATAACATCCTTGTTTAACTTCAAGAAGTTGCAGAAATTTTCTTCTGCTCTGATGTTACCAATCGCCATTCTTCCGGCGGCGGGTTTGATTTTAGCCATCGGGATTTCATTTAACATTGAGCTGCTGGCGAATTGCGGCGGCCTGATTTTCGCCAACCTTCCTTTGCTGTTTTGTGTCGGTATTGTGATTGGCCTGACAGGTGATGGTTCTTCTTCACTTTCAGCGATTATCAGCTACATGATCATGAATGCCACGATGGGTACGCAACTTGGCATTACCGCGGAGTCCGTTGCAGCCAGTAACGGTGACTATGCGATGATCCTCGGGGTACCGACGTTACAAACGGGAGTGTTTGGCGGTTTGATTGTCGCCATCTTTGTTTATCTGCTCTATACCCGCTTCCACAATATTGAATTGCCTCAGTTTCTTGGTTTCTTCGGTGGAAAACGCTTTGTACCGATTATTACGGCGGTGGCGGCAATTATTGTCGGCTATTTATTGCCGTGGCTGTGGATACCGGTACAAAAAGGTCTGGCGTCGCTTTCAACGCTGGTGACCAGTGGGCATAACGCGAACTTCGCGGCCTTTATTTACGCCGTTGGCGAACGTTCGCTGATTCCTTTTGGCCTGCATCATATCTGGAACGTGCCGTTTTATTACAACTTTGGCGACTACATGGCTAAATCCGGGCAACTGGTGACGGGCGATATTCCGGTGTTCTTTGCCCAATTGCGCGACGGTGTTCCGTTGACGGCGGGGCTGTTTATGACAGGTCGTTTCCCGATCATGATGTTTGCGTTACCTGCCGCCGCGTTGGCGATGTATCAGGAAGCAAAACCTGAACGTAAGGCGCTGATTAAAGGCCTTTTACTCTCCGGTGCGCTGACCACATTTGTTACCGGGATTACGGAGCCGCTGGAATATGCATTTTTGTTTGCAGCTCCGGTTCTCTACATCATTCACATCTTCTTATATGCCACTTCATTTGTGCTGATGAACATCCTGAATGTGCACATTGGTCATCCTTTTGCTGGCGGTCTTATTGATTTCGTACTGAATGGCGTTATGCCAAACCGCACGCCGTGGTATCTGGTGTTCCTGGCAGGCGCGGGCTATGCAGCGATTTACTACACCGTATTTCGGGTACTGATCCGCAAGTTGAATCTGAAAACACCGGGACGTGAGGATGAAGAGATTGCCGTTGCAACCACATTAACGCGCGAAGAACGTCCATACCAAATCATCGAAGCAGTAGGTGGTTTCGACAATATCGAAGATGTGGATGCCTGCGCAACACGCCTGCGGCTGGCGCTGGTAGACGATAAGAAAGTGAATGAAAAACGGCTGAAGGAGTTGGGGGCTGCGGGTTTAGTGAAACTGGGTGATGGCGGTGTACAGGTGATATTTGGCGGCAAATCGCAAATCCTGCGCGACGAAATCAAAACCGTAATGAGCAGACCGCGCCCGACAGAAATGACAGTGGCCTGTGCTAACTAATTCGAGATTAGCGGGCTGGTTTCAGCCCGCCAGACAGAGAGAGCTGAAGTATGAATTCACAATTACTGGCTAATGCCATCCGAATGTTAAGTGTTGATGCGATCCAGAAAGCGAACTCCGGTCATCCGGGCGCGCCGATGGGGATGGCGGATATTGCCGAAGTGGTCTGGCGTCGTCACCTGCGTCATAACCCAAAAAATCCGCAGTGGTTTAACCGCGACCGCTATGTTCAGTCGAACGGTCATGGCTCCATGTTGATTTACGCTTTGCTGCATCTTACAGGCTATGACCTGTCGATGGATGATATTCGCGACTTTCGTCAGCTCCACTCCCGCACGCCGGGTCATCCAGAATATGGTTATACGCCGGGTGTTGAAACCACCACCGGCCCGTTGGGGCAGGGCGTAGCTAATGCGGTGGGGATGGCGATTGCGGAGAAGGCGCTGGCGGCAGAATTTAACAAACCGGGCTTTAATATTGTTGATCATCACACATGGCTATTTTTGGGTGATGGCTGCCTGATGGAAGGGATCTCCCACGAGGCCTGTGGTCTTGCAGGAACGCTGAAGCTCGGCAATCTGATTGCTATCTGGGACGATAACGGTATTTCGATCGATGGTCACGTAGAAGGCAGGTTTGCTGAAGATACGGCTGCCCGTTTTCGTGCCTACGGCTGGCATGTCATTGAAGGCGTTGATGGTCACGATCCAGAAGAGGTAGATGCTGCGGTGCGTGAAGCGAAAAGCGTCACGGATAAGCCCAGTCTGCTGTGCTGCAAAACGATTATCGGTTTTGGTTCGCCAAATAAAGCCAACAGCCACGATTGCCACGGCTCGGCGCTGGGTGCAGATGAAGTGGCGCTGGTGCGTGAACGTCTGCAATGGTCGTATGCCCCTTTCGAAATTCCTGGTGAAATTTATGCCGAATGGGATGCGACCGAGAAAGGCGCGCAGGTTCAACAGGAATGGGATGCACTGTTTGCCGACTACGCGAAGCAGTGGCCGGAACTGGCGGCGGAGTTTACTCGTCGCATGAAGGGTGATTTGCCTGCTGGCTGGGTCGAGAATATGCAGAAATATGTGCACGATCTGCAATCCCATCCGGCGGCGCTGGCAACCCGTCAGGTTAGCCAGAAATGCCTCAATCACTTCGCAGATATGCTGCCGGAACTGATGGGCGGCTCGGCGGACTTGTCGCCCTCTAACCTGACTCGCCATCAGAAATCGGTTGATTTCACCGGAGAAAATCCGGCGGGGAATTACATCTCCTATGGCGTGCGTGAATTTGGTATGTCGGCCATCATGAACGGTCTTGCGCTGCATGGTGGGTTTATCCCTTACGGCGGTACTTTCCTGATGTTTATGGAATATGCGCGTAATGCACTGCGCATGGCGGCGCTGATGAAGATCCGCTCGGTGTTTGTTTATACCCACGATACCATCGGCCTGGGCGAAGACGGCCCGACACATCAGCCCGTTGAGCAACTGGCGTCGCTGCGTCTGACGCCGAATATGGAAACCTGGCGCGGTTGCGATCAGGTGGAAGTGGCGGTGGCCTGGCAACAGGCGATTGAGCGCAAAGATGGCCCAACGTCGTTGGTATTAACGCGCCAACCTCTGGCGCAACAGCCGCGCACCGCTGCACAGTTGGCAGAGATTGCACGTGGTGGTTATGTACTGAGTGATTGTGACGGTCAGCCTGAGATGATCCTCATTTCTGCGGGTTCAGAGATTGAGTTAGTGGTCAGCGCCGCAAAAGCGTTAACGGAAGAAGGGCGTAAAGTTCGCGTGGTTTCTATGCCGTGTACCGAGCGTTTCGATAATCAGGATGCGGCGTACAAAGAATCGGTATTGCCAAAAGCTGTACGCAAACGTCTGGCGGTAGAAGCCAGCATCGCCGGATTCTGGGAACGCTACGTCGGCCTGGACGGTAAAGTGATCGGCATGACGAGCTTTGGTGAGTCTGCTCCGGCGAATGTGTTGTTCAAACACTTTGGTTTTACGCCGGAAAATGTCCTGGCGCAGGCGCGTGAGCTACTGAACAGCTAAACCTGCACAAGGGGTGAAAGGATGACCTTTTACCCCTTGAAACGGGAGCCAAGAAACTCTTCACGGGTGCGGTATTTCTCGTAATGCGCCTTGTTTTTATACATAAACAACAGCACCAGCATATCAATAACGCCCATTGCCGGAACGCGAGTGGAGTCGAAGGCTTCAAAGAAGATTTTATCGCTGACCGCGGTATTGAGTTGATGGGTGGAGAGTTTTGATAACGGAGATTTAATATAGTTAGTGATACAAACGGATTTGGCACCGCGCTCTTTCACCACTTTAAAGATATCGACCATTAAGTTGGTGCTGCCAGAGTTAGAAATACCAATCGCCAGGTCGCGTTTCCCCATAGAATATGCCGCATTAATTTGCATTTCCGGGCTGACGTGAACAACGGTTTTTAATCCGAGTTGGCTGAATTTATAAGCACTATAAACGGCCAGTGGGTTTGAATTTCCGGCAGCAAAAAAGAAAATAGTATCGCAATTAGCAAGTAGTTTGAGAATGGACTCAAGCACGTCGGCATTAAAAAATTGCGTTGATTGTATTAAATCTTCGGCCTGTTTTTTTAATAAGAAGGTTGCCAAAGATGTTATATCGCTGAAGTCGGTATTTTCAGGATAGCTATTGTCAGGATTAATGACTTCTTTTGCTAATGCAATTTTTAAATGGTAATAACCCTGATAACCTAATTTCTTACAGGTGCGTACGATAGTCGCTTCACTGGCATGGCTTTTTTCTGATAGTTCAGTGACACTATAGTTCACGACTTCATGTGCGTGGCTAAGAATATAGTCAGCGACCTTTTTTTCCGCCTGATGCAGTGTAGGGTAATTGCTTTGAATCAGACTTTTTACGGTTATGTTATTCATAATTAGTAAATTTCATTCTGACAGAAAGTGCTGATTATAACATAGTTTTCAGGCGTGGATAGGTGTGAAAAAAATGAAGGTGTGCAGTGAACGTAATGATTAACAGGCCGGTTAATTTTCATGAATTACGTCAACTGCACAAAAATAATTTAAACGGGTGCTCTAATTAAAGCAAGACTTATATTTTTATCATTGTATTGTCAATTAAATACAAATCGTGTCATTAATTGTGGGTTTCTTAAATATTCTATGCACCACTGACAGGCTTTGCCCATACCATCGGAACGAGCGGCAAGAAATAACTTGGTGGCGTGTTTATGTTCGCGCATTGGCTTTTTAAGCAATTTACCGCTGTTCAATAACGGCAATGCCAGATGATGTGGAATATAACCAATACCGACGTTTTGTTCTATTAAGGCGATTGCCGTAGCGAAGTCAGGAACAAAAATGGGTTTTTGTCCTTCCAACAACCAGGCTTGCATCGGGGGGAAGTTAACGGAGGTATCGCGGATACAAACCGCTGGATAATGACGCAATTCACTGTTTTCTAATGGATGCCGCTTCGCTGCCAGTGGGTGGAGTGGGCTGACGACAAAATCCCATTCCATTTGTCCGACCGGTTCGCTAATGATGCCTTCACTGCTTGGTACTGCATGAGGAGCACCGTAGACCAGATCAGCACGCTTACTGTACAGCGCATCCCAGCAGCCGTTGTATACCTCAAGATCTACCGTCAGTGTTGTTGATGTGAATTGCCGTTCAAAATCTCGAATAAATGCCACCAGCAAATCACCAGGAATAATATTGTTTACCGCAATTGTCAGTTCACGCTCAATACCATCGTGAATCAGCACTGTGTTGCGCTTTAATGCTTCCAGGTCGCCAAGAATAGTTTTGCTATGTTCGATGAAGTAACTTCCCGCTGGCGATAATTCAATATAGCGTCCCTTACGAATGAACAGTTCAACGCCCAGGCTCTCTTCCGCTTTCTTGATGGTGTAACTGATGGCGGAAGGGACTTTATTTAACTGCTCGGCTGCGGTGGTAATGCTCTGGTGTCTGGCGACCAGATGAATAACACGAAGCGTTTCGTCTGAGATGAACATAAGGCTCCCTGGTCAGTGGTAAAGTGGCTGAATCTCTCCAGATTCAGCCGTAATCATTGCCTGAGTATACCCAGGAATTAGCGGTGTTGACTTGCCCGACTGAGAATCGCATACGCGATACATGCCACCAGAATCGAGTCTACCGAAGGGATCGTCGTCAGGGTGAATAAGCCTTTTACGGTCATAAAGCCAACCGCTGCGCCTATGATCCATGCTGCGAATGTCAGCACTTTAATCTGTGACTCCTGGGCTAACACTGACTCTTGATAGCCATTACGGCGATAAAGGAAAAAGTCAGCGATATAAATTCCGGCAACGGGTGGCGTGGCGATACCCAGGAACAGCAGAAACGGAATAAACCACGCCATAATATCCATACTGCCTACGATGGCGGAAAGGATACCCAGTGCCACGGTAATCTGCCATTTGGGAAAGCGGGTAAGCAGTGTGGAAACCACCAGCGTGCCCTGGAACATATTGCCCGCGTTACCGGTGACGCAGGCGAAAATCAACAACAGCGCCGCAGGCAGAACCGCACCGAATACCGCCATCGCACCCAGTAAAGATCCCTGACCACTAATGGCGCTCGGCGTTGCACCCGCCCAGTAGAGCAGAGGGTAGGCAACCAGAAACGTCACGCCTGCGGCAATCAGCGCATGTTTGCGGTTATGCACAAAACTACCGAAATCAGGCAGTGTGGCAACCAGCACAATAATGGTGCCAACAACGGTGGAAACGGCGACACCTGTATTCATCTCCACAATCGCCGCTGGTACTGCCACTTCGGTATGGGTTGCCACATAGAGGATGTAACACAGCACCAGCGCGATAACCGGCACGGCAACCTGGGCAATTTTTCCCAGAACGGTAAAGCCAAATGCCGTAGAGGCGACAAAAATGACACAGCCAGCCGCCACTAACAGTGCCAGTGGAACTTCCAGTCCATGTTGAGCCAGTAAGTCATGTACCGAATGACCAAACATATTGGCGGTAACGGCAATCCAGCCGAACAGACTTATCGCCATCAAAATGTTAATGGCGATGGCCCCTTTTTCGCCAAACGAATATTTCACAATGCCATACGTTGGCAGGCGGGCTTTTTCTCCCACGCTAATGGTGATGGCTGAAAGTAAGGTCAGAATGACGCCGCCTAACAATACGACGCTAATTAAACTGCTGCTGGAAAGTTGATTGCCGAGGCTTGAGGATGACAACAGTACAGGTGTGACGGCAATACCCAGCAAAATCATGGCAATACGCAATCCTGATGCCGTATTCAGATTCTCTTCTTTTTTACGCATAGTATGTTCCCTTTATAAATGCGCGTTACACAGTATGAAAATGCCCGGTGTATTTGCGCCAGCTACCCAGTTCTGTAATTTCCCGTTGGCCTTCGGTCAGCCAGTTTTCTGCCAGTACGCCCAGCACTTCGCTACCATCGGCAAGTTTGATTTTGCCAATTGCCAGCCCAGCGGGTTCGCTCATTAACAGAGCGGCAAAACTGGCCAGCGGTAATTGCCAAATTTCTACGTCGACGTGTGTTCCTCCTTCATTCACGCGAATCATTCCCGGATGGCGATCATTAATACTCCACAACCGGTAATGGGCGTCAGTTCGGTCTTCACGGACAAAAATACCGCCCGCTTTTTGCATATTTGGGTTGAGTTCCAGGCCGCGCATCAGCGTTCCGTTAACGGCTAAAAGCGTTGTAGTCATTGTGTTCTCCAGAGAATTAAAGGGTTATCCATGTACCGCTCTGATGCGCCAGGGCTGCTTTTATGGTTTGCGGTGAAGTAATCAGGCCGCTGGCCTGTTTGCCTTGTTGCTGGCTGGCATTGATGAAATCAACAATGGCTTCCACTTTGGGTTGCATACTGCCGACACCAAACTGACCTTCCCGCGACAGCGTTTGCGCTTCGGCAACGCTGATAGCGTCGAGCCACTGTTGTTGTGGTGTACCAAAGTTAATCGCCATTTTTTCTACACCGGTGGGGATCACCAGCAGATCTGCGCCTAACTGACTGGCGAGCAGCGCGGAGGCCAGATCTTTATCGATCACGGCTTCTACACCTTTCAGTTGTTGCCCGTCTCGCACCACCGGAATACCGCCGCCGCCGCAGGCAATAACCAGATATCCCTGGCGCACCAGGTGAGCGATGGTGTCGTGCTCAATAATTTCCAGTGGTGCAGGAGAGGGAACTGTACGCCGCCAACCACGCCCGGCGTCCTCCATCAGCGTCCAGCCGAGTTGTTGTTGGCGTTGTTGGGCCGTTGCTTCATCGAGAAACGCGCCAATTGGTTTGCTGGGGCTGGCGAAAGCATCGTCATGTGGGCTGACTCGCGTTTGTGTCACCAGGGCAATTACCGGTTTGTTTATGCCACGGCGAGCCAATTCGTTATGCAGCGCTTTCTGGAACATGTAGCCAATTGCACCTTGTGTATCACCCACAGCGTAATCAAGTGGAACCGGAGAAACTTCGTTACTGGCGAGTTCAGAGCGGCGCAGAATAAAGCCCACCTGCGGGCCATTACCGTGGGTTAGCACCAGGTCCCATCCGGCTTCAACCATATCAACGATATGTTGCACGCTTTCCATCACTGCAACATATTGATCGGGAATACTATTGCGTTGCTCGTCCTGAATGAGCGCATTGCCGCCAACCGCGACGACAGCCAGTGGCTTAACCATGATGGTTCTCCTTTACGACGATCTCCGCCAGTGCACGTACAGCGGCGACAAAACAGGCCATCGGCGCAGTGGTGATCCCGGCACCAATTTGCCCGACCCCCGCTTGTTTGTGGGCGATACCCGTATTGATGACCGGTAAAATGCCGCGATCGGTCACTTTACGCGCATCAATCCCTGCTGCGGTGGGGGCAAAATTGAGGGCTGGAAGTGTAAATGCGGGGTTACCGCCGAGGGTGATGGCTTGCATCCGACGGCTGTTATTGGTGGCATCGGCAGGGGTGCCTCCCACAAATTTGACGATCGCCGGAGACGACGCCATCGCGAAGCCACCCACACCTGCGGTTTCGGTAATTGCGCTATCACCCAGGTCAGCAGCAGCGTCGTCAACGCCAAATCCGGGGAAGAACAGACCTTCAACGGCATTGGCAGGAGCCTGGAACCAGCGATCGCCAGTACCGGAAAGCCGAATACCAAAATTCACCCCGTTACGCGCCATCACCGTAACCATTGAACTGAACGGTACATTGGCGGCGGCATCCATCATTGCTTTACAGGCAGCCATCGACAGATTGAGGAAGAAGTGATCGTTACCGGTGATAAATGCCACGACGCGCTGGATATGTTCCTGTGGAAGAGAGCAGGCCAGCAATGCCGGGAGCAGGCGCTTAATCAGCAAACCGGTAGCGGCAGCATTGCGGTTATGAACTTCATCCCCCATATGCAGCGCCTGCGCCATTAATGGCTTGAGTTCCAGCTCGCCGTGTTGTGCGATTGCTGCTTTCATTGCCGGCGCCAGTTCATCGCGCATCCAGGCCAGACGATTGAGAACTTCATCGTTATTGGCGCCAAAACGGAGAACCTTACCCAGACCTTCATTGAAATTGCTAAAAGTACGATGGCCGTTGGTTTTGTTTTCTACCACCCATAACGGCATCGACGGGCTGATGATGCCTGCCATTGGGCCAACCGCGTGATAATGATGACAAGGGGCAAGGTCGATTTCGCCTGCGTTTATCTGGTTTTCAGCGTCTTGCTGGCTGGTGGCCCAACCTTCGTACAGCATGGCACCAATAATCGCCCCTTTTACCGGACCACACATCTCTTCCCAGGCAATCGGCGGGCCAGAGTGCAAAATACGTTTTTGTTCAGCCATTGCTGGAATGGCCTCTTTAGCGAGCATGACATCTACCAGCACGGGCTGTGCTTCGAGATAACGTGTCATGGCGATTTGGTTGGCATTTTCTACCAGTGGATGACGTAGCAACGATGCCAGATCCAATCCAGCGTCAATATCGCCTTGTGCTGGTGGCTGCCAGTTGAGTGCAATTGCGCTTCCCCCGGCATGTTGAATATTGTCAGCAAAACTGTGTAGTCCCGCGTTCACGACCTTCAAAGGCTGATTAAATAAGGTATTCATACGTTTAGCCCCTTTTTCTGCAACTGAGTCTGTGCAACGGTGCTGGCCCATAGCGCCGCCTGTGCATTGCTGCTGGCGATGATGACCCCTGCATTTTGTAGTGCGCTTATCTGCTGACTGCGTATTTGCGGATCAGCTTCCGTTCCGCAAACGTGCGCAATCAGCAACGGTGCGTTATTCATGTCGATGTGTGAAAGTTGGTCCAGTAATTCGCTGGCAGGCGTCGTGGAAGCGCCATAACCAAGTACCAGGTCGAATAACACGACGGCAGTGTGTGAGTCGTTGAGTTCGTTGAGCAGACGTTGATTGCGCAGAGTTGGGTCGATCATTGGATGCGGTTTGCCACGGGTGAAATCATCGTCGCCCATATCGATCAACGTGTGATCTTCGCTTTGCCAGATATTTGCCAGAGCACGATTACCCGCAACTGGCGTATTGGAAGCTGCGCTGAATCCCTTTTGTTGGCAGATAAGTTGCGCTTCGTAGCAGAAGGTTCCTCCGGCGAAAACACCGCGTATCGCCTGGCGATGGGCTGGCAGGCGCTGGCAGGCGTTTTGTAACATTGTGAGATCGTCGCAGGGTACATCGGTTTCGACAGCCGGAAGTG
Source organism: Escherichia sp. R1 (assembly GCF_003000935.1). Taxonomy (NCBI): domain Bacteria; kingdom Pseudomonadati; phylum Pseudomonadota; class Gammaproteobacteria; order Enterobacterales; family Enterobacteriaceae; genus Escherichia; species Escherichia sp. R1. Next base: position 85,003 of record NZ_PSRU01000021.1, read on the forward strand.
GCTGAGCATTCAGTAACGCCACAGCGATGTCGGCGGCGCTGGCAAGTGTGGTGGCGGCAGTGATATTGGGACGTGCCAGATCATGCGGATTCGCCCCGAGGAAATTCACCACTACGGGTTTTCCACAAGCCTCGGCACGCTCCAGAATAGTCCGGGCAACGATCGGTGAAGGCGGTTTTGATATAAGCACAATCACGCGAGTTTCATCGTCTTGCGCCAGCGCATCTAAAGCGAAGAGCATCGATATTCCACCAATCTCTTCACTGAGATCATGTCCGCCTGTTCCCAACGCCTGAGAAATACCCGCTCCGAGCTGGTCGATTCGGCAAGTCACTTCCTGTAGCCCGGTGCCTGACGCGCCAATAACACCAATTGCTCCGCGTTTCACCACATTAGCGAAGCCTAACGGAATGCCGTTAACAATGGCGGTTCCACAGTCAGGTCCCATTACGATGCGCTGACGTTCTCGGGCAAGCGTTTTGATGGATTTTTCCTGCCCGATACTGACGTTATCGCTGAACATCATCACGTTCATTCCGAGGTTTAACGCTTTAATTGCTTCGGCGGCGGCGTAGTCTCCCGGTACAGAAATGAGTGCCAGGTTGGCTTCGGGTTCGGCTTCCAGTGCCATTTCCAGGCTGACCTTTTCCGGTGTTTTAATGCCACTATCCGTTTCATCATCGGGTTTACTGGTCAGACGTTGCTGGGCCAGTGCCAGTGCTTCATTGCAAATATCTTCTTCACCCATGACTGCAATCACTAAATCATTGGGACTGGCGTTGATTTCGTTACCCAGACCCGCATCGCGCAATTGTTCGAGATTATTGGGCGTTCCCATGACGACCGAGGCCTGTTGAATACCGGGCAACTTGCTGATTTGCGCGGAAATCTGCATCAGAGAAACTGAGTCCTGATAAAGATTACTGAAAACTTTATATTTAACTTTCATGCTGTTACGCCTGTTTCATTCCGCCCGATAGCAAAATTCGGGCAAAGCATCCCCGTGTAGCCCCATAAACGGGCTACGGGAGAAAAGGTTGAAATCAATTCATGGTGTTCAGGGTTCGAAAGCCATGCAGCATTCCTGCAAGGCAATCTACTCCTGACGTTGCGCCAAATTGCATGACCTGTTCTGCACAGGATGCGATTGTCATTGCCGATGCGCTCCCAACCAGTTGTGCGAGTAACTGGCAAATCGGTTCTGAAAAATGTCCCTGAAGCGCACGCTCCAGATAATGACGACTGATATCCGTGGTGTTGTGCGCATGTTGATCAATTGCCTGCTGCAACCGGTATTGATGATCGGCAAGTGGTGCAGGGAGTTGCCATAACCAGAGTGCTGCCAGATAGCCCAACAAATAGTCATCTCCATCGGGCGTTAAGCCTTTACCAAAGCCGATCAGTTGTGGCGCCTGGCGTTCCAGCGCATCTGGATGTTCCATAATCGCTAATCCCTGGTGCGTGAGACTATCCGGCAGGTGCAATGTGCTTTGAACGTTATGCTCCAGACAAAATAAAAGCCGTTGCGATGCCATCGTTGGGTAGTGCTGGAAAACCAAAGGGAATGCCTCAAGTGTCAGCATTCTCCCCACAAATGGCGACTGCCAGAGCGTTGCGTTATCGAGCGCCACACAAAATCGAGGTGTCCGCAGCAAGCCTGGGGTTAACTGAATGGGATCTGAATGGGCAATCTCTCTTCGCCAGTCCCAACATTCAGGTAGCCAGACTCTGGCAGCATCAGGGAGATTCAGATACGTTTGCGCACACAACAGAGTGATGAATGTTCCCGCGTCTGAATACAGATTTACCGCATGTTTAAAAGCGCTATGCAGACGTAAATCTTGCGTTTCATTCTGCGGGAAAAGATATCCCAACGACGATGCGCAAAGCGTAACCTGTACCATCGGCGTTAGCCTTCCAGACCTGCAATAATGGCTTTGGAATCAGTAACCCAACCGAAAATGGCACCTTGTGCTTTGATCATCTCGAGGGCGTATTTCTGGAATTCCGGGAAATAGGAGCCGACACAATCTTCCGGGATAATGCATTCATAGCCACGATCATTTGCTTCGCGCACGGTGGTGGTTACGCAAACTTCGGTTGTTACACCACAAACTATCAGCGTCTTGATACCGTGGTTTTGCAAAATCAGATGTAAGTCGGTTTGATAAAACGCGCCTTTGCCAGGCTTATCAATCACCGGTTCGCCTGCCACCGGGTACAGTTCAGGAATGATGTCATGACCTGCTTCACCTCTGACCAGAATGCGTCCCATCGGTCCTGGTTCACCAATAAAGGTTTTTCCGCCGCGCGTCAGTTTGGCTGGCGGGCAGTCGCTTAAGTCTGCACGATGGCCTTCACGAGTATGAATAACCATAGTTCCTTTTTGACGTGCGGCTGCCAGCACCTCTGTACATGGTGCGATAGCCGTGCGTACCAGTGAAACATCATTGCCCAGAGCCTCACCGAAGCCCCCTGCTTCGACAAAGTCACGCTGCATGTCGATCATGACCAGTGCAGTTGTGCGCGGATCAAAAGGTAATTCAAAGGGTTGAGCCTGAAAAATGGATTGCGTCATGGTAAATCTCCTGTCTGATGTTTAAACGATCCAGTTGTTCTGAGAACGAGTATTCAGGAGAAAAGCGACACAAAACAGGAAAAAAGTTTGCCGCACAGCAACGAAATTTTTGCATTCAGCAGGTGGTGTGATGACGAATGTGAAGGGAGTCAAAGAGTGGCATACAGCAACAAATTTTTTGATGCTGTATGGTTTTGAGATTAAAAAAATCGTTGAAATTGTGTGAGCTTAATCATCAGATTTAGCGACTATGGCGTTACTTTTTAACACCATACTGTGTAAACCATTCCAACATTCGCTGCCAGCCGTCTTTCGCAGATTCGGCATGATAGCTCGGGCGATAATCGGCGTTGAACGCATGCCCTGCATCCGGGTACACGATAATCTCTGCTTTCGCATTAGCAGCCCGCAGCGCCTGGCGCATGGTTTCAACGCTCTCCTGCGGAATGCTGTTATCCTGACCACCATATAAGCCGAGAACCGGAGCGTTAAGATCGGTTGCGATATCAACAGGTTGTTTCGGTGAATTCAGCGACTTATCGCCCGTCAGTTTGCCGTACCACGCCACTGCGGCTTTTAGCTGTGGATTATGCGCGGCATACAGCCAGGTGATACGTCCACCCCAGCAGAATCCGGTGATCATTAAACGATGAACATCGCCGCCGTTGCGGGAAGCCCAACTGGCGACATGATCGAGATCGGCCAGCACCTGCGAGTCAGGCACTTTTGCTACCAGACCGCTAAGCAACGTGGGGATATCGGCAAAATCATTCGGATCGCCTTCGCGGAAGTAAAGTTCAGGTGCGATAGCCAGATACCCCTCCAGCGCCAGACGGCGACAAATGTCGCGGATATGTTCATGCACGCCAAAAATTTCCTGCACTACAATGACCACTGGCAGTGGGCCATCGCTTTGCTTTGGTCTGGCATGGTAAGCAGGCATGTTATCCCCTTGTGAAGGGATAGAGGTGAAGCCCGCCACAATCGCGTCGTCCGGAGTCTGAACGATGGTCGAAGCGAGAGGCGATGCAGCAGGTGCAAATCCAGATTGTTGTGTTGTTGCCATGGTATTCTCCGTACCCTTATAAAAATGTTGCGCAATGTTAACTATAGTCAGCATGCAACAAATCACATTGCCTGAATCGGCTCATCTTTTATGCAGTCCTGCAGAATGAAGAGTGATTTATGTGATTTGCATCACTTTTGGCGGGTAAATTTATGCAACGCATTTTCGTCATGGTGATGAGTATCACGAAAAAATGTTAAACCCTTCGGTAAAGTGTCTTTTTGCTTCTTCTGACTAAACCGATTCACAGAGGAGTTGTATATGTCCAAGTCTGATGTTTTTCATCTCGGCCTCACTAAAAACGATTTACAAGGGGCTACGCTTGCCATCGTCCCTGGCGACCCGGATCGTGTGGAAAAGATCGCCGCGCTGATGGATAAGCCGGTTAAGCTGGCATCTCACCGCGAATTCACCACCTGGCGTGCAGAGCTGGATGGTAAACCTGTTATCGTCTGCTCTACCGGTATCGGCGGCCCGTCTACCTCTATTGCTGTTGAAGAGCTGGCACAGCTGGGCATTCGCACCTTCCTGCGTATCGGTACAACGGGCGCTATTCAGCCGCATATTAATGTGGGTGATGTCCTGGTTACCACGGCGTCTGTTCGTCTGGATGGTGCGAGCCTGCACTTCGCACCGCTGGAATTCCCGGCTGTCGCTGATTTCGAATGTACGACTGCGCTGGTTGAAGCTGCGAAATCCATTGGCGCGACGACTCACGTTGGCGTGACAGCTTCTTCTGATACCTTCTACCCAGGTCAGGAACGTTACGATACTTACTCTGGTCGTGTTGTGCGCCACTTTAAAGGCTCGATGGAAGAGTGGCAGGCGATGGGTGTAATGAACTATGAAATGGAATCTGCAACCCTGCTGACCATGTGTGCAAGTCAGGGCCTGCGCGCGGGTATGGTGGCGGGCGTTATCGTTAACCGCACCCAGCAAGAGATCCCGAATGCTGAGACGATGAAACAAACCGAAAGCCATGCGGTGAAAATCGTGGTGGAAGCGGCGCGTCGTCTGCTGAAATAAAAAAACGCTCCCCAACTTCGGGGAGCGATATCAGTTATTGACGCCGTAAACGCATTATTTTGCGGATTATTGGCGTCAGTAGCGTAAAGGCGGCCAGAGTCAGCAATGCCAGAGTGATCGGTCGGGTATACAGAAAGTCGAGTGACCCACCAGAAAGCGACAGCGCACGGCGAAAATTACTTTCCGCCATTGGCCCCATAATCAATGCCAGCACTACGGGTGATGCCGGATATCCTCCTTTCTGCATGAAATAGCCCACCACGCCTGCAATCAGCATAATGCCAACATCAAAAAGGCTATTGTTCAACGCATAAGTCCCGACCACACAAAGTGCGAGGATCATCGGTGTGAGAATATTGCCGGGAATTTTCACCACATTACCGATGACTTTCAAAGAGAGCAGTCCAAGAACTAGTAGCATGAAGTAACAGAAGATCATGCCGACAAACAGCGTATAAACCATATCACCGTGGTCGGTAAACATCAGCGGGCCTGGTTGCATTCCCTGTAACGTTAACGCGCCCAGCATGATGGCGGTTACCGCATCGCCAGGGATCCCCAGCGTCAGCATAGGTAACAATGCGCCACCGGTGCAGCCATTCGCGCCTGCCTCACAGGAGGCCACAGCTTTAATTTCACCCTTACCAAAGTTTTCTGGTGTCTTACTGAAACGACGAGTTTCGTTATAGGCAACAAAAGCTGCAATATCCGCCCCCGCACCGGGGATCATGCCGATAAAAACCCCTAATCCTGATGAGCGCAAAATGGTTAATGCAATGCGGCGTAGTGTTTGCCAGGGCAGTAACAGACTGCCGATAGCCACCTTCGCGCCCTGACGAATTTGCTGGTTTTGCTCCATAGAGCGAAATGCTTCTGAAGCAGCAAATAAACCAATCATCACCGGGATAAATGGCACATTCATCAGCTCCACAAATCCACCTGTAAACCGTGGAAAACCGCCCATTGGATCAAGGCCTATCGTTGCGATCAGCAATCCGCCAACCCCGGCAATCAGCCCTTTAATCAGTGACTCACCGGAAATACTGGCAATAATGCTCAGTCCGAAGGTTGCCAGGGCGAAGGACTCCGAGGCACTAAATTTCAGCGCCCAACTGGCAAGTACCGGAGAGAGAAACATCAGCACGATAATGCTGAGCGTTCCGCCACTAAAGGAAGAGAACGTGGCGGCACTCAATGCCAGCCCTGCTTTTCCCTGTTTCGTCAGCTCATAACCATCAATAGCGGTGGCTGCGGCGGCAGGCGTTCCGGGAATTTTGAGCAAAATTGCGGTGATAGAACCACCGTAGACGCCACCAAAAAAGACGCCGCAAATCATCAACAAGCCAGAAACAGGCTCCATGCCATAGGTGAAAGGCAGCAAAATCGCCACACCCATGGTCGCTGTCAGACCAGGCAAAGCGCCAATCACAATACCCAGCATCACCCCAAAAGTGGCAAACAGCAGCGCCTGAGGATTATTGAGTAATGTCGAAAAACCCTGAGTTAAAAGTTCACTTTCAAACATTGCTGGCCCCTGTTATTCGAAAAATGTGCCGACAGGCAATGGCACCTGTAACGCTTCGACAAACAGCAACCAGAGGATTGCCGTTAACAGCAGCGCAATACCCGGTGTGAGTACCCATCGCCTGTAGCCCATCAACGTCATAATGACGATGAGGAAAACAGGAGTAGTAATGAGATAACCGCAGTAGCTCATCGCCACAATATAAAACGCGGTTGCCGCAATTCCTGTTGCTGTTTTCCTGAATGCCGGTTTTTCCTGTGCGTTGGCGCAAGAGGCTGGTTTTGCCTGCAAAAGATCGCGTATCACCAGCAAGACAGCGAGCACAATCAGGGCACAGGCATAGAAGGTAGGGAAGGCACTTGCACCGGGATCCGTTTCAATGGCAGTTGCTGGAAAATCAGCGGCATTAATCATCACCGCGCCAGCAACCACACAAAGTAACAGCGCCACCACCATCGTTGATGAAAGGCGCTTGCGGTGCGGTACGGCGAGTTGAGCAACAGACTGTTTTGTGTTCATCAACCGTACCTCAGGTTTATTTTTTCAGGCTCAGGCGAGTCAGCAACTCGTCAAAGTACTTTTCCTGTTCGCTGATTTGGGTCTGGAAGCTGGCAGCGTCAAGCCATGCATAGTTGAGATTCAACTTTTGCAGTGCATCCTGGAATGCAGGCTCTTCAGCCGTCTCTTTTGCTGCCTTTGCCAGAACATCCACCACATCCTGCGGCGTTTTTTGCGACACAATCAGGCCGCGCCAGGTGCCGATGGAGAGATCAACGCCTTTCTCTTTTAACGTCGGGACGTCAGGCATGGTTTTCATTCGCTCATCCGCCATCACTACCAGTGTCTTCAGCTTGCCGCCATTCACATGGTTGATAACTTCTCCTGGGCTTACGGAAACCGCTTCAATGTGCCCACCTAACAGGCCTGTAATGGCAGGGGCTGCGCCGTCATACGGGACATGAGAAAACTTTGCGCCCGTTTTGTCTTCCAGTGCAGCTGCCGCCAGATGCCAGATAGCTCCGGTGCCTGAGTTACCAATGCGTACTTTTCCGGGATTCGCTTTGGCGTAAGTCATAAATTCTTCATAGCTATTCCACGGCGCATCGGCACGGACTGTGATAGCAGCCGGATCCGCATTCAGACGGGCAATGGGTTTAAAGTCGCTGGTTTTAAAACGCACCATTCCGAGGCTGGGAAGGGTGGTTAGTTCAACCGTGCCTAAACCAATTTTGTAACCGTTAGGGCGGGCAGCGGCGATTTCACTCAGGCCGATAGCACCGCCTCCGCCAGGTTTATTGATAACCCCGATGCTGACGGGTAAATGGTTTTTGGCGGCATCAGCAAAGGCACGGGCAACCAGATCCGTACCGCCTCCGGCAGCGTAGGGAACGACTAACTCGATCTGTTTGGTTGGGTAGGAGGCAGCCTGTACAGGCGCAATGCTGAGGGCAGCGCCTGCAAGAAGTACCATTGCAGCCATTTTTTTCGGTAAGGTAAGATGTTTTATCATTGCTTTTATATCCTTATTTATCAGTTAGTTGCTATTTAAATTGTTCCATGCGTTCATAAACAGTACTGCATTTTCATAGACTTGCTCTGGCGTCATGCCGGGGCGATATAGCGCAGAACCGAGGCCAAAGCCGTTTGCGCCGTGGCTCAGATAACGCGCCATGGTTTCCGGTGTGATACCGCCAACCGGTAACATCGGAACGGATTGTGGAATAACCGCACGCCAGGCTTTGGTAACTTCTGGCGTAATTTGTTCAGCCGGGAACAGCTTGATGGCATTAGCACCATGTTCAATGGCAGCAAAGGCTTCGGTGGGCGTGGCGACGCCAGGCGCACAATACATACCCAGCGCACGGGCGCGACGGATCACCGCAGTATCGCAATGCGGCATCACGATAATCTGGCCCCCAGCCTCTTTAACCGCAACCACCTGCTCTACCGAAAGCACAGTTCCGGCTCCGACCAGGCAGTCCTTAGGCAGGGCGTCGCGCAGTAAACTGATACTTTGCAACGCCTCCGGCGAGTTCATAGGAATCTCAATCAGGCGGAATCCGGCGGCGTACAGTTTTTCACCGATGGCGACAATCTCATCCGGTTTCACGCCGCGTAAAATGGCGACTAACCCGGTTTTTTGCAAAAGCGTATTAAATGGCATGGGTACATTCCCTGGCGTTAGTGGACAGTAACCCGGCAGCGTGGGCGATTCGCCATAATCCATGTTCAGTGGCATTGGGAATGGCGTGTATCTGTCTGTCGGGAAAAACGTGGCTGAATGCTTGTGAATAGCGGCTGTTCAGATTTGCGCTACCGATTAAGGCGATCGGTGTTGTGGCGGGTAAATCACGTAGCAAACTGGATGCCAGACCACATAATTCATGGCCTATCAGTAATCCGGAAAGGTAATCCCCCTGCGAGGACGACGTAAGATTACTGGTCAGCAGGCGCGAACGGGTCGAAAACAGCGTCGATAATAATCCGGTCTGATGATGCTCTTGTGCTGCTGTCAGCCCGTGGGTGAAGGCATCCCAGTGCGGTTCATCTCCAGGATGCATGGTGGCACCGAGAATCGAATGGCGGGATAAAACATCAAATAACTCGCCCGTCATAAAGGTTCGGAAATCGGTAATGGTGTTGTTTTCAACTACTGCCCATTTCGCATGTGTGCCGGGTAAGCCTATCAGCACTGGCATACCCTGATGGATCGCGTTTTGCAGGGCCGGTTCCATCGAGATAGCACCGAAGATTTGTGTCTCTTCGCCACGCATCACTTCGGGCATTTCACCTTCTTTAATCACGCCAGGAATGATGTGCAGCATTGTCTGCTGCTGGTGGATAACAGGCGTCAACTGCTTCGCCAGACCCTCGAGAGTGACCGGGCAAGGTAAATAAGCTGCTGATTGCCACCCTTGCGCACTGCCGAGCATGCCGCAAGCCAGTACCGGGCATGGGGTTTGTGCCAGCCAGTCGCCGCAGACACGTAAAAACGTATCGTGGAAAGCGTCCTCACGTGTTGCTGCCTGGGAGGGTAATTTCATGATCCCCCAGGGGAATTCACGTTTTTCTTGTGGATTTGGTGATTCGCCAAAACGCCATGCCCGAAGCGATGACGTTCCCCAGTCCAGGGCAATAAATGAGGGTGCTCCCGGCATTAGTCGTTTCCTTTAATCATGGTTTATTTATCTTTGCGGACGTGCTTACCCCAGCCCAGTTCAGCGGATATCTCTTCTGCACAGGATTTGACGTAAGGTGCCAGTTCTTCCAGACGCGCCAGCGACATATACGTGGTGGTACTGGCGACAGAAATAGCCGCCACAATTTCATCCCGGGCGTTGTAAACCGGCGCTGCAACGCAACGGATAGTCGGCTCGTTCTCTTCCAGATCAAAAGCAAAACCACTGGCGGCATAACGACGCATGTTCTGAATAAATGTGCCCAGTTTTGTTTCATCACCACAGGTCTTAAACAGTGTGCGCCACTCTTCTTCTGTTCGGTTGAGGATCAATGCCTTGCCGATGCCGGTGATTGCCAGTGGCATGCGATGGCCTGGGCGTGAGCGCATTTCCAGCCCGCGCTGACTGTTGATCTTCTCCAGATACAGCACTTCGTCGCCTTCAACGATCCCCAGATGCACGGTGTCCAGGGTGTAACGGGCAAGGCGTTGCAAAACGGGCTGGGCAATTTCGTACAGCGAGGTGCTTTCCAGTGCTCTGGCACCAAATTCGATCAGTTTGGCACCCAGTTGGTAGCCCTGCGTTGGGACATGGCGCAGGTAGCGTTGTTCCACCAGAACGGTGACTAAACGATGGGTTGTGCTCCGGGTCGTGCCGGTGAACTCGCCGATACTTTTTAGGTCATGGCAGCCGTTATAAACAGCATTAAGAACCGCCAGTCCACGTAATAACGTTTGTGCGCCTGCGGTGGTTGAAGAGGTTTCTGCCATACGTTTCTCCTGATGATATTGCTGAAGTGTTCCACATAATGACGTGGGGAAAAGGTGATATATCCCACAATATAAACTCCATCTCATATTGTGGGATAAAATAATGAAAATTAACGATCGTTTTGCGTAGCGCCTCGCAGGAAACTTCTTTCAAACTGGACGTTTGTACAGCACAATTCTATTTTGTGCGGGTAAGTTGTTGCGTCAGGAGGCGTTGTGGATTTCTCAATCATGGTTTACGCAGTTATTGCATTGGTGGGTGTGGCAATTGGCTGGCTGTTTGCCAGTTATCAACATGCGCAGCAAAAAGCCGAGCAATTAGCTGAACGTGAAGAGATGGTCGCGGAGTTAAGCGCGGCAAAACAACAAATTACCCAAAGCGAGCACTGGCGCGCAGAGTGTGAATTGCTCAATAACGAAGTGCGCAGCCTGCAAAGTATTAACACCTCTCTGGAGGCCGATCTGCGTGAAGTGACCACGCGGATGGAAGCCGCACAGCAACACGCTGACGATAAAATTCGCCAGATGATCAACAGCGAACAGCGCCTCAGTGAGCAATTTGAAAACCTTGCCAACCGTATTTTTGAACACAGTAATCGTCGGGTTGATGAGCAAAATCGCCAGAGTCTGAACAGTCTTTTGTCGCCGTTGCGTGAACAACTGGATGGTTTCCGCCGTCAGGTCCAGGACAGCTTTGGTAAAGAAGCCCAAGAACGTCATACCCTGACTCACGAAATCCGCAACCTCCAGCAACTCAACGCCCAGATGGCCCAGGAAGCGATCAACCTGACGCGTGCGCTGAAAGGCGACAATAAAACCCAGGGCAACTGGGGCGAGGTAGTATTGACGCGGGTGCTGGAGGCTTCCGGTCTGCGTGAAGGGTATGAATATGAAACCCAGGTCAGCATCGAAAATGACGCCCGCTCGCGGATGCAGCCGGATGTCATCGTGCGGTTGCCGCAGGGAAAAGATGTGGTGATCGACGCCAAAATGACGCTGGTCGCCTATGAACGCTATTTCAACGCCGAAGATGACTACACCCGCGAAAGCGCGCTACAGGAACATATCGCGTCGGTACGTAACCATATCCGTTTGCTGGGACGCAAAGATTATCAACAGCTGCCGGGGCTGCGAACTCTGGATTACGTGCTGATGTTTATTCCCGTTGAACCCGCTTTTTTACTGGCGCTTGACCGTCAGCCGGAGCTGATCACCGAAGCGTTGAAAAACAATATCATGCTGGTTAGCCCGACTACGCTGCTGGTGGCGCTGCGCACTATCGCCAACCTGTGGCGTTATGAGCATCAAAGTCGTAACGCCCAGAAAATCGCCGATCGCGCCAGCAAGCTGTACGACAAAATGCGCTTGTTTGTCGATGACATGTCCGCGATCGGTCAAAGTCTCGACAAAGCGCAGGATAACTATCGCCAGGCAATGAAAAAACTCTCTTCAGGTCGCGGAAATGTGCTGGCGCAGGCAGAAGCGTTTCGCGGTTTAGGGGTAGAAATTAAACGCGAGATTAATCCGGATTTGGCTGAACAGGCGGTGAGCCAGGATGAAGAGTATCGACTTCGGTCGGTTCCGGAGCAGCCGAATGATGAAGCTTATCAACGCGATGATGAATATAATCAGCAGTCGCGCTAGCCCATTGGGGGTAGTTAAGCCGGGTAGAAATCTAGGGCATCGACGCCCAATCTGTTACACTTCTGGAACAATTTTTTGATGAGCAGGCATTGAGATGGTGGATAAGTCACAAGAAACGACGCACTTTGGTTTTCAGACCGTCGCGAAGGAACAAAAAGCGGATATGGTCGCCCACGTTTTCCATTCCGTGGCATCAAAATACGATGTCATGAATGATTTGATGTCATTCGGTATTCATCGTTTGTGGAAGCGATTCACGATTGATTGCAGCGGCGTACGCCGTGGGCAGACCGTGCTGGATCTGGCTGGTGGCACCGGCGACCTGACAGCGAAATTCTCTCGCCTGGTCGGAGAAACTGGCAAAGTGGTCCTTGCTGATATCAATGAATCCATGCTCAAAATGGGCCGCGAGAAGCTGCGTAATATCGGTGTGATTGGCAACGTTGAGTATGTTCAGGCGAACGCTGAGGCGCTGCCGTTCCCGGATAACACCTTTGATTGCATCACCATTTCGTTTGGTCTGCGTAACGTCACCGACAAAGATAAAGCACTGCGTTCAATGTATCGCGTGCTGAAACCCGGCGGCCGCCTGCTGGTACTTGAGTTCTCGAAGCCAATTATCGAGCCGCTGAGCAAAGCCTATGATGCATACTCCTTCCATGTGCTGCCGCGTATTGGCTCACTGGTCGCGAACGACGCCGACAGCTACCGTTATCTGGCAGAATCCATCCGTATGCATCCCGATCAGGATACCCTGAAAACCATGATGCAGGATGCCGGATTCGAAAGTGTCGACTACTACAATCTGACGGCAGGGGTTGTGGCGCTGCATCGTGGTTATAAGTTCTGACAGGAGACCGGAAATGCCTTTTAAACCTTTAGTGACGGCAGGAATTGAAAGTCTGCTCAACACCTTCCTGTATCGCTCACCCGCGCTGAAAACGGCCCGCTCGCGTCTGTTGGGCAAAGTGCTGCGCGTGGAGGTAAAAGGCTTTTCGACGTCATTGATTCTGGTGTTCAGCGAACGCCAGGTCGATGTACTGGGCGAATGGGCAGGCGATGCTGACTGCACCGTTATCGCTTACGCCAGCGTGTTGCCGAAACTTCGTGATCGCCAGCAGCTTGCCGCACTGATTCGCAGTGGTGAGCTGGAAGTGCAGGGTGATATTCAGGTGGTGCAAAACTTCGTTGCGCTGGCAGATCTGGCAGAGTTCGACCCTGCGGAACTGCTGGCCCCTTATACCGGTGATATCGCCGCTGAAGGTATCAGCAAAGCCCTGCGCGGAGGCGCAAAGTTCCTGCATCACGGCATTAAGCGCCAGCAATGTTATGTGGCGGAAGCCATTACTGAAGAGTGGCGTATGGCACCCGGTCCGCTTGAAGTGGCCTGGTTTGCGGAAGAGACGGCTGCCGTCGAGCGTGCTGTTGATGCCCTGACCAAACGGCTGGAAAAACTGGAGGCTAAATGACGCCAGGTGAAGTACGGCGCCTATATTTCATCATTCGCACTTTTTTAAGCTACGGACTTGATGAACTGATCCCCAAAATGCGTATCACCCTGCCGCTACGGCTATGGCGATACTCATTATTCTGGATGCCAAATCGGCATAAAGACAAACCTTTAGGTGAGCGACTACGACTGGCCCTGCAAGAACTGGGACCGGTATGGATCAAGTTCGGGCAGATGTTATCAACCCGCCGCGATCTTTTTCCGCCGCATATTGCCGATCAGCTGGCGTTATTGCAGGACAAAGTCGCTCCGTTTGATGGCAAGCTGGCGAAGCAGCAGATTGAAGCTGCAATGGGCGGCTTGCCGGTAGAAGCGTGGTTTGACGATTTTGAAATCAAGCCGCTGGCTTCTGCTTCTATCGCCCAGGTTCATACCGCGCGATTGAAATCGAATGGTAAAGAGGTGGTGATTAAAGTTATCCGCCCGGATATTTTGCCGGTCATTAAAGCGGATCTGAAACTTATTTACCGTCTGGCTCGCTGGGTGCCGCGTTTGCTGCCGGATGGTCGCCGTCTGCGCCCAACCGAAGTGGTGCGCGAGTACGAAAAGACCTTGATTGATGAACTGAATTTGCTGCGGGAATCTGCCAACGCCATTCAGCTTCGACGCAATTTTGAAGACAGCCCGATGCTCTACATCCCGGAAGTTTACCCTGACTATTGTAGTGAAGGGATGATGGTGATGGAACGTATTTACGGCATTCCGGTGTCTGATGTTGCGACGCTGGAGAAAAACGGCACCAACATGAAATTGCTGGCGGAACGCGGCGTGCAGGTGTTCTTCACTCAGGTCTTTCGCGACAGCTTTTTCCATGCCGATATGCACCCTGGCAACATCTTCGTAAGCTATGAACACCCGGAAAACCCGAAATATATCGGCATTGATTGCGGGATTGTTGGCTCGCTAAACAAAGAAGATAAACGCTATCTGGCGGAAAACTTTATCGCCTTCTTTAATCGCGACTATCGCAAAGTGGCAGAGCTACACGTCGATTCTGGTTGGGTGCCACCAGATACCAACGTTGAAGAGTTCGAATTTGCCATTCGTACGGTCTGTGAACCTATCTTTGAGAAACCGCTGGCCGAAATTTCGTTTGGACATGTACTGTTAAATCTGTTTAATACGGCGCGTCGCTTCAATATGGAAGTGCAGCCGCAACTGGTGTTACTCCAGAAAACCCTGCTCTACGTCGAAGGGGTAGGACGCCAGCTTTATCCGCAACTCGATTTATGGAAAACGGCGAAGCCTTTCCTGGAGTCGTGGATTAAAGATCAGGTCGGTATTCCTGCGCTGGTGAGAGCATTTAAAGAAAAAGCGCCGTTCTGGGTCGAAAAAATGCCAGAACTGCCCGAACTGGTTTACGACAGTTTGCGCCAGGGCAAGTATTTACAGCATAGTGTTGATAAGATTGCCCGCGAGCTTCAGTCAAATCATGTACGTCAGGGACAATCGCGTTATTTTCTCGGAATTGGCGCTACGTTAGTATTAAGTGGCACATTCTTGTTGGTCAGCCGACCTGAATGGGGGTTGATGCCCGGCTGGTTAATGGCAGGTGGTCTGATCGCCTGGTTTGTCGGTTGGCGCAAAACACGCTGATTTTTTCATCGCTCAAGGCGGGCCGTGTAACGTATAATGCGGCTTTGTTTAATCATCATCTACCACAGAGGAACATGTATGGGTGGTATCAGTATTTGGCAGTTATTGATTATTGCCGTCATCGTTGTACTGCTTTTTGGCACCAAAAAGCTCGGCTCCATCGGTTCCGATCTTGGTGCGTCGATCAAAGGCTTTAAAAAAGCAATGAGCGATGATGAACCAAAGCAGGATAAAACCAGCCAGGATGCTGATTTTACTGCGAAAACTATCGCCGATAAGCAGGCGGATACGAATCAGGAACAGGCTAAAACAGAAGACGCGAAGCGCCACGATAAAGAGCAGGTGTAATCTGTGTTTGATATCGGTTTTAGCGAACTGCTATTGGTGTTCATCATCGGCCTCGTCGTTCTGGGGCCGCAACGACTGCCTGTGGCGGTAAAAACGGTAGCGGGCTGGATTCGCGCGTTGCGTTCACTGGCGACAACGGTGCAGAACGAACTGACCCAGGAGTTAAAACTCCAGGAGTTTCAGGACAGTCTGAAAAAGGTTGAAAAGGCGAGCCTCACTAACCTGACGCCCGAACTGAAAGCGTCGATGGATGAATTACGCCAGGCTGCGGAGTCGATGAAGCGTTCCTACGTTGCAAACGATCCTGAAAAGGCGAGCGATGAAGCGCACACCATCCATAACCCGGTGGTGAAAGACAATGAAACTGCGCATGAAGGCGTAACGCCTGCTGCTGCACAAACGCAGGCCAGTTCGCCGGAACAGAAGCCAGAAACTACGCCAGAGCCGGTGGTAAAACCTGCTGCGGACGCTGAACCGAAAACCGCTGCACCTTCCCCTTCGTCGAGTGATAAACCGTAAACATGTCTGTAGAAGATACTCAACCGCTTATCACGCATCTGATTGAGCTGCGTAAGCGTCTGCTGAACTGCATTATCTCGGTGATCGTGATATTCCTGTGTCTGGTCTATTTCGCCAATGACATCTATCACCTGGTATCCGCGCCATTGATCAAGCAGTTGCCGCAAGGTTCAACGATGATCGCCACCGACGTGGCCTCGCCGTTCTTTACGCCGATCAAGCTGACCTTTATGGTGTCGCTGATTCTGTCAGCGCCGGTGATTCTCTATCAGGTGTGGGCGTTTATCGCCCCAGCGCTGTATAAGCATGAACGTCGCCTGGTGGTGCCGCTGCTGGTTTCCAGCTCTCTGCTGTTTTATATCGGCATGGCGTTCGCCTACTTTGTGGTCTTTCCGCTGGCATTTGGCTTCCTTGCCAATACCGCGCCGGAAGGGGTACAGGTATCCACCGACATTGCGAGCTATTTAAGCTTCGTTATGGCGCTGTTTATGGCGTTTGGTGTCTCCTTTGAAGTGCCGGTGGCAATTGTGTTGCTGTGCTGGATGGGGATTACCTCGCCAGAAGACTTACGCAAAAAACGCCCGTATGTGCTGGTTGGTGCATTCGTTGTCGGGATGTTGCTGACGCCGCCGGATGTCTTCTCGCAAACGCTGTTGGCGATCCCTATGTACTGCCTGTTTGAAATCGGTGTCTTCTTCTCACGCTTTTACGTTGGTAAAGGGCGAAACCGGGAAGAGGAAAACGACGCTGAAGCAGAAAGCGAAAAAACTGAAGAATAAATTCAACCGCCCGTCAGGGCGGTTGTCATATGGAGTACAGGATGTTTGATATCGGCGTTAATTTGACCAGTTCGCAATTTGCGAAAGACCGTGATGATGTTGTAGCGCGCGCTTTTGACGCGGGAGTTAATGGGCTACTCATCACCGGTACCAATCTGCGTGAAAGCCAGCAGGCGCAAAAGCTGGCGCGTCAGTATTCGTCCTGTTGGTCAACGGCGGGCGTACATCCTCACGACAGCAGCCAGTGGCAAGCTGTGACTGAAGAAGCGATTATTGAGCTGGCCGCGCAGCCAGAAGTGGTGGCGATTGGTGAATGTGGTCTCGACTTTAACCGCAACTTTTCGACGCCGGAAGAGCAGGAACTCGCTTTTGTTGCCCAGCTACGCATTGCCGCAGAATTAAACATGCCGGTATTTATGCACTGTCGCGATGCCCACGAGCGGTTTATGACATTGCTGGAGCCGTGGCTGGATAAACTGCCTGGTGCGGTTCTTCATTGCTTTACCGGCACACGCGAAGAGATGCAGGCGTGCGTGGCGCGTGGAATTTATATCGGCATTACCGGTTGGGTTTGCGATGAACGACGCGGGCTGGAGCTGCGGGAATTGTTGCCGTTGATTCCGGCGGAGAAATTGCTGATCGAAACTGATGCGCCGTATCTGCTCCCTCGCGATCTCACGCCAAAGCCATCATCCCGGCGCAACGAGCCAGCCCATCTGCCCCATATTTTGCAACGTATTGCGCACTGGCGTGGAGAAGATGCCGCATGGCTGGCTGCCACCACGGATGCCAATGTCAAAACACTGTTTGGGATTGCGTTTTAGAGTTTGCGGAACTCGGTGTTCTTCACACTGTGCTTAATCTCTTTATTAATAAGATTCAGCAATAGCATGGAGCGAGCCTCGCCATCGGGCTCGGTGAAAATGGCCTGAAAACCTTCGAATGCGCCTTCAGTAATAATCACTTTATCACCAGGATACGGCGTCGATGGATCGACAATATCTTTCGGTTTATACACTGATAACTGATGAATCACCGCCGATGGGACTATCGCTGGCGACGCGCCAAAGCGCACGAAGTGGCTGACACCACGAGTCGCGTTGATAGTCGTGGTATGAATCACTTCCGGATCGAACTCCACAAACAAGTAGTTGGGGAACAATGGCTCACTGACTGCAGTACGTTTGCCACGCACGATTTTTTCCAGGGTGATCATCGGTGCCAGGCAATTCACAGCCTGTCTTTCGAGGTGTTCCTGGGCACGTTGAAGTTGCCCGCGCTTGCAGTACAGTAAATACCAGGATTGCATAATGACTCTTATCCGTTTAATCGGGGCGCAAGGATAGCAAAAGCTTTACGCTAAGTTAATTATATTCCCCGGTTTGCGTTATACCGTCAGAGTTCACGCTAATTTAACAAATTTACAGCATCGCAAAGATGAACGCCGTATAATGGGCGCAGATTAAGAGGCTACAATGGACGCCATGAAATATAACGATTTACGCGACTTCTTGACGCTGCTTGAACAGCAGGGTGAGCTAAAACGTGTCACGCTCCCGGTGGATCCGCACCTGGAAATCACTGAAATTGCTGACCGCACTTTGCGTGCCGGTGGGCCTGCGCTGTTGTTCGAAAACCCTAAAGGCTACTCAATGCCGGTGCTGTGCAACCTGTTCGGTACGCCAAAGCGCGTGGCGATGGGCATGGGGCAGGAGGATGTTTCGGCGCTGCGTGAAGTTGGTAAATTATTGGCGTTTCTGAAAGAGCCGGAGCCGCCAAAAGGTTTCCGCGACCTGTTTGATAAACTGCCGCAGTTTAAGCAAGTATTGAACATGCCGACAAAGCGACTGCGTGGTGCGCCCTGCCAACAAAAAATCGTCTCTGGCGATGACGTCGATCTCAATCGTATTCCCATTATGACCTGCTGGTCGGAAGATGCCGCGCCGCTGATTACCTGGGGGCTCACCGTAACGCGCGGCCCGCATAAAGAGCGGCAGAATCTGGGCATTTATCGCCAGCAGCTAATTGGTAAAAACAAACTGATTATGCGCTGGCTGTCGCATCGCGGCGGCGCGTTGGATTATCAGGAGTGGTGTGCGGCGCATCCGGGCGAACGTTTCCCGGTTTCTGTGGCGCTGGGTGCCGATCCTGCCACGATTCTCGGTGCAGTCACCCCCGTTCCGGATACGCTTTCAGAGTATGCGTTTGCCGGATTGCTGCGCGGCACCAAGACCGAAGTGGTGAAGTGTATCTCCAATGACCTTGAAGTGCCCGCCAGTGCGGAGATTGTGCTGGAAGGGTATATCGAACAAGGCGAAACTGCGCCGGAAGGGCCGTATGGCGACCACACCGGTTACTATAACGAAGTCGATAGTTTCCCGGTATTTACCGTGACGCATATTACCCAGCGTGAAGATGCGATTTATCATTCCACCTATACCGGGCGTCCGCCAGATGAACCTGCGGTACTGGGTGTAGCACTGAACGAAGTGTTCGTGCCGATTCTGCAAAAACAGTTCCCGGAAATTGTCGATTTTTACCTGCCGCCGGAAGGCTGTTCTTATCGTCTGGCGGTAGTGACGATCAAAAAACAGTACGCCGGACACGCGAAGCGCGTCATGATGGGCGTCTGGTCGTTCTTACGCCAGTTTATGTACACTAAATTTGTGATCGTTTGCGATGATGACGTCAACGCACGCGACTGGAACGATGTGATTTGGGCGATTACCACCCGTATGGACCCGGCGCGGGATACTGTTCTGGTAGAAAATACGCCTATTGATTATCTGGATTTTGCCTCGCCTGTCTCCGGGCTGGGTTCAAAAATGGGGCTGGATGCCACGAATAAATGGCCGGGGGAAACCCAGCGTGAATGGGGACGTCCCATCAAAAAAGATCCAGATGTTGTCGCGCATATTGACGCCATTTGGGATGAACTGGCTATTTTTAACAACGGTAAAAGCGCCTGATGCGCGTTTGTTTTGCCCTATTTATCGATCCGACAGAGAAAGCGCATGACAACCTTAAGCTGTAAAGTGACCTCGGTAGAAGCTATCACGGATACCGTATATCGTGTCCGCATCGTGCCAGACGCGGCCTTTTCTTTTCGTGCTGGTCAGTATTTGATGGTAGTGATGGATGAGCGCGACAAACGTCCGTTCTCAATGGCTTCGACGCCAGATGAAAAAGGGTTTATCGAGCTGCATATTGGCGCTTCTGAAATCAACCTTTACGCGAAAGCAGTCATGGACCGCATCCTCAAAGATCATCAAATCGTGGTCGATATTCCCCACGGAGAAGCGTGGCTGCGCGATGATGAAGAGCGTCCGATGATTTTGATTGCGGGCGGCACCGGGTTCTCTTATGCCCGCTCGATTTTGCTGACAGCGTTGGCGCGTAACCCAAACCGTGATATCACCATTTACTGGGGCGGGCGTGAAGAGCAGCATCTGTATGATCTCTGCGAGCTTGAGGCGCTTTCGTTGAAGCATCCTGGTCTACAAGTGGTGCCGGTGGTTGAACAACCGGAAGCGGGCTGGCGTGGGCGTACTGGCACCGTGTTAACGGCGGTATTGCAGGATCATGGTACGCTGGCAGAGCATGATATCTATATTGCCGGACGTTTTGAGATGGCGAAAATTGCCCGTGACCTGTTTTGCAGTGAGCGTAATGCGCGGGAAGATCGCCTGTTTGGCGATGCGTTTGCATTTATCTGAGATATAAAAAACCCGCCCCTGACAGGCGGGAAGAACGGCAACTAAAACTTTATACAGTGGCATTACTCTACGTTGCATCCGGCAAACAGTGCCCGATGCAACGCTGCCGCGTCTTATCGGGCCTACAAAAGTTCTGAACCGTGGGCCGGATAAGGCGTTCACGCCGTATCCGGCATACAGTGCCCGATGCGACGCTGCCGCGTCTTATCGGGCCTACAAAAGTTCTGAACCGTAGACCGGATAAGGCGTTCACGCCGCATCCGGCAAGTGGTTAAACCCGCTCAAACACCGTTGCAATGCCCTGACCCAGACCGATACACATCGTCGCCAGACCAAACTGGACGTCTTTGTGTTCCATCAGATTCAGCAGCGTGGTGCTGATACGCGCACCGGAACAACCCAGCGGATGACCCAGCGCGATCGCGCCACCGTTGAGGTTGATCTTCTCGTCAATCTGCTCCATTAGCCCGAGATCTTTAATACACGGCAGGATCTGCGCGGCAAAGGCTTCGTTCATCTCGAATACGCCGATATCGCTGGCAGAAAGCCCCGCTTTTTTCAGCGCCAGCTTCGAGGCCGGAACCGGACCATAACCCATAATCGATGGGTCACAACCAACGACCGCCATCGAACGCACGCGGGCGCGCGGCTTAAGACCTAATTCACGGGCGCGGCTTTCACTCATCACCAGCATGGCAGCTGCGCCATCGGAAAGCGCAGAAGATGTACCCGCCGTTACCGTACCGCTGACGGGATCAAACGCCGGACGCAGTGTGGTGAGGGCTTCCACGGTGGTTTCCGGGCGAATCACTTCGTCGTAATTAAACTGCTTCAATACGCCGTCGGCATCGTGACCACTGGTCGGGATGATTTCATTTTTAAATGCGCCTGACTGCGTGGCGGCCCACGCGCGGGCGTGTGACCGCGCGGCAAAGGCATCCTGCATTTCACGGCTGATACCGTGCATACGCGCCAGCATTTCTGCCGTTAAGCCCATCATGCCCGCCGCTTTGGCGACATTACGGCTAAGGCCGGGGTGAAAATCGACGCCGTGACTCATTGGCACATGGCCCATATGCTCCACGCCGCCAACCAGACATGCCTGCGCATCGCCGGTCATGATCATTCGTGCTGCGTCATGCAGTGCCTGCATGGATGAACCACACAAGCGATTAACGGTAACCGCCGGGACAGAGTGCGGCACTTCAGCCAACAGTGCCGCGTTACGGGCGATATTAAAACCCTGCTCCAGTGTTTGCTGCACACAACCCCAGTAAATATCGTCAAGGGCCGCCGCTTCCAGTGCCGGGTTACGCGCCAGCAGGCTACGCATTAAATGAGCGGAGAGATCTTCCGCACGTACGTTACGAAAAGCACCGCCCTTCGAACGGCCCATCGGGGTGCGAATTGCATCGACAATGACAACCTGTTCCATTGTGACTCCTTAAGCCGTTTTCAGGTCGCCAACCGGACGGGCTGGCTCAACCGGGGGATAGTACTGTTCGTTATGACGTGCTTTATTACGCAGACCTTCCGGTACTTCATACAGCGGGCCGAGGTGCTGATATTGCTGTGCCATATCGAGGTATTTTGCGCTGCCGAGGGTGTCCAGCCAGCGGAACGCGCCGCCGTGGAACGGAGGGAAGCCCAGGCCGTAGACCAGCGCCATATCCGCTTCTGCCGGAGTGGCGATAATGCCCTCTTCCAGACAGCGGACCACTTCGTTGACCATCGGGATCATCATGCGAGCGATAATCTCTTCTTCGCTGAAATCGCGCTTCGGCTGGCTCACTTCTGCCAGCAGGTCGTCAACAGCGGCGTCTTCTTCTTTCTTCGGCTTACCTTTGCTGTCTTCTTTATAACGCCAGAAACCGAGGCCGTTCTTCTGACCAAAGCGGTTGGCATTAAACAGCGCGTCGATGGCATCGCGATAATCTTTCTGCATCCGCTGCGGGAAGCCTGCTGCCATGACTGCCTGGGCGTGATGCGCGGTGTCAATGCCCACAACATCCAGCAGATATGCCGGACCCATCGGCCAGCCAAACTGTTTTTCCATCACTTTGTCGATCTTGCGGAAATCCGCGCCGTCGCGCAGCAACTGGCTGAAACCGGCGAAATAGGGGAACAGTACACGGTTGACGAAGAAGCCGGGGCAGTCGTTAACCACAATCGGCGTTTTGCCCATTTTGCTCGCCCAGGCGACGACTTTCGCGATGGTTTCGTCGGAGCTTTTCTCGCCGCGAATAATTTCTACTAACGGCATTCGGTGGACCGGGTTAAAGAAGTGCATCCCGCAGAAGTTTTCCGGACGTTCCAGCGCGTTGGCCAGTTCGCTGATAGGAATGGTTGAAGTGTTAGACGCCAGTACGGTATCCGGGCGTACTTTCTGCTCGGTTTCTGCCAGCACGGCTTTTTTCACTTTCGGGTTTTCAACAACCGCTTCTACCACAACATCCACGCGGTCAAACCCGGCGTAGTCGAGCGTTGGGTGAATTGTGGAGATCACGCCAGCCAGTTTCAGACCATCGATCTTGCCGCGCTCAAGCTGCTTGTTCAGCAGTTTCGCGGCTTCGGTCATGCCGAGGGTTAACGACTTGTCGTTGATATCTTTCATGACAACCGGCACGCCTTTCCACGCAGACTGGTAGGCGATGCCGCCGCCCATAATGCCTGCGCCCAGCACAGCGGCCTGTTTCGGGGTTTCAACATCTTTGGTGAGTTTCTTCGCTTTACCTTTTACATATTGATCGTTAAGGAAAATGCCGACCAGTGCGCGGGCTTCGTTGGTATGCGCCAGCGGGACAAAACTTTTGTTTTCCAGGTTTAAGGCTTCTTCACGACCAAAACGGGCCGCCGCTTCAATGGTTTTTACTGCGGTGATGGGGGCCGGATAATGTTTCCCCGCCGTTTGCGCGACCATCCCTTTAGCGATGGTGAAGCTCATGGCGGCTTCAATCTTGCTCAGTTTTAGCGGTTCCAGCTTCGGCTGACGTTTTGCTTTCCAGTCGAGGTCGCCGTTAATGGCCTGGCGTAAAATCGCCATCGCCCCTTCAACCAGTTTTTCTGCTTTGACTACACCATCCACCAGACCGATTTTCAGCGCCTGATCCGCGCCGACATCTTTACCGGCGGCAATGATTTCCAGCGCACTGTCAGCACCGAGCATACGTGGCATACGTACAGAACCGCCAAAGCCCGGCATGATGCCCAGTTTGGTTTCCGGCAGACCGATGCGCAGATCCGGCGTCGCCAGACGATAATCGGTCGCCAGCACGCATTCGCAGCCACCGCCCAGCGCATAGCCGTTGACGGCAGCAATGGTCGGCACCGGGAGATCTTCCAGGCGATTAAACACGCTATTGGCAAAGTGCAGCCACTGACTTAACTGTTCTTCAGGAACGAGGAACAGGGACAAAAATTCGGTGATATCAGCACCGACGATAAAGGCTGCTTTGTTCGAACGCAGCAGCAGCCCTTTTAGATCTGATTGCTGTTCCAGCACGCCGATGGCCTCGCCGAGGCTGGCGACGGTGGCAGTGTCGAGTTTATTAACTGAACCTGGGGCATCAAATACCAGTTCGGCAATGCCATCTTCCAGCCAGTCAAGGTACAGGGTGTCGCCTTTGTAAAGCATGTCAGTCTCCTGAATCCGCAAGGTGATCTGGTCGTACCAGATGCATCGAAGTGTGTATTTTGTGTTAAAAATATGCAAATAAAATATTAAGGAAATGCCGATCTGATCACGCTCGGCAGAAATCACGCTCTGGATGAACGATGTGCTAATATGCGGAGACTTAAGGTCAAAAAAACAGAAGGGTAAAAAATGGAATCACTGGCCTCGCTCTATAAAAATCATATAGCTACCTTACAGGAACGGACTCGCGATGCGCTGGCGCGCTTCAAGCTGGATGCGTTACTTATTCACTCCGGCGAACTGTTCAACGTTTTTCTCGACGATCATCCCTATCCGTTTAAAGTGAACCCGCAATTCAAAGCGTGGGTGCCAGTAACTCAGGTGCCAAACTGCTGGCTGCTGGTGGATGGCGTGAATAAGCCGAAACTGTGGTTCTATCTGCCGGTTGATTACTGGCACAACGTCGAACCGCTGCCGAACTCCTTCTGGACTGAAGATGTAGAAGTGATCGCGCTGCCGAAAGCCGATGGCATTGGTAGTCTGTTGCCTGCTGCGCGCGGCAATATCGGTTATATCGGTCCGGTGCCAGAACGTGCGCTGCAACTGGGTATTGAGGCCAGCAATATCAACCCGAAAGGGGTGATCGACTACCTGCATTACTATCGCTCCTTCAAAACCGAGTACGAACTGGCCTGTATGCGTGAAGCGCAGAAAATGGCGGTCAACGGTCATCGCGCGGCAGAAGAAGCGTTCCGTTCTGGCATGAGCGAGTTCGATATCAACATTGCCTATCTGACCGCGACCGGTCATCGTGATACCGACGTACCTTATAGCAACATTGTGGCGCTTAACGAACACGCTGCGGTGTTGCATTACACCAAACTGGACCACCAGGCACCGGAAGAGATGCGCAGCTTCCTGCTGGATGCCGGGGCCGAATATAACGGCTATGCGGCTGATCTAACCCGTACCTGGTCGGCAAAAAGCGACAACGACTACGCACAGCTGGTGAAAGACGTAAATGATGAGCAACTGGCGCTGATCGCCAACATGAAAGCAGGCGTCAGCTATGTGGATTACCATATCCAGTTCCATCAGCGCATCGCCAAACTGCTGCGTAAACATCAAATCATCACCGATATGAGTGAAGAAGCGATGGTCGAAAACGATCTCACCGGACCGTTTATGCCGCACGGTATCGGCCATCCGCTGGGCCTGCAGGTGCATGACGTAGCCGGTTTTATGCAGGATGATAGCGGTACGCACCTCGCGGCACCGGCAAAATATCCGTACCTGCGCTGCACCCGTATTCTCCAGCCGGGCATGGTGTTAACCATCGAACCGGGTATCTACTTCATCGAATCGCTTCTGGCACCGTGGCGTGAAGGGCAGTTCAGCAAACACTTCAACTGGCAGAAAATTGAAGCACTGAAACCGTTCGGCGGCATTCGTATCGAAGACAACGTGGTGATTCACGAAAACAACGTGGAAAACATGACCCGGGATCTGAAACTGGCGTGATGGAAAGCTGGTTAATTCCTGCGGCACCGGTCATGGTCGTTGAAGAGATCAAAAAGAGCCGCTTCATTACGCTGTTGGCGCATACCGATGGCGTTGAGGCGGCAAAAGCGTTTGTTGAATCGGTGCGGGCAGAACACCCCGATGCCCGCCACCATTGCGTGGCGTGGGTGGCGGGTGCGCCGGATGATTCTCAACAGCTGGGTTTCTCTGACGACGGGGAGCCGGCGGGAACGGCAGGTAAACCGATGCTCGCCCAACTAATGGGCAGCGGCGTCGGGGAAATTACCGCTGTGGTGGTGCGCTACTACGGCGGCATATTGCTTGGCACCGGTGGGTTAGTGAAAGCGTATGGCGGCGGCGTGAATCAGGCGCTGCGCCAGCTAACGACCCAACGCAAGACACCATTAACCGAATATACTTTGCAATGTGAATATAGTCAGTTAACCGGCATTGAAGCGTTGCTGGGGCAGTGTGACGGCAAAATTATCAACAGTGATTATCAGGCATTCGTTCTGCTGCGGGTGGCGCTTCCGGCGGCGAAAGTGGCTGAATTTTCCGCAAAGCTGGCGGATTTTAGCCGTGGTTCATTGCAATTGTTAGCGATTGAAGAATAATCCCCACTTCGTTTTGCAGAACTAAGGAAGCGGCAGAGATGCATTTTCGCGCCATTACCCGAATCGTTGGACTACTGGTCATCTTATTTTCAGGGACCATGATTATCCCTGGGCTGGTAGCACTCATCTACCGGGATGGAGCGGGCCGCGCTTTTACCCAGACCTTTTTTGTCGCCCTCGCCATTGGCTCTATGCTTTGGTGGCCGAACCGCAAAGAGAAGGGCGAACTGAAATCCCGTGAGGGGTTTCTGATAGTGGTGCTGTTCTGGACCGTGCTGGGTAGCGTCGGTGCGCTCCCTTTTATCTTCTCGGAAAGCCCGAACCTCACGATTACCGATGCGTTTTTTGAATCTTTCTCTGGCCTGACCACCACGGGGGCCACTACGCTGGTGGGGCTGGATTCGCTCCCTCATGCCATCCTCTTTTATCGCCAGATGCTGCAATGGTTTGGCGGTATGGGGATCATCGTGCTGGCGGTTGCGATACTGCCTATCCTCGGCGTGGGTGGGATGCAGCTCTATCGCGCAGAAATGCCCGGCCCGCTGAAAGATAACAAAATGCGCCCGCGAATTGCGGAAACGGCGAAAACCCTGTGGTTGATTTATGTCTTGCTGACCGTCGCCTGTGCGCTGGCGTTGTGGTTTGCTGGAATGGATGCCTTTGATGCCATCGGCCATAGCTTTGCGACCATCGCTATTGGCGGCTTCTCGACACATGATGCCAGTATCGGTTATTTCGACAGCCCGACTATTAACACTATCATTGCTATCTTCCTGCTGATCTCTGGCTGTAACTACGGTCTGCACTTTTCACTGTTAAGTGGGCGTAGTCTGAAGGTTTATTGGCGCGATCCGGAATTTCGCATGTTTATCGGCGTACAGTTTTCACTGGTGGTTATTTGTACACTCGTACTGTGGTTTCATAATGTCTACAGTTCGGCGCTGATGACAATTAACCAGGCGTTTTTCCAGGTGGTGTCGATGGCGACAACCGCCGGGTTTACGACTGACAGCATTGCCCGCTGGCCGCTCTTTTTGCCGGTACTGCTCTTATGTTCAGCTTTTATCGGCGGTTGTGCCGGGTCAACGGGCGGTGGCCTGAAAGTGATCCGCATCCTGCTGCTGTTTAAGCAGGGGAACCGTGAGCTGAAACGACTGGTGCATCCGAACGCCGTCTACAGCATTAAGCTGGGGAATCGCGCACTGCCGGAACGTATCCTCGAAGCCGTTTGGGGATTTTTCTCCGCCTATGCATTGGTGTTTATTGTCAGTATGCTGGCGATTATCGCCACGGGCGTGGATGACTTTTCTGCCTTTGCCTCGGTTGTTGCAACATTGAATAACCTGGGGCCAGGGCTTGGCGTGGTTGCTGATAACTTTACCAGTATGAACCCGGTGGCTAAATGGATCCTGATTGCCAACATGCTGTTTGGTCGTCTCGAGGTCTTTACATTGCTGGTGCTCTTTACCCCGACTTTCTGGCGTGAATGATGGAGTAATACGTGAAAACATTAATTCTTTTCTCAACAAGGGACGGACAAACGCGCGAGATTGCCTCCTACCTGGCTTCGGAACTGAAAGAACTGGGGATCCAGGCGGATGTCGCCAATGTGCACCGCATTGAAGAACCACAGTGGGAAAACTACGACCGTGTGGTCATTGGTGCTTCTATTCGCTATGGTCACTACCACTCTGCGTTCCAGGAATTTGTCAAAAAGCATGCGACGCGGCTGAATTCGATGCCGAGCGCCTTTTACTCCGTAAACCTGGTGGCGCGTAAACCGGAGAAGCGTACTCCACAGACCAACAGCTACGCGCGGAAGTTTCTGATGAGTTCACAATGGCGTCCCGATCGCTGCGCGGTCATTGCCGGGGCGCTGCGTTACCCACGTTATCGCTGGTACGACCGCTTTATGATCAAACTGATTATGAAGATGTCAGGCGGTGAAACGGATACGCGCAAAGAAGTTGTCTATACCGATTGGGAGCAGGTGGCGAATTTCGCCCGAGAAATCGCCCATTTAACCGACAAACCGACGCTGAAATAAGCATAAAGAATAAAAAGTGCGCGGTCGGAAAATTATTTTAAATTTCCTCTTGTCAGGCCGGAATAACTCCCTATAATGCGCCACCACTGACACGGAACAACGGCAAACACGCCGCCGGGTCAGCGGGGTTCTCCTGAGAATCTC
>NZ_PSRU01000022.1:0-101839 GCF_003000935.1 Escherichia sp. R1
GCAACTAGCAAAGATAAATCCCTAAAAGGGAAAAAATTAGAAAAATATCTCGATACCTTAGTGGATCATTTCATTAAAATTACTGAACATCCTAAAAAGGGAGATCTCATTTTCTATCCTAATTCCCCAGAAGATGGTAAACCTGAAAACATCCTGAAAATCGTCAAAGAATGGCGGCGTTCGCAAGGATTGTCTTTGTTCAAAGATTCAGAATGAATTCTAAACAGAATCTGTCACCTGAAAATCATCACGTTCTGGTTAAGTGATGATTTTCGCTACGAGAAGGTTACGGTGGCGATTGCAGTGATAATAAGCAATGTAAAAAGAAAACATAGGTAAATACTACCTTTCTCTCCTTCCCTGAACATTCATTTTACATATTAATTCACATAATTGAATTGTTATGCGTTTTGTTGCTTGGTGAATCGGTTCAGAGGACATATTTTTTCGTTTCAATTCTGTTAATCTCACCCCTTGATGGGTAAATTTAACATTTGTGCATAGTTACAACTTTGAAACGTTATATATGTCAAGTTGTTAAAATGTGCACAGTTTCATGATTTCAATCAAAACCTGTATGGACATAAGGTGAATACTTTGTTACTTTAGCGTCACAGACATGAAATTGGTAAGACCAATTGACTTCGGCAAGTGGCTTAAGACAGGAACTCATGGCCTACAGCAAAATCCGCCAACCAAAACTCTCCGATGTGATTGAGCAGCAACTGGAGTTTTTGATCCTCGAAGGCACTCTCCGCCCGGGCGAAAAACTCCCACCGGAACGCGAACTGGCAAAACAGTTCGACGTCTCCCGTCCCTCCTTGCGTGAGGCGATTCAACGTCTCGAAGCGAAGGGCTTGTTGCTTCGTCGCCAGGGTGGCGGCACTTTTGTCCAGAGCAGCCTATGGCAAAGCTTCAGCGATCCGCTGGTGGAGCTGCTCTCCGACCATCCTGAATCACAGTATGACTTGCTCGAAACACGACACGCCCTGGAAGGTATCGCCGCTTATTACGCCGCGCTGCGTAGTACCGATGAAGACAAGGAACGCATCCGTGAACTCCACCATGCCATAGAGCTGGCGCAGCAGTCTGGCGATCTGGACGCGGAATCAAATGCCGTACTCCAGTATCAGATTGCCGTCACCGAAGCGGCCCACAATGTGGTTCTGCTTCATCTGCTAAGGTGTATGGAGCCGATGTTGGCCCAGAATGTCCGCCAGAACTTCGAATTGCTCTATTCGCGTCGCGAGATGCTGCCGCTGGTGAGTAGTCACCGCACCCGCATATTTGAAGCGATTATGGCCGGTAAGCCGGAAGAAGCGCGCGAAGCATCGCATCGCCATCTGGCCTTTATCGAAGAAATTTTGCTCGACAGAAGCCGTGAAGAGAGCCGCCGTGAGCGTTCTCTACGTCGTCTGGAGCAACGAAAGAATTAGTGATTTTTCTGGTAAAAATTATCCAGAAGATGTTGTAAATCAAGCGCATATAAAAGCGCGGCAACTAAACGTAGAACCTGTCTTATTGAGCTTTCCGGCGAGAGTTCAATGGGACAGGTTCCAGAAAACTCAACGTTATTAGATAGATAAGGAATAACCCATGTCAGAACGTTTCCCAAATGACGTGGATCCGATCGAAACTCGCGACTGGCTCCAGGCGATCGAATCGGTCATCCGTGAAGAAGGTGTTGAGCGTGCTCAGTATCTGATCGACCAACTGCTTGCTGAAGCCCGCAAAGGCGGTGTCAACGTAGCCGCAGGCACCGGTATCAGCAACTACATCAACACCATCCCCGTTGAAGAACAACCGGAGTATCCGGGTAATCTGGAACTGGAACGCCGTATTCGTTCAGCTATCCGCTGGAACGCCATCATGACGGTTCTGCGTGCGTCGAAAAAAGACCTCGAACTGGGCGGCCACATGGCGTCCTTCCAGTCTTCCGCAACCATTTATGATGTGTGCTTTAACCACTTCTTCCGTGCACGCAACGAGCAGGATGGCGGCGACCTGGTTTACTTCCAGGGCCACATCTCCCCGGGCGTTTACGCTCGTGCTTTCCTGGAAGGTCGTCTGACTCAGGAGCAGTTGGATAACTTCCGTCAGGAAGTTCACGGCAATGGCCTCTCTTCCTATCCGCACCCGAAACTGATGCCGGAATTCTGGCAGTTCCCGACCGTATCTATGGGTCTGGGTCCGATTGGTGCTATTTACCAGGCTAAATTCCTGAAATATCTGGAACACCGTGGCCTGAAAGATACCTCTAAACAAACCGTTTACGCGTTCCTCGGCGACGGTGAAATGGACGAACCGGAATCCAAAGGTGCGATCACCATCGCTACCCGTGAAAAACTGGATAACTTGGTCTTCGTTATCAACTGTAACCTGCAGCGTCTTGACGGCCCGGTCACCGGTAACGGCAAGATCATCAACGAACTGGAAGGCATCTTCGAAGGTGCTGGCTGGAACGTGATCAAAGTGATGTGGGGTAGCCGTTGGGATGAACTGCTGCGTAAAGATACCAGCGGTAAACTGATCCAGCTGATGAACGAAACCGTTGACGGCGACTACCAGACCTTCAAATCGAAAGATGGTGCGTACGTTCGTGAACACTTCTTCGGTAAATATCCTGAAACCGCAGCACTGGTTGCAGACTGGACTGACGAGCAGATCTGGGCCCTGAACCGTGGCGGTCACGATCCGAAGAAAATCTACGCTGCATTTAAGAAAGCGCAGGAAACCAAAGGCAAAGCGACGGTAATCCTTGCTCATACCATTAAAGGTTACGGCATGGGCGACGCGGCTGAAGGTAAAAACATCGCGCACCAGGTTAAGAAAATGAACATGGACGGCGTGCGTCACATCCGCGACCGTTTCAATGTGCCGGTGTCTGATGCAGATATCGAAAAACTGCCGTACATCACCTTCCCGGAAGGTTCTGAAGAGCATACCTATCTGCACGCTCAGCGTCAGAAACTGCACGGTTATCTGCCAAGCCGTCAGCCGAACTTCACCGAGAAGCTTGAGCTGCCGAGCCTGCAAGACTTCGGCGCGCTGTTGGAAGAGCAGAGCAAAGAGATCTCTACCACTATCGCTTTCGTTCGTGCCCTGAACGTGATGCTGAAGAACAAGTCGATCAAAGATCGTCTGGTACCGATCATCGCCGACGAAGCGCGTACTTTCGGTATGGAAGGTCTGTTCCGTCAGATTGGTATTTACAGCCCGAACGGTCAGCAGTACACCCCGCAGGACCGCGAGCAGGTTGCTTACTATAAAGAAGACGAGAAAGGTCAGATTCTGCAGGAAGGGATCAACGAGCTGGGCGCAGGGTGTTCCTGGCTGGCAGCGGCGACCTCTTACAGCACCAACAATCTGCCGATGATTCCGTTCTACATCTATTACTCGATGTTCGGCTTCCAGCGTATCGGCGATCTGTGCTGGGCGGCTGGCGACCAGCAAGCGCGTGGCTTCCTGATCGGCGGTACTTCCGGTCGTACCACCCTGAACGGCGAAGGTCTGCAGCACGAAGATGGTCACAGCCACATTCAGTCGCTGACTATCCCGAACTGTATCTCTTACGACCCGGCTTACGCTTACGAAGTTGCTGTCATCATGCATGACGGTCTGGAGCGTATGTACGGTGAAAAACAAGAGAACGTTTACTACTACATCACTACGCTGAACGAAAACTACCACATGCCGGCAATGCCGGAAGGTGCTGAGGAAGGTATCCGTAAAGGTATCTACAAACTCGAAACCATTGAAGGTAGCAAAGGTAAAGTTCAGCTGCTGGGCTCCGGTTCTATCCTGCGTCACGTCCGTGAAGCGGCAGAGATCCTGGCGAAAGATTACGGCGTAGGTTCTGACGTTTATAGCGTGACCTCCTTCACAGAGCTGGCGCGTGATGGTCAGGATTGTGAACGCTGGAACATGCTGCACCCGCTGGAAACTCCGCGCGTTCCATACATCGCTCAGGTGATGAACGATGCTCCGGCAGTGGCATCTACCGACTATATGAAACTGTTCGCTGAGCAGGTCCGTACTTACGTACCGGCTGACGACTACCGCGTACTGGGTACTGATGGCTTCGGTCGTTCCGACAGCCGTGAGAACCTGCGTCACCACTTCGAAGTTGATGCTTCTTATGTCGTGGTTGCGGCGCTGGGCGAACTGGCTAAACGTGGCGAAATCGATAAGAAAGTGGTTGCTGACGCAATCGCCAAATTCAACATCGATGCAGATAAAGTTAACCCGCGTCTGGCTTAAGAGGTAAAAGAATAATGGCTATCGAAATCAAAGTACCGGACATCGGGGCTGATGAAGTTGAAATCACCGAGATCCTGGTCAAAGTGGGCGACAAAGTTGAAGCCGAACAGTCGCTGATCACCGTAGAAGGCGACAAAGCCTCTATGGAAGTTCCGTCTCCGCAGGCGGGTATCGTTAAAGAGATCAAAGTCTCTGTTGGCGATAAAACCCAGACCGGCGCACTGATTATGATTTTCGATTCCGCCGACGGTGCAGCTGACGCTGCACCTGCTCAGGCAGAAGAGAAGAAAGAAGCCGCTCCGGCAGCAGCACCAGCGGCTGCAGCGGCAAAAGACGTTAACGTTCCGGATATCGGCAGCGACGAAGTTGAAGTGACCGAAATCCTGGTGAAAGTTGGCGATAAAGTTGAAGCTGAACAGTCGCTGATCACCGTAGAAGGCGACAAGGCTTCTATGGAAGTTCCGGCTCCGTTTGCAGGCACCGTGAAAGAGATCAAAGTGAACGTGGGTGACAAAGTGTCTACCGGCTCGCTGATTATGGTCTTCGAAGTCGCGGGTGAAGCAGGCGCGGCAGCTCCGGCGGCTAAACAGGAAGCGGCTCCGGCAGCGGCTCCTGCACCAGCGGCTGGCGTGAAAGAAGTTAACGTTCCGGATATCGGCGGTGACGAAGTTGAAGTGACCGAAGTGATGGTGAAAGTGGGCGACAAAGTTGCCGCTGAACAGTCACTGATCACCGTAGAAGGCGATAAAGCGTCTATGGAAGTTCCGGCTCCGTTTGCAGGCGTCGTGAAGGAACTGAAAGTCAACGTTGGCGATAAAGTGAAAACTGGTTCGCTAATTATGATCTTCGAAGTTGAAGGCGCAGCGCCTGCGGCAGCTCCTGCGAAACAGGAAGCGGCAGCGCCGGCTCCGGCAGCAAAAGCTGAAGCCCCGGCAGCAGCACCGGCTGCGAAAGCGGAAGGCAAATCTGAATTTGCTGAAAACGACGCTTACGTTCACGCGACTCCGCTGATCCGCCGTCTGGCACGCGAGTTTGGCGTTAACCTGGCGAAAGTGAAGGGCACTGGCCGTAAAGGTCGTATCCTGCGCGAAGACGTTCAGGCTTACGTGAAAGAAGCTATCAAACGTGCAGAAGCGGCTCCGGCGGCAACTGGCGGCGGTATCCCAGGCATGCTGCCGTGGCCTAAAGTGGACTTCAGCAAGTTTGGTGAAATCGAAGAAGTGGAACTGGGCCGCATCCAGAAAATCTCTGGTGCGAACCTGAGCCGTAACTGGGTGATGATCCCGCATGTTACTCACTTCGACAAAACCGATATCACCGAGCTGGAAGCGTTCCGTAAACAGCAGAACGAAGAAGCGGCGAAACGTAAGCTGGATGTGAAGATCACCCCGGTTGTCTTCATCATGAAAGCGGTTGCTGCAGCTCTTGAGCAGATGCCTCGCTTTAACAGTTCGCTGTCGGAAGACGGTCAGCGTCTGACCCTGAAGAAATACATCAACATCGGTGTGGCGGTGGATACCCCGAACGGTCTGGTTGTTCCGGTATTCAAAGACGTCAATAAGAAAGGCATCATCGAGTTGTCTCGCGAGCTGATGACTATTTCCAAGAAAGCGCGTGACGGTAAGCTGACTGCGGGCGAAATGCAGGGCGGTTGCTTCACCATCTCCAGCATCGGCGGCCTGGGTACTACCCACTTCGCGCCGATTGTGAACGCGCCGGAAGTGGCTATCCTTGGCGTTTCCAAGTCCGCGATGGAGCCGGTGTGGAATGGTAAAGAGTTCGTGCCGCGTCTGATGCTGCCGATTTCTCTCTCCTTCGACCACCGCGTGATCGACGGTGCTGATGGTGCCCGTTTCATTACCATCATTAACAACACGCTGTCTGACATTCGCCGTCTGGTGATGTAAGTAAAAGAGCCGGCCCAACGGCCGGCTTTTTTCTGGTAATCTCATGAATGTATTGAGGTTATTAGCGAATAGACAAATCGGTTGCCGTTTGTTGTTTAAAAATTGTTAACAATTTTGTAAAATACCGACGGATAGAACGACCCGGTGGTGGTTAGGGTATTACTTCACATACCCTATGGATTTCTGGGTGCAGCAAGGTAGCAAGCGCCAGAATCCCCAGGAGCTTACATAAGTAAGTGACTGGGGGGAGGGCGTGAAGCTAACGCCGCTGCGGCCTGAAAGACGACGGGTATGACCGCCGGAGATAAATATATAGAGGTCATGATGAGTACTGAAATCAAAACTCAGGTCGTGGTACTTGGGGCAGGCCCCGCAGGTTACTCCGCTGCCTTCCGTTGCGCTGATTTAGGTCTGGAAACCGTAATCGTAGAACGTTACAACACCCTTGGCGGTGTTTGCCTGAACGTCGGCTGTATCCCTTCTAAAGCACTGCTGCACGTAGCAAAAGTCATCGAAGAAGCCAAAGCGCTGGCTGAACACGGTATCGTCTTCGGCGAACCGAAAACCGATATCGACAAGATTCGTACCTGGAAAGAGAAAGTGATCAATCAGCTGACCGGTGGTCTGGCTGGTATGGCGAAAGGCCGCAAAGTCAAAGTGGTCAACGGTCTGGGTAAATTTACCGGGGCTAACACCCTGGAAGTTGAAGGTGAGAACGGTAAAACCGTGATCAACTTCGACAACGCGATCATTGCAGCGGGTTCTCGCCCGATTCAACTGCCGTTTATTCCGCATGAAGATCCGCGTATCTGGGACTCCACTGACGCGCTGGAACTGAAAGAAGTACCAGAACGCCTGCTGGTAATGGGTGGCGGTATCATCGGTCTGGAAATGGGCACCGTATACCACGCGCTGGGTTCACAGATTGATGTGGTTGAAATGTTCGACCAGGTTATCCCGGCAGCTGACAAAGACATCGTTAAAGTCTTCACCAAGCGTATCAGCAAAAAATTCAACCTGATGCTGGAAACCAAAGTTACCGCCGTTGAAGCGAAAGAAGACGGCATTTATGTGACGATGGAAGGCAAAAAAGCACCAGCTGAACCGCAGCGTTACGACGCCGTGCTGGTAGCAATTGGTCGTGTGCCGAACGGTAAAAACCTCGACGCAGGCAAAGCTGGCGTGGAAGTTGACGACCGTGGTTTCATCCGCGTTGACAAACAGCTGCGTACCAACGTACCGCACATCTTTGCTATCGGCGATATCGTCGGTCAGCCGATGCTGGCACATAAAGGTGTTCACGAAGGTCACGTTGCCGCTGAAGTTATCGCCGGTAAGAAACACTACTTCGATCCGAAAGTTATCCCGTCCATCGCCTATACCGAACCAGAAGTTGCATGGGTTGGTCTGACTGAGAAAGAAGCGAAAGAGAAAGGCATCAGCTATGAAACCGCCACCTTCCCGTGGGCTGCTTCTGGTCGTGCTATCGCTTCCGACTGCGCAGACGGTATGACCAAGCTGATTTTCGACAAAGAATCTCACCGTGTGATCGGTGGTGCAATTGTCGGTACTAACGGCGGTGAGCTGCTGGGTGAAATCGGCCTGGCAATCGAAATGGGTTGTGACGCTGAAGACATCGCACTGACCATCCATGCGCACCCGACTCTGCACGAGTCTGTGGGCCTGGCGGCAGAAGTGTTCGAAGGTAGCATTACCGACCTGCCGAACCCGAAAGCGAAGAAGAAGTAATTTTTCGTTTGCCGGAACATCCGGCAAATTAAGAAGCGGCTATTCTGGCCGCTTCAGATTGTTGATAAAGTGCTCGTGGTTGATGCCGGATGCGGCGTAAACGCCTTATCCGACCTACAAAATCATGCAAATTCAATATATTGCATGGCTTGTGTAGGCCCGATAAGCTTGCGCATCGGGCGATTCGATGTTTGTCATCAGTCTTAAGCGGCTAACAACGCCGCTTTTTTACGCCTGCAATTTACCTTTCCAGTCTCCTTGCTCCACGCTCAGACAACCGTTCGCGTACCGCTGACCGTTGCTCATTATTCAATCGGGCAGTATGGTTACTGTCGTTTAGACGCTGCGGGCGGCTCTCCTGAACTTTCTCTCGAAAAACCTGACGCTGCTCAGGCGAGGCAGACTGGATACGCTGACGTGCTGCATCTCTTTGCTGTTGATTCTGCGGGTTAGTCTGCATTTTCTCGCGAACCGCCTGGCGCTGCTCAGGCGACGCGGACTGAATACGCTGACGTGCCGCCTCTCTTCGCTGCTGGTTCTGTGGGTTAGTCTGCATTTTCTCGCGAGCCGCCTGGCGCTGCTCAGGAGAAGCCGACTGATAACGCTGACGAGCGGCGTCCTTTTGTTGCTGGGTCAGTGGCTGGCGACGGCTGAAGTCGCGGAAGTCGTCATAGCTCCCATTGTGTTCAGCTTCATTAAACCGCTGTGCCGCTGCCTGACGTTGGGTATCTCGCGTAATGACGGGGGCGGTGTGTGTTCGTTGCTGAAACTGACTTGCTGCCGCCTGACGCTGGCTGTCGCGTGTTGGAGCAGGTAACTGCGTGGCGCTCATTCCGCCGTTGACATCGGTTTGATGAAACCGCTTTGCCATATCCTGATCATGATAGGTCACACCATTACGGTAGTTTGGATTGTGCCGCCATGCCATATTCTTATCAGTAAGATGCTCACCGGTGATACGGTTGAAATTGTTGACGTCGATATTGATGTTGTCGCCGTTGTGTTGCCAGTCATTACCGTCACGATGACCGCCATCGTGGTGATGATAATCATCATCGTCATGATGATGATGGTCATGATCGTCGTCGTCCCAGTCGATGCTGCTGAATAGTGCGTATGTGGTAGCAACGCCCATGCTATAGCCGAATCCGCGCACAAAGCTGTCAACAAACGGTTCTCCGGCTGGCGGCGGCAGATAAACTGGCGGATAAGCGGTATTGGCCCAACTGCCGTAAACCACGTTTGGGTTGTAGTTCGGAATATAAACCACATCCGGATTGGCTGGCTCAATGGTTATTACGGTCGGTGCAGGTTCTGCGACGACGGGGCTGGACGTAGAAACGGTATTTGATTGTGTGGCAGGGGCGTTGGCGGGCTGATTTACCGGTACGACTTTTTTCGTTGTCGTGATGATCTTTTGTTCAGTTGATGACTTCAGCGAGCCGGTTTGTTGCGCCAGTTGCCGCAATCGCTGTACCGAGTCCATCACGTCCTGCGGCTGCGCCAGAAAAGCATCGCCCAGGTTTTGCACCCATTGCGGGTTTTCGCCCATCAATGCCATCAACTGTGGAAAGGCCACCAGTGATTTGACGCTGGCGTCCCAGGGCTGGTCAGATACCGCCTGAATAGCAGCATCGCCTTGTTTAAGTGGATTATCGTGCGACCATTGCACTGCTTGAGCAACGTTTGCCGGATAGGTTGATGCCATTAACACTTGTGAAAGCAGAGAGTCGGGGTATAGCGCGACAGGTGCAACCCATTGATCTATTTGCGCAGTGCTGAATGCGGATTTGACGACGGCAGGTGTTACAGGAGGCACGGAAACCGTTGCAGGAAGCGTAACTGCGGAGATGTCAGGCGCAGCCAGTTGTGTCGATTGCGGTTCCACAGGCGCTTCCACTGTGCGGCTTTTTATATATAGCCCGGTAGAGGCGGCACAAAGCCCGGCACTGCAAATTAGCGCCAGCACATGGGGTTTAAACGGCAAAGTCATTTTCATAATTCGGATCTCAAGGAAATCGCAATGGTCGGCGAACTGCCACCCGCAGGTGCTGTGAATCCGAGTATAAAGAGGCCGTAGTTTAAATTTTGACTAATCTTGGGATTCGTTGAGAAAGGTGATTATCACCATGCGAATTAACGAAGTTTTTACGGAGGGAAACATTCTCTAGACCATCCTTAACGATTCAGCCACTTTTTTATGTTGCTTTTTTGTAAACAGATTAACACATCGTCAAAATCCTGCTATTCTGCCCGTTGCGGTACTGGGCATTTACCCTACAAACTGCTGTCTCACAGGAGCGTGAAGAGAATCGCCTGCCGCACTATGACAATGAGAGCGAGGAGAACCGTCGTGCTAGAAGAATACCGTAAGCACGTAGCTGAGCGTGCCGCTGAGGGGATTGCGCCCAAACCCCTGGATGCAAACCAAATGGCCGCACTTGTAGAGCTGCTGAAAAACCCGCCCGCGGGCGAAGAAGAATTCCTGTTAGATCTGTTAACCAACCGTGTTCCCCCTGGCGTCGATGAAGCCGCCTATGTCAAAGCAGGCTTCCTGGCTGCTGTCGCGAAAGGCGAAGCCAAATCCCCACTGCTGACTCCGGAAAAAGCCATCGAACTGCTGGGCACCATGCAGGGTGGTTACAACATTCATCCGCTGATCGACGCGCTGGATGATGCCAAACTGGCACCGATCGCTGCCAAAGCACTTTCTCACACGCTGCTGATGTTCGATAACTTCTATGACGTAGAAGAGAAAGCGAAAGCAGGTAACGAATATGCGAAGCAGGTAATGCAGTCCTGGGCAGATGCCGAATGGTTCCTGAATCGCCCGGCACTGGCTGAAAAACTGACCGTTACCGTCTTCAAAGTCACAGGCGAAACCAACACCGATGACCTTTCTCCGGCACCGGATGCGTGGTCACGCCCGGATATCCCACTGCACGCGCTGGCGATGCTGAAAAACGCCCGTGAAGGTATTGAGCCAGATCAGCCTGGTGTTGTTGGTCCGATCAAACAGATTGAAGCTCTGCAACAGAAAGGTTTCCCGCTGGCGTACGTCGGTGACGTTGTGGGTACGGGTTCATCGCGTAAATCCGCCACGAACTCCGTACTGTGGTTTATGGGTGATGATATTCCACATGTGCCGAACAAACGCGGCGGTGGTTTGTGCCTCGGCGGTAAAATTGCACCCATCTTCTTTAACACGATGGAAGATGCGGGTGCACTGCCAATCGAAGTGGACGTCTCTAACCTGAACATGGGTGACGTGATTGACGTTTACCCGTACAAAGGTGAAGTGCGTAACCACGAAACCGGCGAACTGCTGGCAACCTTCGAACTGAAAACCGACGTGCTGATTGATGAAGTGCGTGCTGGCGGCCGTATTCCGCTGATTATCGGGCGTGGCCTGACCACCAAAGCGCGTGAAGCACTTGGTCTGCCGCATAGTGATGTGTTCCGTCAGGCGAAAGATGTCGCTGAGAGCGATCGCGGCTTCTCGCTGGCGCAGAAAATGGTAGGTCGTGCCTGCGGTGTGAAAGGCATTCGTCCGGGCGCGTACTGTGAACCGAAAATGACTTCTGTAGGTTCCCAGGACACCACCGGCCCGATGACCCGTGATGAACTGAAAGACCTGGCGTGCCTGGGCTTCTCGGCTGACCTGGTGATGCAGTCTTTCTGCCACACCGCGGCATATCCGAAACCGGTTGACGTGAATACGCACCACACGCTGCCGGACTTCATTATGAACCGTGGCGGTGTGTCGCTGCGTCCGGGTGACGGCGTAATCCACTCCTGGCTGAACCGTATGCTGCTGCCGGATACTGTCGGTACGGGCGGTGACTCCCATACCCGTTTCCCGATCGGTATCTCTTTCCCGGCGGGTTCTGGTCTGGTGGCATTTGCAGCCGCAACAGGCGTAATGCCGCTGGATATGCCGGAATCCGTTCTGGTGCGCTTCAAAGGCAAAATGCAGCCGGGCATCACCCTGCGCGACCTGGTTCACGCCATTCCGCTGTATGCAATCAAACAAGGTCTGCTGACCGTTGAGAAGAAAGGCAAGAAAAACATCTTCTCTGGTCGCATTCTGGAAATTGAAGGTCTGCCGGATCTGAAAGTTGAGCAGGCATTTGAGCTGACCGATGCGTCTGCCGAGCGTTCTGCTGCCGGTTGTACCATCAAGCTGAACAAAGAACCGATCATCGAATACCTGAACTCTAACATCGTCCTGCTGAAGTGGATGATCGCGGAAGGTTACGGCGATCGTCGTACCCTGGAACGTCGTATTCAGGGCATGGAAAAATGGCTGGCGAATCCTGAGCTGCTGGAAGCCGATGCAGATGCGGAATACGCGGCAGTGATCGACATCGATCTGGCGGATATTAAAGAGCCAATCCTCTGTGCACCGAACGACCCGGACGACGCTCGTCCGCTGTCTGCGGTACAGGGCGAGAAGATCGACGAAGTGTTTATCGGTTCTTGCATGACTAACATCGGTCACTTCCGTGCTGCGGGTAAACTGCTGGATGCGCACAAAGGTCAGTTGCCGACCCGCCTGTGGGTGGCACCGCCAACGCGTATGGACGCTGCACAGCTGACCGAAGAAGGCTACTACAGCGTCTTCGGTAAGAGTGGTGCTCGTATCG
Source organism: Escherichia sp. R1 (assembly GCF_003000935.1). Lineage (NCBI taxonomy): Bacteria > Pseudomonadati > Pseudomonadota > Gammaproteobacteria > Enterobacterales > Enterobacteriaceae > Escherichia > Escherichia sp. R1. The sequence continues at coordinate 12,563 of NZ_PSRU01000022.1, forward strand.
AGATCCCTGGCTGTTCCCTGTGTATGGGTAACCAGGCGCGTGTAGCAGACGGTGCGACGGTGGTTTCCACCTCTACCCGTAACTTCCCGAACCGTTTGGGGACGGGCGCGAATGTCTTCCTGGCTTCTGCGGAACTGGCTGCTGTTGCGGCGCTGATTGGCAAACTGCCGACGCCGGAAGAGTACCAGACCTACGTGGCGCAAGTAGATAAAACTGCCGTTGATACTTACCGTTATCTGAACTTCAACCAGCTTTCTCAGTACACCGAAAAAGCCGATGGGGTGATTTTCCAGACTGCGGTTTAAAAAGTCAGCGCACGCGCTGCGCATAAACGACACAATGCCCGGTGAATGAGATTCCCGGGCATTTTTTATTTCTAAACCATCGCCGTTCCGCTGTTTTTCTCCGGTAAGGCTGCGATAATTACATCAATGGCGCAATGCGATTTCGGCGCATTGCCGGGAGCAGAGGAACACACTATGGATTACGAATTTCTGCGCGATATTACCGGAGTGGTAAAGGTGCGTATGTCCATGGGGCATGAAGTGGTCGGGCACTGGTTTAATGAAGAGGTGAAAGAAAACCTGGCCTTGCTTGATGAAGTGGAACAAGCGGCGCACGCATTGAAAGGTAGCGAACGATCCTGGCAGCGGGCAGGGCATGAATACACTCTGTGGATGGACGGTGAAGAGGTGATGGTTCGCGCCAATCAACTGGAATTCGCTGGCGATGAAATGGAAGAGGGGATGAACTACTACGATGAAGAGAGCTTGTCGCTGTGCGGCGTTGAGGATTTTCTTCAGGTGGTGGCGGCTTACCGTAATTTCGTGCAGCAGAAGTAAGTAAATCAGGCGGAGCCTCCGTGCTCCGCCTGAGACGTTAAACAGCGGGCATATTGCGCCCGTAATAAATCTCGCGCATTTCTTTCCACAGCGCAGCGGTAATTTCCTGGCGCTCGCTGTCGGTTAAATCTTCCGGTTTGGTGTGGAACATGTAGTGCTTAAGGTCGAACTCTTTAAGCAACATCTTGGTATGGAAGATATTTTCCTGATAGACGTTTACATCCACCATGTCATACAGCGCCTTCATATCTTCGGACATAAAGTTCTGAATCGAATTAATCTCATGGTCGATAAAGTGCTTCATACCGTTAATGTCGCGGGTAAAACCGCGCACGCGATAATCAATAGTCACAATATCGGACTCAAGCTGGTGGATCAGGTAATTCAGCGCCTTCAGCGGAGAAATCACGCCGCAGGTAGAGACTTCAATATCGGCGCGGAAGGTACATAAACCGCCTTCAGGATGACTTTCCGGGTAGGTATGTACGCAAATATGACTTTTATCGAGATGGGCAACGACCGTTTCTGGCAGTGGGCCGGGGTGTTCTGTTTTGTCGATGAGTTTCGGGTCAACCGGTTCTTCACTCACCAGAATAGTGACGCTGGCACCCTGTGGTTCGTAATCCTGGCGGGCGATGTTAAGAATATTGGCCCCGATAATGGAACAGGTTTCTGACAGGATTTCGGTCAGACGGTTGGCATTATAGAGTTCATCGATATAAGCAATATAACCGTCGCGCTCTTCGGTAGTTTTGGCGTAGCAGATATCGTAAATACAAAAACTCAGACTTTTGGTCAGATTATTAAAGCCATGCAGTTTCAGTTTTTTCAATTTCTTATCTTCTCCTTAGGACGGCTGTGAAGCCAGTGCATCTTGCAGATACTGGGGTAAGGCAAAAGCTGCCGTATGGACTGCCGGATTGTAATAACGGCATTTCAGGCCAGAAGCGAGAAAACGCGCCTGAATAATTTCGGTTGAGAGATGGCGTAAGGCGTCGTTATCTGTCGCCCATGCAAAGGTCATGATGCCGCCGTAATAGGTCGGGATCGCCGCCTGATAAAAGCCAACATCGCTGAAGTAATGGCTGAGTTTGCGATGACTGTCGATGGCCTCTTCCTGCTGTAAAAAGCAGACGCCGTTTTGTGCGACGAAGATACCGCCAGGATTCAGGCAACGTTTGCAGCCTTCATAAAATGCAGAAGTAAACAGACTTTCGCCGGGACCGATAGGATCGGTGCAGTCGGAGATAATGACATCAAAGGTCTGGTTGGTTTGATTAACGAAATTGACACCATCGTCGATCACCAGTTTAAAGCGCGGATCGTCGTAACTACCGGCGTTATGGTTGGGAAGATACTGACGGCAGAACGACACGACACCCGCATCGATTTCCACCATCGTGATTGACTCAACGTTTTTATGTCGGGTTACTTCACGCAGCATGGCACCGTCGCCGCCGCCGATAATCAGCACATGTTTCGCGTGACCGTGGGCCAGTAGCGGAACATGGGTCATCATCTCATGATAGATAAACTCGTCACGCTCGGTGGTTTGTACTACACCATCCAGCGCCATTACGCGACCAAATGCGGCGTTCTCAAAAATGATCAGATCCTGGTGATCGGTCTTTTCATGATACAGAACGTTATCTACCGCAAAGTACTGCCCAAACTGGTCGTGTAGCGTTTCATGCCACTGTTTTTTTTCGGCCATGGGTTGATACCTCCTTTGTTAACACCCGTAAAAAAATGGCGCAACATAATAGCTAACATTGACCGCGGATGCACGGTCAATATTTCTACAAAAAGGTATCAGGGATTATTTGACGTAGGCAAGCAGGCTTAAGGAATCGCGAGCCAGGGCTTTGCACTTTTTAGCGACGGGAATGCCAATGCCGCTGAGATCGCGGTAGCTGTCTTCACCGAGGGCTTTCATGTCGAAGGTGTCGTAATTACTGAGATCCCACTGGTTTTGCTGGGCGAAAAAGACCAGCGCGCGACGAATTTGCCCGTTAGGTAAGTTCTGGTAACCACAATCGTTCTTCAGAAAAACAAAAACTGCCGTTAAATCGGCCATATCTTCGGCTTCAGACTCGCTGAGCGCGTAACTGTTTGCGCAAACGGCCATCAGGCTGCCGAATAACACTGTTCTGAAAAACGTCTTCATTGCTTCTACCAGGGGCTTAAAGAAGATAAACGTTAGCACACTGCGAGCGAGGCGACGACCATTATTGTCGATTAAATTGTGTCTGCGGCTTGACCTTCCCGTAAGGGGAAGGACTATGCTCAACGTTTGATTTTGTTTCGCCTGCTTAAGAATAAGGAAATAACTATGCAACGTCGTGATTTCTTGAAATATTCCGTCGCGCTGGGTGTGGCTTCAGCCTTGCCGCTGTGGAGCCGCGCAGTATTTGCGGCGGAACGCCCAACGTTACCAATCCCTGATTTGCTCACGACCGATGCCCGTAATCGCATTCAGTTAACTATTGGCGCAGGTCAGTCCACCTTTGGCGGGAAAACCGCAACTACCTGGGGCTATAACGGCAATCTGCTGGGGCCGGCGGTGAAATTACAGCGTGGCAAAGCGGTAACGGTTGATATCTACAACCAACTGACGGAAGAGACGACGTTGCACTGGCACGGGCTGGAAGTACCGGGTGAAGTGGACGGCGGCCCGCAGGGAATTATTCCGCCAGGTGGCAAGCGCTCGGTGACGTTGAACGTTGATCAACCTGCCGCTACCTGCTGGTTCCATCCACATCAACATGGCAAGACCGGACGTCAGGTGGCGATGGGGCTGGCTGGTTTGGTGGTGATTGAAGATGACGAGATCCTGAAATTAATGCTGCCAAAACAGTGGGGTATTGATGATGTCCCGGTGATTGTTCAGGATAAAAAATTTAACGCTGACGGGCAGATTGATTATCAACTGGATGTGATGACCGCCGCTGTGGGTTGGTTTGGCGATACGTTGCTGACCAACGGTGTAATCTACCCGCAACACGCTGCCCCGCGTGGCTGGCTGCGCCTGCGTTTGCTCAATGGCTGTAATGCCCGCTCGCTCAATTTCGCCACCAGCGACAATCGCCCGCTTTATGTGATTGCCAGCGACGGCGGTCTGCTACCTGTACCGGTGAAGGTGAACGAGCTGCCAGTGCTGATGGGCGAGCGTTTTGAAGTGCTGGTGGAGGTTAACGACAACAAACCCTTTGACCTGGTGACGCTGCCGGTCAGCCAGATGGGGATGGCGATTGCGCCGTTTGACAAGCCGCATCCGGTAATGCGGATTCAGCCGATTGCCATTAGTGCCTCTGGTGCTTTGCCAGACACATTAAGTAGCCTGCCTGCGTTACCTTCGCTGGAAGGGCTGACGGTACGCAAGCTGCAACTTTCTATGGACCCAATGCTCGATATGATGGGGATGCAGATGCTGATGGAGAAATATGGCGATCAGGCGATGGCCGGGATGGATCACAGCCAGATGATGGGCCATATGGGGCACGGCAATATGAATCATATGAACCACAGCGGGAAGTTTGATTTCCACCATGCCAACAAAATCAACGGTCAGGCGTTTGATATGAATAAGCCGATGTTTGCGGTGGCGAAAGGGCAGTACGAACGTTGGGTTATCTCTGGCGTAGGCGACATGATGCTGCATCCGTTCCATATCCACGGTACGCAGTTCCGTATCTTGTCAGAAAATGGCAAACCGCCAGCGACGCATCGCGCAGGCTGGAAAGATACCGTTAAGGTAGAAGGTAATGTCAGCGAAGTGCTGGTGAAGTTTAATCACGATGCACCGAAAGAACATGCTTATATGGCGCACTGCCATCTGCTGGAGCATGAAGATACGGGGATGATGTTAGGGTTTACGGTATAAAAAGACCGTATTCGGAAATATGCCCGGATCTCTCCGGGCATTATGGTTACTTCACATCATCCGGCAGCGCATAAGCCACAATATAGTCGCCCATCTTCGTACCAAATGAACCGTGACCGCCTGCGGAGATCACCACATACTGCTTGCCATTCACTTCATAGGTCATTGGCGTAGCCTGACCACCCGCTGGTAAACGACCCTGCCACAGTTTTTCACCGTTGCTCATGTTGTAAGCGCGCAGGTAGTTATCTGCCGTAGCGGCGATAAACAGCACGTTACCCGCCGTGGAGATTGGCCCGCCAAGCATCGGCATACCCATATTGAACGGCACCGGTACAGGCATCGGGAATGGCATACTGTCCTGCGGCGTACCAATACGTTTCTTCCACACCACTTCATTGGTTTTCAGATCCAATGCCGAGATATAGCCCCATGCTGGCTGTTTACATGGCAGACCAAACGGTGAGAGGAACGGGTTGAGCGTGACGCCATACGGTACACCGTACTGCGGCTGGATGCCGGATTCCGTACCCGTGCCTTTGGCATCTTTCGGCTGTTCCATCGGGTTACCAGGACCGCGTGGGATCAGTTTCGAAACAAACGGCAGTGCCATTGGGTTGGCAATCGCCACTTCACGATTCGGATCAACGGAAATCCCGCCCCATTCGAACATCCCCAGGTTACCCGGGAAGACCAGCGTACCCTGTTCAGATGGCGGCGTGAAAATGCCTTCATAGCGCATCTGGTGGAACATCACGCGGCACACCAACTGGTCAAACATGGTGGCTCCCCACATATCCGCACCGCTCAAATCTTTCGTCGGACGGAAGCTCAGTTCCGAGAAGGGTTGAGTAGGGGTCACGTAATCGCCTTTAGCAGCACCTTGGGGAACCGGTTTTTCCGGGGCAGGAACCACCAGTTCACCATTGCGACGATCGAGCACAAAAATGTTGCCGGTTTTCGCCGGAGCATAAATGACCGGCACTTTCTGACCATTAACGGTGATGTCCGCCAGCGTCGGCTGTGCCGGAAGATCCATATCCCACAGGTCGTGGTGAACGGTCTGGTAGCTCCACGCCAGTTTCCCGGTAGTGGCATTCAGCGCCAGAATCGAGCTGGCATAACGTTCCTGTTCCGGTGTGCGATTACCGCCCCAGATATCTGGCGTGGTCACGCCCATCGGCAGATAGACCAGATCCAGCTTCGTGTCATAGGCCGCTGGTGCCCACGAGTTTGGTGAGTTAAAGGTAAAGGTATGTTCGTCAGACGGGATCGCATTCGGATCTTTCGCGCCCGGATCAAAAGCCCACAGCAGCTCCCCGGTGTTGACATCAAAACCACGGATCACGCCAGACGTTTCGCGGGTTGAGAAGTTGTCGGTGACTGAACCGGCCATCACGATGGTTTTATCGGTGATAATCGGCGGCGAAGTCGGCTCATACAGACCCGGTTTGGTGTCCGGCATATTGCTTTGCAGATTGAGCACGCCTTTATTGGCGAAGGTTTCGCACAGCTTGCCGTTTTCAGCGTTAATCGCAATCAGACGACCATCATTGACCGGAAGAATGATACGACGCGGGCAATCCGCCATCACTTCCGGCGAAGCAGTTTCTGCTTTGGCTTCATGATAAGAGACGCCACGGCAGGTTACATGCTGGAAGGACTCGTTGGTTTTCAGCTCAGGATCGTAATGCCATTTCTCTTTACCGCTGGCGGCATCCAGCGCAAACAGACGTTGATGCGCGGTACACAGGTAAAGGGTGTCGCCCACTTTAATTGGCGTCACTTCATTGGTGATTTCGCCCGGATCGTTCGGCTGCTTCACATCGCCAGTACGGAACACCCAGGCTTCTTTCAGCTTGTGGACGTTATCAGCGTTAATTTGCTTCAGTGGTGAAAAGCGTTGACCTTCCTGATTGCGACCATAGGCAGGCCAGTCCTGATCGGCAACGGGGGAGATGGCTTCTGCTGGCGTGGTATCGGCGCTTAAGGTGCCGCTGATTTCCTGCGGATCGTTAAATCCGGCCCAGGTCAGGATACCACCGCTAATCAGCAGTGCGACCACCAGTGCGGCAACTGCGCCGCTGGCAGGAATGACCAGGCGACGCCAGACAAACGGCAGGATCAGCCAGATGCCGAAGAAGACCAGAATGTCGCTGCGCGGAGTCAGCGCCCAGAAGTCGAAACCAACTTCCCAGACGCCCCAAATCATAGTGCCGAGCAGCAGGGCTGCGTACAGCCAAAGCGCGGCGCGTTTACTGCGCCACAGCATCCAGGCGACGCCGAGCATCACAAGGCCAGCGATAGGGTAGTACCAGGAGCCGCCAATCGCGACCAGCCAGCCTCCGCCAATGAGTAGATACAGCCCGCAAAGCGCTGCAAAAAGGGCTGTTAGCGTGACGAGTAATCGCCGCGAGCCGGTATTGTTAATTGCCATAAATAGACACCATTTCAATTCATTAATATTTTAGTAGCAATTAATTATAGGTTTTAACATGTGTGATCGTCATCACAATTCGAGCTTTATTAACAGATTCCGCGAATGAATAGTTTTACTGGTATACTGCGTGTCTTGCGCTTTGTTGCGGTGCTGAAACCTGCCCGTGCGAAGTGATTTGTTTTTAAATCATATGGTTATAGATATGAAACATACTGTAGAAGTAATGATCCCCGAAGCGGAGATTAAAGCGCGTATCGCCGAACTGGGTCGTCAGATTACTGAGCGTTACAAAGACAGCGGCAGCGATATGGTGCTGGTGGGTCTGCTGCGTGGCTCATTTATGTTTATGGCGGACCTGTGCCGTGAAGTTCAGGTATCTCATGAAGTCGACTTTATGACCGCCTCCAGCTACGGTAGCGGCATGTCCACCACCCGTGATGTGAAAATCCTCAAAGATCTGGATGAAGATATCCGTGGCAAGGACGTGCTGATTGTTGAAGATATCATCGACTCGGGGAATACACTGTCGAAAGTGCGTGAGATCTTAAGCCTGCGCGAACCGAAGTCGTTGGCGATTTGTACGCTGCTGGATAAACCGTCCCGTCGTGAAGTGAACGTCCCGGTAGAATTTATCGGTTTCTCGATCCCGGATGAGTTTGTGGTGGGTTACGGCATTGATTACGCACAGCGTTACCGTCATCTGCCGTATATCGGCAAAGTGATTCTGCTGGACGAGTAAGTGTGAAGTTGCCGGATGTGTTGCATCCGGCATGGCATTTTTATTTGTGGTTGGCGTGTTTCAGCTTGAGGTTGGAGATCCCGTGACGGTAACGTTGCTCAAGGGTTTCGCGGTTAGTCGCTGTGACATCCAGATCACGCAGCAAGCCGTCGTGAATGCCGTAGGCCCAGCCGTGAATGGTAACTTTCTGCCCGCGTTTCCACGCTGATTGCATAATGGTGGAGTGGCCCAGGTTATACACCTGTTCCATGACGTTCAGTTCACACAAGGTATCCAGACGGCGCTCTTGCGGCATTTCGCCGAGCAATGAGCTATGTTTGAACCAGATATCGCGGATATGCAGCAGCCAGTTGTTGATAAGCCCCAGTTCTGGGTTTTCAACTGCGGCTTGTACGCCGCCGCAACCGTAGTGGCCACAGATAATAATGTGTTCAACTTCGAGTACATCCACTGCATACTGAACCACGGAAAGGCAGTTCAGGTCGGTGTGAATGACCAGGTTAGCAACATTACGGTGAACAAAGAGTTCGCCCGGCTCAAGACCGGTTAAACGTTCTGCAGGAACGCGACTGTCGGAACATCCAATCCATAGAAAGCGCGGTTTTTGCGCTTGTGCCAGTTTCTCAAAAAACCCGGGATCCTCTTCCACCAGCATTTTTGACCATAGTGCATTGTTGCTGATGAGTGTATCTATGTCTTTCATGGAGGTTAACGACCTGTAACCAAATAATTACGTTTGGCTAATATAGGGCAACTCCGGGACGATTTAAACCACAGATAAAGTGTAAGAACGTAAGGTAAGTAAAAATTTATGACCATTGCACTGGAACTTCAACAGCTTAAAAAAACCTATCCAGGCGGCGTTCAGGCGCTTCGTGGAATCGATTTGCAGGTCGAAGCGGGTGATTTTTATGCGCTTCTCGGGCCGAACGGGGCCGGAAAATCGACCACTATCGGTATTATCAGCTCTCTGGTAAATAAAACCTCCGGGCGGGTCAGCGTATTTGGTTACGATCTCGAGAAAGATGTCGTAAACGCTAAACGTCAGTTGGGTCTGGTGCCACAGGAATTTAACTTCAACCCGTTTGAAACCGTGCAGCAAATTGTGGTGAATCAGGCAGGGTACTACGGTGTGGAGCGCAAAGAAGCGTACATTCGCAGCGAAAAGTATCTTAAACAACTCGATCTATGGGGAAAACGCAACGAACGTGCGCGTATGTTATCTGGCGGGATGAAGCGCCGTTTAATGATTGCCCGTGCGTTAATGCATGAACCTAAACTACTGATTCTCGACGAACCGACCGCAGGCGTGGATATTGAACTTCGCCGCTCAATGTGGGGCTTTTTGAAGGATTTAAACGACAAAGGCACCACCATCATTCTCACCACACACTACCTGGAAGAAGCAGAAATGCTGTGCCGCAATATCGGCATTATTCAACACGGTGAGTTGGTGGAAAATACTTCGATGAAGGCGCTGCTGGCGAAGCTGAAATCAGAAACCTTTATTCTCGATCTCGCACCGAAAAGTCCGTTACCGAAGCTCGATGGCTATCAGTATCGACTGGTAGATACCGCCACGCTGGAAGTTGAAGTGCTGCGTGAGCAGGGGATCAACAGCGTATTTACGCAGTTAAGTGAGCAGGGCATTCAGGTATTAAGTATGCGTAACAAAGCTAACCGTCTGGAAGAGCTGTTTGTTTCACTGGTTAATGAAAAACAAGGAGATCGCACATGATGCATCTTTACTGGGTGGCGCTAAAAAGCATCTGGGCGAAAGAGATCCATCGCTTTATGCGTATCTGGGTGCAGACGCTGGTGCCGCCAGTCATCACCATGACCCTTTACTTTATTATCTTCGGTAACCTGATTGGTTCGCGTATTGGCGATATGCATGGCTTCAGCTACATGCAGTTCATCGTACCGGGGCTGATCATGATGTCGGTGATCACCAACGCCTACGCTAACGTCGCGTCATCATTTTTTGGTGCCAAGTTCCAGCGTAATATTGAAGAGCTGCTGGTAGCGCCGGTTCCGACTCATGTCATTATTGCCGGATATGTCGGTGGTGGCGTGGCGCGTGGTCTGTTTGTTGGTATTTTGGTGACGGCAATTTCACTGTTTTTTGTGCCGTTTCAGGTGCATTCGTGGGTATTCGTTGCCTTAACCCTGGTGCTCACTGCGGTGCTATTCTCCCTTGCGGGTTTGCTGAACGGCGTGTTTGCCAAAACGTTCGATGACATCAGCCTGGTGCCAACCTTTGTGTTAACGCCACTCACGTATTTGGGCGGGGTGTTTTACTCCCTGACTTTGTTGCCGCCGTTCTGGCAAGGGCTGTCGCACCTGAACCCAATCGTTTATATGATCAGTGGTTTCCGCTACGGCTTCCTCGGTATCAATGATGTTCCGCTGGTCACTACCTTTGGCGTACTGGTGGTCTTTATTGTGGCGTTTTATTTGATCTGTTGGTCGCTGATCCAACGTGGACGTGGTTTGCGTAGCTAAGGCTATTTCCTCTCCTCTGGATTTGGGGGAGAGGAGTTTTGACGGCTATCACCCTTTATCAACAATGGTCAGGGTAGACTGATTTTCGGCTAAGGAGGAAGGCGATGTTAGGTTGGGTAATTACCTGTCACGATGACCGGGCGCAAGAGATACTGGATGCGCTGGAGAAAAAACATGGGGCACTTCTTCAGTGCCGGGCCGTGAATTTCTGGCGCGGATTAAGCTCTAATATGCTCAGCCGCATGATGTGCGATGCCTTGCATGAAACGGACTCTGGTGAGGGCGTTATCTTTTTAACCGATATAGCCGGAGCGCCACCGTACCGCGTGGCTTCATTATTAAGCCACAAACACTCCCGTTGCGAAGTGATTTCTGGTGTCACGTTACCGTTAATTGAACAGATGATGGCTTGCCGTGAAACCATGACCAGTTCAGCGTTTCGCGAGCATATTGTCGAACTGGGTGCGCCGGAGGTGAGTAGTCTTTGGCACCAACAACAAAAAAATCCGCCTTTCGTCCTCAAACATAATTTGTATGAGTATTAACCCGCGATTCTGATGACGCTTTTGCTACAATAAAAGCGTTGTTTCACCCTCGGTTATTTTTTCATGTACAAACAAGCTGTTATTCTCCTGCTGATGCTGTTTACCGCAAGCGTCAGTGCCGCATTACCTGCCCATTATATGCAAACCATCGAAAATGCCGCGGTCTGGGCGCAAATTGGTGACAAGATGGTGACGGTGGGGAATATTCGGGCCGGACAAATCATTGCCGTGGAGCCCACTGCCGCAAGTTATTACGTATTTAATTTTGGCTTTGGCAAAGGGTTTATCGATAAAGGCCATCTCGAGCCGGTTCAGGGGCGACAAAAAGTTGAAGATGGTTTGGGTGACCTCAACAAGCCGCTGAGTAATCAGAACTTAATAACCTGGAAAGATACGCCGGTTTATAACGCACCGAGTGTGGGCAGTGCGCCATTTGGAGTACTGGCGGACAATTTGCGCTACCCGATTTTGCATAAACTGAAAGACAGGTTAAATCAAACCTGGTATCAGATCCGTATTGGCGATCGACTGGCCTATATCAGCGCGCTGGATGCCCAACCCGATAATGGCTTGCCGGTGCTAACCTATCACCATATTTTGCGCGACGAAGAAAACACCCGTTTTCGCCATACTTCGACGACCACCTCGGTACGCGCTTTCAATAACCAGATGGCCTGGCTGCGCGACAGGGGATACGCGACACTGAGCATGGCGCAGCTGGAAGGTTACGTGAAGAATAAGATCAATCTCCCTGCGCGAGCGGTGGTAATTACCTTTGATGATGGCCTCAAGTCGGTGAGCCGCTATGCGTATCCTGTGTTGAAACAATATGGTATGAAGGCGACGGCGTTTATTGTTACCTCGCGCATCAAACGTCACCCGCAGAAATGGAACCCAAAATCGCTGCAATTTATGAGCGTTTCTGAACTTAACGAAATTCGCGATGTATTTGATTTCCAGTCACATACTCATTTTTTGCATCGGATAGATGGTTATCGGCGGCCTATATTGCTGAGCCGTAGTGAGCACAATATTCTGTTTGATTTTGCACGTTCACGCCGCGCTCTGGCGCAATTTAATCCACATGTTTTGTATCTTTCTTATCCATTTGGCGGATTTAATGACAAAGCCGTGAAGGCAGCAAAAGAAGCCGGATTTCACCTGGCGGTGACGACCATGAAAGGCAAAGTAAAACCGGGGGATAATCCGTTGTTACTAAAACGACTTTATATCTTAAGAACGGATTCGCTGGAGACGATGTCGCGGCTGGTGAGTAACCAGCCGCAGGGATAACAATCAGGCAACCTGTACCGGAATCGCTTTCGCGGTACGTTTCATTTCGTTGTCGCCTTCAAAATAGGCGACGTTGGGTCGCCAGGTGCGAGCTTCTTCATCTGGCATGTTAACGAAGCTGGCGATGATGACAATATCGCCGACGCTGGCGCAGTGGGCCGCCGCACCGTTAACGGAGATAATTCTCGAACCGCGTTCTGCCGCGATGGCATAGGTGGAGAAACGCTTGCCGTTGGTCACATTCCAGATATCAATGGCTTCGTTTTCGAGAATACCAGCTGCGTCAAGAAAATCCTGGTCAATGGCGCAAGAACCTTCATAGTGCAGGTCCGCATGAGTCACTTTCACGCGGTGGAGTTTGCCCTGCAGCATCGTGCGAATCATAACTTCTACCTTTCTACCCTGTCGTTAACGAAGCAGGCGATGCCTGCTTTGAGGAAATTCTCACGCAGTATTGCCCGATTTTTGTTTAGTGTCTACTCATCTGACGGCATTTGCATCAGCAGTTTGCGTACCGTGCCGAAGCGTGCCATGTAACGCCTGTAACGAATTGATATTTCTCTGAACGCTGCTCGGTAAACACTAAAGAGGCGGCTGACGACGGTGCGCCTTGACTGGATACTGCCTTCACGCAAGACAACACGGAAGGCAGGGAAGATGGATGCACCGAGTACCACACCGCATGATGCGGTGTTTAAACAATTTTTAATGCATGCGGAAACGGCTCGCGACTTTCTGGATATCCATTTGCCAGCGGAGCTACGCGAACTGTGTGACCTCGACACGCTGCATCTTGAGTCGGGGAGTTTTATTGAAGAAAGCCTGAAAGGGCACAGCACTGACGTGCTTTATTCCGTGCAAATGCAGGGCACCCCCGGTTATTTGCATGTTGTGATTGAACATCAAAGCAAGCCGGATAAGAAAATGGCCTTTCGCATGATGCGTTATTCTATTGCTGCCATGCACCGGCATCTGGAGGCTGACCACGATAAGCTGCCGCTGGTGGTGCCAATTCTGTTTTATCAGGGCGAGGCCACACCTTATCCGCTATCAATGTGCTGGTTTGATATGTTTTACTCACCGGAACTGGCGCGACGCGTCTATAACAGTCCTTTCCCGCTGGTGGATATCACTATCACACCGGATGACGAAATCATGCAACATCGGCGGATTGCGATTCTCGAACTGCTGCAAAAACATATTCGCCAGCGCGACTTAATGTTATTGCTGGAGCAACTGGTCACGCTGATTGACGAAGGGTACACTAGCGGAAGTCAGTTAGTTGCCATGCAAAACTATATGCTGCAACGCGGTCATACTGAACAAGCGGATTTGTTTTATGGTGTGCTGAGAGACAGGGAAACGGGAGGGGAGTCTATGATGACGCTGGCGCAGTGGTTTGAAGAGAAGGGGATTCAGCAGGGAAGACAGGAAGTAAGTCAGGAATTCGCCCTGCGTCTTCTGAGTAAAGGAATGTCTCGGGAAGACGTTGCAGAGATGGCAAATTTACCTCTTGCTGAGATTGATAAAATGATTAACTAAGTTGTCTGCATTATGAATAATTGCCTACAGATAACGTGGCAATGAATAACTGGCGCCATCAGCCGTAGCGCCAGTTAAGCATTACGCCAGTTCGACCAGTTTGTTGTCGATCAGGCGAGCATCGCCAAGCCAGGCGGCTACCAGAATCACTGCGCGTTTGCTGTTTTCAGAGACTTCCAGCAATGTGTCGGCATCACGAATCTGAATATCATCGGCGCGGAAGCCTTTTTCATTCAGTTCTTGCCCGGCAATAGCAATAATTTCATCGAGATCCCGTTCGCCAGCCTGCAATTTGTCGGCAATTGAACTTAAGACTTTGTAGAGACCCGGCGCAATTTTACGTTGTTCCGCCGTCAGATAGCCGTTACGGGAACTGAGCGCCAGACCGTCTTTCGCGCGCATAATCGGTACGCCGACAATCTCAATATCGAAGCCCATATCGGCAACCATTTTGCGGATCAGCGCCAGTTGCTGAAAATCCTTTTCACCGAAGCAGGCGATATCTGGCTGGACCAGGTTGAACAGCTTGCTGACAATAGTCGAAACGCCGCGAAAATGTCCCGGACGGCTGGCACCTTCCAGCATGGTGGAAAGACCGGGAACATCAACATAGGTGTGGGTTTCAGTACCGTTCGGGTAGATCTCTTTTACCGAAGGCGCGAAAACTAAATCCACTTTACGTTTGTTCAGCTTTTCGCAGTCCTCTTGCAAGGTCCGTGGATAACGTGCCAGATCTTCCGGGCGGTCAAACTGCATTGGGTTAACGAAAATACTGACGACGACCACATCGGCGCGGGCTTTGGCTTCGTCGACCAGCTTCATATGGCCGTCGTGCAGGTTACCCATGGTGGGCACCAGCGCCACGCGCTTACCTTCCATACGCAGGCGGCGAATTTGCTGACGCAGCAGCGGCAGGGTTTCGATAATTAACACAACGTCACTCCTTAATGGAAACTGTGTTCTTCGCCCGGGTAAACGCCGGACTCCACTTCAGCCATATACTGCCGCACAGCCGCGCGGATGTCGCCCGTTTCGGCGAGGAAATTTTTGGCGAATTTAGGAATATGACCGCCGGTAATGCCGAACGCGTCGTGCATCACGAGGATTTGCCCGTCAGTGACGTTGCCTGCGCCAATACCGATAACCGGGATCGCCAGTGCTTCGGTAATGCGTTTTGCCAGTTCAACCGGCACGCACTCCAGTACCAGCAGTTGTGCCCCAGCAGCTTCTAAGGCTAATGCATCGCTGAGCAGTCGATCGCCCGCTTCATCGCCGCGCCCCTGGACTTTGTAGCCACCGAAAATATTCACTGACTGTGGGGTTAGGCCTAAATGACCACAAACTGGAACGGCACGTTCGGTCAGCATTTGTACGGTTTCCACCAGCCACTCACCGCCTTCAATTTTGACCATGTTGGCTCCGGCACGCATTACCGTTGCGGCGTTTTCAAAGGCTTGTTCCGGCGTGGCATACGCCATAAATGGCAGGTCTGCTAACAGAAGGCAGTTTGGCGCACCGCGGCGCACAGCGGCGGTGTGATAGGCGATATCAGCAACGGTAACCGGTAGCGTGGAGTCATGCCCCTGAACCGTCATGCCCAGTGAATCGCCTACCAGCATGACGTTAAGTCCTTCTTCGGCAAACAGTTTAGCGAAGCTGTAGTCGTAAGCGGTGATGGTCGCAAAACGCTTTTTATCCTGCTTGCATTTCTGCAATGAAGCAATCGTGGTTGGTTTCATAGCGTATCCTGATAAATGATGTTGTGCTGTCTCGCATTTTATCAGTCACATTGGTGGGGGCAATGATTTATCCGTATCGCACCGCCGTTGTCTGGCGGTGCGATAGTGTTATCAGGGGTAGGTAACCTGAAAAGTGCTGGTGGCTTTAAAATCCCCCGGTTCTATAGCAATATTACCGTCTTGTTTTAATGTAGCCTGGAAATGAAGAGGTTGTGAGGTACCGTTGCCTTTATCCGGGTAAATCCCCCCGGTAGTGTCATCTTCAGTTTCATAATCTTTATAAATAGATGTTGAATCATTTGGTTTCAGTACCATTTGTGCACTTTTAGTGTTTTCTAAACCTTCAATCAGTACTCCAACGCCTTTTGCTGCGTTATTTCCTGTGAGTGTGTTAGCCAGAAGTTCTTTGCTTACACTGCCCACCTTGTTTGACATAAGTTTTGTTTCTATATTGCGAACACGAATACAGTTTTGTAGCGTGATATCAAAAGGAACCGCTGTTGCGCCATTTTTTATTTGCGCTGGGGTATAATCTCCCATTTTAACTGTTGAACCGCTTACAGATGGGCCAGTAAGTGCAGCAGTAAAACACGTTGGGTTGGATAACGTCATATTATCCAGGTCAAAATCTATTTTAAGGAAATAGCTGTGATAGTTGATACCGCCACCAAGACCATATCCTTTGAATGAGTAGAGATAACCACCCGGCTTAGATAATGTTACCTTGTTTGTCTTTGTGGGGTCAAAGTTGGTATCGGTATAAAATTCCACCGTGAGCGACTGCCAAACTCCACCTACGGCCCAGTATTTATCAGATGAGTTTGCATTGTTACAAGACCAATATAGAGTGGCTTCACTTTCGGGGATCCACCGAAAATATTGAGTTGGAGAATCGCCGATATACATACCTGATGAACTGATATTGGTTGTGGTGTATGATGACCAAATGTTTGATATCTTTAATGTATAATACAGGCCAGGGACAGATGTTTCAAATAGTTTATGCCCGCCATAACGTTTACCCGAATCAACCATTTGATTTTCAATTGCCATAGGCTCACCGCTTGCAGTATTACTTCTGTTGCAGTAAAGGTAACCTCCACCTGAAGCGCTATTTAACTGAGACCAGTATAATGACACACCTGTTGGTCCGAGTTGGGTTGGTTTATAAAAAACTAAGTTATTTGTGCTTGTTGAATACCTGAATTTGACAGTAATGTCTGCACTGGGGCCTGTTTCTCTCCACTTTTGGTCTCCCGGACCCACTCCGTAATCATTCCCAACAAGATAGCTGACGTTATCATCGGTGCCGGCACTTGCTGTATAACAACAAGAGCATAGTGCTAAAAAAAGAAAGTATCTGAAGAATGTCTTCATTTTTACTCCATTGTCATGCTGCAAGATAATACTTGTAGCACTTTGTCTGTTATTCGTAGTAGATATCCACTAACACATGGCTTATCAGTGGGCCAGAGGTGACATTCAGTGTTGGATCGATTTTTTGCATTCGGGTGCTAAATTTCCAGGATGAATTGTTTAGTGCTGATGACATGACCGGATAAACGGAACGTGAGCGACCAGTGGCGCCGAGAACGTTGAAGGTATTTGCCGGGTCCTGAATAGAGAATATAACTACCCCAACATTTTTAGCCCCGGCGTTGTCTTCATTAGCGAATATTTGACTGGAACCTGTCGCCATTACGCCACTGAGTGCACGAAAATCAATATGTAACTGATTTAACACATTCCCTGTGCCCTGAAGTGTGCAGTCCTGTACTGTAATAGTGAACTCTTTTCCACCGGGGTGATAATTTTCGGCTGAAATGTTTCCGGTAAAATCGCCCACGCCAACGACACCTAAATCAATATTTCCGTTGTTGCTGATTCCACTTTGGCAGGTGTTATTTTTTATATTTGCAACAATGTCAACATCCTGTCCTGCAACCACAGGGGAAGTGGCGCTGAATAGCAACGACAGAATCAGAATTGATTTTTTCATCAGATTACGTTGAGTGGGACGCATATTTAGTTCCTGAATCAGTCTGCCTGTTAGTTGTAAGTCACGGTGAATGTTGCCGGGGCAGTGAAATTACCCGCGGTGACATCTGTAACGGTTTTATCTTTTGCGACCACCAACACCGCACTCATTGGGTAATCGACAACATTACTTCCTGTCGCATTAGCAATACTGACTTCTTCTGTCGCGGGGGTGACACAACTGAATTGTTTAGCGCCGTTCTTACCTGGTGTAGATGTGCTCCAGACCTCAACGGCGACCGCCGCTGCTTTTGCTGCTGCCGTTGATGCGTTAGCAAATCCAGGACCATTATTAGAATTTCCTTCACATAACGCTCGTGGAGTCAATTCTATTTTGGCCTTTTTCCCGGGAATCCCCGCACAGTCTTTGAACTGTAATTTGAAGGTTTTAATTTTAGTTTCGGCATTAATTTCAGAAATATATACATCTCCGAAATTGATGGCGGAAAGTTTAGCTGAGCCGTCATCAGTCAACGTTGATGTACAGGTACCCATTTCTACGTCAGTAGTAACAGTCAGGCCAATACTGTCAGTGGCTGCATGTGAGGAAATGGTTAACAGTGATGAAGCCAGAAATAGACTACCCGATAATCCATAACATAATTTTTTTAATATCATCATTGTCATCCTTGTTATTGATAGCTGAAATTGAACGTTGCCTGTGCGCGAAATTTCCCGGGTATGCCCTGTCCTGGGGTTGTTTCGCGCAGTGCGACAGTCATTTCCAGACCACTGGTGCTAATTTCTGTGGTTTTCCAGCGGATGTATTCCGCGCTATTGGGTTTCAGAAACGTATCGCCCGAAGTCTCTAATCTTTTAAATCCCATACCAATATTACTGGTTGTTGAGGAGGAGTCAGAAGATTGTGGAATAATCAGCGATGTACTACCAGACTGATTTCCAGTCATTGTGGTATCAATCCAGCTAATTCCACTGCTACACCCACTGGCGACTAATTTGAAGTTGGCCTCAGATTGTGACGCTTTATTGACTATTTTATCCAGTCCCATATTGGGGATTATCAGGGTATAACTATCATTGCCATTATCAACGACGTTTGAACCATTCAGCGATGTCAGGGTGATGTTACATGTTGTCGCTTTCACAGTAGCGGTAAAATCGACATCAACATCCGTTGCAAATACCGAAGGCGATAACAATAGTCCCATGAGTATTGTTATTTTATGTGGTGTGGTTTTTATCATTGGAAGTCCCTTGTGGTTACTGTATCTGACAACGAAGTCCGTTCAGAATAATAGATTGTGCTATTTTTTCTGATGTCGTGTTTTGTTGGTAATGAGCAAAACAACTGACCGATTTGCCCTCTTCAATCCAGGTAATTCGTATATTTCCTTCCTGCCCGATACCGCGAACAAAGGCTTGACCACCCTGACCTACGTTGCCGATGACATTGTTTTGTTCATCATAAATATCCGCTGCAAATGGAATATTTTTACCATCGCTTCGCACGATATTCAGAATTGCCGATTGTCCCTGAACTGTTTCAAAATCAGCAAAGACAACGGCTCCCTGGCGCGGGACGGCGACAGTACTGGTGCTTTTCAATTCAACATCGTTTTCCAGATCGTTAATGTCCAGTGCGATGCGGTTTTCATGGTATGGCGAAAGGGCGCTGGTAACACCATAACCCCAGCGGTCTACGGTGCTGTTTCCGTAGTTAATACGAGCGCCTTTTGCTCCTGGTGCCTGAATGACAGCCAGAGTGTCGGAATCACTAAAACTGTCATTACTGAACGTCAGTCCGCCGCTATGTAACACAAATCCACCATCAGTATTGAGAGAGAATTGGCGACTATTATCACTGCTTGCTGAAGCTGAACCTGACAGCGTTCCCCACGGCGATTCATAACTGGCATAACCGCCGATATAACTCAAATCATCACTGGATTTATTCATCATATAACCCGTGTTTACGCTGTAGCTGATACGATTGGTATCGCTGTAACCACTACTGCTGATATTGAGTTGGTTATTACCCTTAAAGTCGCTGTTTAATTGTGTATCAATACTCTGGAAGCCGGAGCTGCGGTGTTCCGTACCCAGTAAATTTTCTATTGGAATTGTGAAGCTGAGATAAATGCTATCGTCGGTTTGACCATCTTCATTCAACGAACGTTGAGCACTGATACTGTAACTGCCCCAGGACGCACTATTGCTATAACCAATAGAGTAATTAGTACTGTTTTGCCCGGAGGCCCAGTAATCTGACCAGCTTCCCGAGAGATAAAATGAGCCGTAATCCTTTTTCTCAAATTTCAGCGGTTGGTTGATACTGACCGTGACCTGATTTTTCATGCGCGAGTAATTGCGCATGGATTTAGGCTCAAGATCTTGCTCAGGATGTTCTACTTCATCAATCAGCGTCAGCGCATCATTGAGGCCCAGATAATGCTGGGTGGAGTAGCGATAGGCCGCGATATTTAATGATGTACTGGTATTTTCAAATAACTTGTTCCAGGAAATACGGTAGCTTTGTCCTTGATAGGTTTTATCGTCCGGAATGCTGACATTTGAGTGAGTAACATCGACAGAAAAAGCCCCCACGGGGGTATTCATACCAAGCCCCAGCAATCCGGCGGTGTAGTTATTATCAGTTAGCTGAATACCGGTATATCCTGTCAGGTAGTTATTCAAACCATAGTAGTAGCTGGCTTGAAATAAATTAGGCTCATCCTGGATACTGTCTTTTAAAACCTGACCGGCGCTAATATCCCAGCGACCAACGCCAGGGCGCAGCATTTGCACAACAGATGAAAATGGCTGAGAGAACGTCCGTTTTGTGCCATCAGCTTCTTCGATAGTCACAATGAGATCGCTGCCATAACCTGACGGGCTAAGATCGTCAATGGCAAAGGCCCCTGGCGGCACCGTCGTTTCATAGATTTTATAACCATTTTGCATAACGGTTACTTTGGCATTGGTATTCGCTACGCCATGAATGATTGGCGCAAAACTGGCTAATACCGGAGGCAGCATTCGACTGTCACTGTATAAGCGAATACCGCGAATGCTGACTGAATCGAAGGTCTCGCCGGTCGTGTAAGATTCACCAATAACCAGTTGTGAACGTAGTGACGCAAGATCGCGTTGTAAATAGCGATTCTGAAAATCGTAATCGCTATGGACATTGGTCATCCAGTTGTAGTTACCTGAGGCACGTAACCGCCACGCGCCTAAGTTTATCCCACCGTTGAATGCCGCATAGATACTGTCATTTGTTCTGCCTGGACTTTCACTGTGATATCCATTGAGGTTGTAGGAAAGCATGGCTGCATTAATGCCATTTTCCCACAAAGAGGGATCAACATAGTTTTGATAATTCTTCATAATCCATGCCTGGGGGACATCGATATCCAGGCGTTGATCGTTAACATCGTAACGAATGGATGATTGAGGGATCATTTCAGCCAGATTGAGGCAATCACCAAGATCTTCGTCTCGCTTAAGCAAAATGGCTTTTTCGCTATTCTTGTCTGGTGAACTGATATGGAATTGCAATAAATTTTTCTGCGTAATGCAGGCCTGAGCGTTCTTTTTACCTTCAATAACAGCAAAAGCAATGCTTTGGCTCATGATGGGTTGATCGTTAACATACACACTGACATCGTAAATGCCAGGTAGTGTGGGATTGCCTTCTGTATACCGACTAAGGTCGATATTTGAAGCATCCTTTCCCATCAGAAATGTATGGTCATATTCGACGAGTTCAGCGCATAAAGCACTATTGCTATACAGCAGAGCGCAAAACGTGGCGATGTGGGTAAGGTGATTAGTAGATTTAATAGTCACGTTCTGCTTCCTGCTGTGTTATATCCTTGCCAGATTAAAGGTTGGCGTTGCCTTCAATAGATCCACCAAAATCATTAATGGCGAAAAAATGCACTTTTGCAGAGCTTGTTCTGCCACTCATCCCATTTACCTTGATGACGTCGTTACTGAACGGCGCAATCATTGTCATATCCAGGGGGTAGCGTTTGCCGTTGGCTTCTAAATCACCACTGCTAAAAGAGACATAGTAGGGCGTAGGGTTATCAACGCGTAATGCTGCTTTGCCTTCAGATGTTGCCCAGGACCACTTCAGAGCCAATGGTGCATCAGATGAAATTCCACTCAATCCTTCCGGGCGATAGAACAGTTTTATACGTGTGCGAAATGCCAGTTGTAGCAGGCTTTGGTTTGCTGCTTTTGCTGCATCTGGTTTTGGAGGTACTTCCAGTACGTTAAACCAGAACACACTTTCTCTGTCTTTTGGCAGAGCACTGCTGGCGGTGTACATCAGTTTGATTGTTTGGCCACGTTTAGCATCAATACGTGATACTGGCGGCGTAGCGGTAAAGGGGACAGTAATACTGCCTGGTTCAGCGTTGTCATCGCCAGTATCTAACCAACTCTGAACCAGCAATGGGTTATTGCCTTTATTTTCCAGACGTACATTGACGTTTTTTTGTTCGCTTTTATAAACTACGCGTGTACCTGAAATTACGATGTCTGCAATAGCTGATGAGCTAAAAGCCATACAGCTCGCTAAGCACAATGCTGCGGTATGTTTAGTATTAAAAAACATAAACCATTCCTTACAGAATTAATTAAAACAGGGAATAATTATCAAAAGTAAAAATATTTGATGTTATTCCCTGTATATATTCATCCGATCAATTTAAGCGGTTGATATTTACTGGTAAGTAATGGTATATGCTGAGTTGGTTTTTACATAACCGGCAGTAGCTGCTTTGCTTGCATCCGCACGAACATAGGATGCTTTAAAATCGTAGGTTGCAGATTTAGACGTTGAATCCAGAGTTTTGCTGTAAACATCACCCGGATTATTGACCTGAACCTGTTTAATAGCAGAACCATCAATATTGTGCAGAGCGATATTTACGCCGTCAGACGGGGTGTTAATAGACATGTCGTTGTTCAGTGTTCCTTTGCTGTTACCAAAGAAAACAGAACCGAAGGTCATTTTTGCAGTAGTACCCGGAGCCGGGTTAGCTTTGCTACAGTCAATAGTAATGCTGAATGGTTTAGCTTTAGCACCTACGGTGGTATCCAGTACACCATCGGTGATTTCAGCAACGGTAGCAGTTTGCAGCAGGATCAGACCGTCTTTGTTACCGCCATCAACACGAGCTTCACAGGTGTTATCAACGACCAGGCCGCTAATATTTAACTGACCACCGTCCATATCGTTAGCAGCAAATGCAGTACCAGCAGCCATTGCCAACATAATACCGGACAGCACAAAACCTAATTTTTTAGACATAAAAATCCTTTATCAATATTCCATAAAGCAGATAACAGCATTGCATGATGATGAGATTTTGATGCAATGCCATGTAACTGAACGTTACTTTGTTAATGATGTCTGTTTGTTTTTTACCAAGTATAACATTCATTCATCATTGGACAGACATTCTGCATAATATCATGACATATGGAAGTTAATTTTACTAAACATAAAAATTAGTAAAATTAACTTTAAAAATTAAGGGGGATGGTGTATGGAATTAGAAGTTCAGGAAATTATATTATATTTTCTGTGTTTTTATTTATCTTAAATATATTATTATTTGCAATATCTTGAGGCTATTTTCAGAATATATTTATATTCACACGAAAAATAATTACCACTTATCTAATTCATTAAAGCCTTTTGCCTGTAGAGCTTCAACTAATGATAAGCCATCAGGAAATACCAATTCCGGCGCAATTTCAAACAGTGGCCACAGCATAAAGCCACGATTTTTCATATCGTAGTGCGGTACGGTCAGACGTTCGGTATTTATTACTTCATTACCAAACAGCATGATGTCGAGATCCAGCGTGCGCGGTCCCCAGCGTTCAGCTTTACGGACGCGACCTTGCTGCAATTCGATACGTTGTGTGTGATTGAGTAGCTCTTCAGGGGCAAGAGTGGTTTCCAGCGCGACGGCGGCATTTAAGTAATCGGGTTGATCTTGCGGCCCCAGCGGTGGGGTGCGGTAAAACGAAGAAACAGCAAGAATGCGGCTTTCTGGAATATCGCCTAATGCTTTCAGGGCAGCATTGACCTGCTCCAGCGGAGAGGCCAGATTGCTGCCTATGGCAATATACGCCACTGTCATGCGGTACCCTCACGACGCGGTGCGCGTTTGCGTGGACGACGAGTACGACGACGCGGTGACGGTTCTTCATCCAGTTCGTTAAGCATCCCTTTTTGGTCTGGTGGCGCGGAAACCTGGAACTCACCCCACCATTTCACCAGACGTTGCAGTTCAGCGTTACGCTCAACTTCGGCTCGTAAGGCCAACAGGTCGTATGCCGCACGGAACTTAGGATGCTCCAGCAGTTTCCATGCGCGTTTTCCCTGACGACGGGACATACGCAACTGCAACTGCCAGATATCGCGGGTTAGCGTGGTCAGCCGTTTCGGGATCGCCAGTGAACGGCAGGCTTCGTCCAGCACGTCGTTCATCGCCAGTGCGAAAGCGTCGTGATAGGTCAGGCCGCTTTCCTGGGCGATCTTCTGTGCCGTCTCCAGCAATGGGTACCAGAACATGGCGGCAAACAGGAACGCCGGGTTCACGCGCATATCGTTATGGATACGCGTATCGGTATTCTTCAGTACCTGCTCAATAATGCGTTCCATCGGGCTGTCGCCATTTTCCGTGAAGTAGCGGGTAATGGTCGGGAACAGCGGCTGGAACAGATGATATTCACACAGCAGCTTATAGGTTTCGTAACCGTAGCCCGCTTGCAACAGTTTCAGCGATTCTTCAAACAGACGTGCCGGTGGGATATCGTTCAGTAAGGTTGCCAGGCGTGGGATCGGCTCGGCGGTTTCCGGGCTGATGCGCATGCCCAATTTGGCGGCAAAACGAACCGCGCGAAGCATCCGTACCGGATCTTCACGGTAGCGCGTTTCCGGGTTACCAATCAGACGGATAACGCCGTCTTTCAGATCCTTCATGCCGCCAACGTAATCACGGACGGTAAAATCTGCCACGCTGTAATACAGGCTGTTGATAGTGAAATCGCGGCGCTGGGCGTCTTCTTCGATGGAGCCGAAAATGTTGTCGCGCAGCAACATACCGTTTTGCCCGCGTTGGGAGGTCGTGCGGTCGCTGACGTTACCTTCGTGATGTCCACGGAAGGTCGCAACTTCGATAATCTCCGGGCCAAACATCACATGAGCCAGACGGAAACGGCGACCCACCAGGCGGCAGTTACGGAACAGTTTGCGCACCTGCTCTGGCGTGGCGTTGGTGGTCACGTCAAAATCTTTCGGCTTTTTGCCAAGTAACAGGTCGCGCACGCCGCCGCCAACCAGCCAGGCTTCGTATCCCGCTTTATTGAGCCTGTACATTACCTTCAGGGCATTTTCACTGATATCTTTGCGGGAAATAGCATGCTGCTCACGCGGGATCACCGTCACCTGTGGACGGGCGACTGCCTGTTCAGCCTCGCTTTCCTCGCGGCTTAGCACCTTGCGGCAAAAATTAGCGACTCGGGTAAAAATAGTACACCTCGGTAGTGTCAAACATCATTCAGGACAAAAAAATAGCGGCTAATCATAGCTCAGCATGACGCATTTGAGAATGTTGAATTTACAATTGCCGACTCAGGCACGGCGGTCAGCGTCCAGTTTTTGACGGCTGACTGAAGGATTTGCTCGACGCTGAAATCCTGCCAGTGTGTTTCTACCTGCTGACCCAGAAAATGAAGTGCCGCGATTAACACCGGGCGCGGATCGCCTTTCGGCAACGCAGGCGCATGATTCTGCTTGGAAAGTTTAGCGCCTTGTGGATTAAGCGCCAGCGGTAAATGGATGTAATCTGGCACTTTCCAGCCAAAAAGCTGGTACAGCGAGATTTGCCGCACCGTCGGTTCGATCAAATCTGCCCCGCGGACAATTTCGCTTACGCCCTGGAAGTGATCATCCACCACCACCGCCAGGTTATAGGCAAACAAACCATCACGGCGATGAATAATAAAATCTTCCCGTGCCAGTTTTTCGTCGGCGTGAATAATGCCTCGCAGCAGGTCAGTAAACTGGGTGACCGGATGCTGCTGGCGGATACGTACTGCGGCGTTGTCTGGTCCATGATGCAAATCCCGGCAATGACCGTCGTAAATACCGCCAATGCTTTGAATACGCGCACGCGTGCAGGTGCAGTAATAACTTAGTCCTTGCTCATGTAACCAGGCGAGTGCTTCGCGATAGGCGTGGTGACGTTGCGATTGCCAGAGAACGTCGCCGTCCCAGTACAGGCCGTAATGTTCCAGCTGGCGCAGGATAGTTTCTGCGGCACCGGGAACTTCACGAGGCGGGTCGATATCTTCAATGCGTACCAGCCAGCGACCTTGCCGGGCGCGAGCCTGCAAATAGCTGCCAAGCGCAGCAATCAGAGAACCAAAATGAAGCTCGCCGGAAGGAGAGGGGGCGAAGCGGCCAATATAGTGTGTGTCTGTCATCTCTTTGAACAAAAAATAAGGCGGGAGCATTTCCCGCCTGTGGTAAACGTGATGGAACGGCTGTAATTAGCCAGCCATCTGTTTTTCGCGAATTTCAGCCAGCGTTTTGCAGTCGATGCACAGATCGGCTGTCGGGCGCGCTTCCAGACGGCGAATACCGATTTCAACACCGCAGGATTCGCAGTAGCCGAAATCTTCGTCTTCCACTTTTTTCAGCGTCTTCTCGATCTTTTTGATCAGCTTACGCTCGCGATCGCGGTTACGCAGTTCGAGGCTGAACTCTTCTTCCTGGGCTGCACGGTCTACCGGGTCCGGGAAGTTGGCTGCTTCATCCTGCATATGTGTAACGGTGCGATCGACTTCATCCCTGAGTTGATTACGCCATGCTTCCAGAATACGACGGAAGTGCGCCAGCTGGGCTTCATTCATATACTCTTCGCCCGGCTTCTCCTGATATGGTTCCACCCCAGCGATGGCGAGAATACTCAGGGACGATGTTTTACGGTTTTGCCCTTCTTGCATGTTGCTTCTCCTTAACACGCACTATCGATCCCCATGTTCGGGGGAAAAATGAGGCCGCTATAAATAGCAGATGCTTTTCCGGATAGCAATTATCTAAACGTAACACTTGACAACTGTGTGAGGAAAAGCGTATTTGCGCACGCGACCAGAATGTAAATTAACCAGTTACTTACTCTACTACAATGTAACCGGTAGTGATTTTTTAAGAGCCATGCCTTCGGCAGAAAGTTCCGCTTTGTAAGCCAGAATTTCTACCCCCCTCTGTTGAGCTTCTGACAATAGTTGCGCGTATTTCTCATCGATGTGGCGCGCGGGTGAAAACCGTGTAATGGCTGAATGCAGCACGGCGAAAAAGATAACCGCACGCTGGCCTTCAGCCGCTACGCTCATCAACTCCCGAAGGTGTTTCTGACCTCGTTCAGTGACCGCATCGGGAAAATATCCCTGTTCGTTCTCCGCTAACGTAACCGATTTCACTTCAATATAGCAGTCTGGACGCGAATCCGCCTGCAACATAAAGTCAATACGGCTGCGTTCGGCGCCGTATTTTACTTCGCTTTTCAGCGAGCTATAGCCTGCCAGCTCTGAAATTGATTCATTAAGGATAGCCTCTTTCGTCAACCTGTTAGCCCAAAGCGTATTGACGCAAATAATTGCGCCGCTCTGGCTTTGAGTTAATTCCCAGGTGTGTGGGTATTTCCGTTTGGTGTTGTCTGAAGTCGAATACCAGACGGTATCGCCAGGCGTTGCACAACCGGTCATCGCACCCGTATTCGGGCAGTGTAGCGTTAATTCGCGACCATCGGGTGTGATCACATCGGCTAAAAAACGTTTGTAACGCTGAATTAGCGTCGCGCGCTGTAGAGGGGGAGAAAATTCCATTGCGACAATCCTTGTTATTGCGTTAGCGCCCAGCGTTTTAGCGGCGTGTAGCGTGTGCGTCCACGGGCAAACGAGGAGGCGTAAAGGGTGAACTCCGTCACCGTATACGACCAGTTAAAACCTGGCGGCGGGATTGTCACCGCCTCGCTGGCGTCGCGCAATAAGGTAATATGTGGATGAAACGGACGATTGCTTTGAAAACAACCGCTGCGGGCAGCCTGTGAGCGGAGCATATTCGCCAGCTGGATTAAGCCGCGAGGCGGCTGTCGCATCCCTAACCACACCACACGCGAACGCAGCCATTGACCGGCGTCATCAAGCGTGAGTGTGAAACCAGGTTGACGAATCCGTCCGGCTAAAAGAGAAAGCGCCTTCTCTTTCTCTGCGCTCACTTCGCCTAAAAATGCCAGAGTCAGATGCAAATTATCGGCGGCGACCGGACGTCCCGCCTCAGGTGGGAAGTGTGTGGCGCGCCAGCGGATAATCTGTTCGCGGATTTCTGCAGGTAAGTCGATAGCAAAGAACAGCCGTTGCGGTTCAGACATGTGAGGCACTCGGTTATGAATTACCGCGATGCTACAATGTGGCGCGAAGAATGTTAACCCTCTGGAGCGTTTTGTGTCGTCGTTGCCCGTTGCTGCCGTCTTACCTGAGTTACTTGCTGCCCTCGATGGTGCATCGCAGGTGTTATTAAGTGCGCCGACCGGGGCCGGGAAATCAACCTGGCTGCCGCTGCAACTGCTGGCGCATCCCGGCATTAACGGGAAAATTATCCTGCTGGAGCCGCGTCGTCTGGCGGCGCGTAACGTTGCGCAACGACTGGCGGAGCTGCTTAACGAAAAGCCAGGCGATACCGTTGGCTACCGGATGCGTGCGCAAAACTGCGTCGGGCCGAATACCCGCCTGGAAGTGGTTACCGAAGGCGTGCTGACGCGGATGATCCAGCGTGACCCGGAACTGAGTGGTGTTGGATTGGTGATCCTTGATGAATTTCATGAGCGCAGCTTGCAGGCGGATTTGGCATTGGCGTTGTTACTCGATGTGCAACAAGGTCTGCGTGATGACCTTAAACTGCTGATTATGTCGGCTACGCTGGACAACGACCGCTTGCAGCAAATGCTGCCAGAAGCGCCCGTCGTCATCTCAGAAGGGCGCTCGTTTCCGGTTGAACGCCGTTATTTGCCGCTGCCCGCTCATCAGCGTTTTGACGAAGCCGTCGCGGTTGCTACCGCCGAAATGCTGCGTCAGGAAAGTGGATCATTACTGTTATTTTTACCTGGCGTCGGAGAAATTCAGCGTGTGCAGGAACAACTGACTTCACGCATCGGCAGTGATGTGTTGCTCTGCCCGCTGTATGGCGCGTTGTCGCTGAACGATCAGCGAAAAGCGATCCTCCCGGCACCGCAAGGGATGCGCAAAGTGGTGCTGGCGACCAATATTGCTGAAACAAGTTTAACCATCGAAGGTATTCGTCTGGTGGTGGATTGTGCCCAGGAAAGGGTGGCGCGTTTTGATCCGCGTACAGGGCTTACGCGGTTGATTACTCAACGCGTTAGTCAGGCGTCGATGACGCAACGTGCCGGGCGTGCCGGGCGTCTGGAGCCGGGTATCTGCCTGCATTTAATCGCCAAAGAACAAGCAGAACGCGCTGCCGCGCAAAGTGAACCGGAGATCTTACAAAGCGATCTTTCCGGTTTGCTGATGGAATTACTGCAATGGGGATGCGGCGATCCGGCGCAGATGAGCTGGCTGGATCAACCGCCAACGGTGAATCTACTGGCCGCGAAACGCCTGTTACAGATGCTGGGGGCGCTGGATGGCGAACGCCTAAGCGCGCAAGGGCAAAAAATGGCAGCGCTGGGTAACGATCCGCGTTTAGCGGCAATGCTGGTTAGCGCGAAGAACGACGACGAAGCTGCTACCGCGGCAAAAATTGCCGCCATTCTCGAAGAGCCGCCACGGATGGGCAATAGTGACCTGGGCGTGGCGTTTTCGCGCAATCAACCCGCCTGGCAGCAACGTAGTCAGCAACTGTTAAAACGCTTAAACGTACGCGGCGGTGAGGCAGACAGTTCGCTTATCGCGCCGCTACTTGCCAGAGCGTATGCCGATCGCATTGCTCGTCGCCGTGGGCAAGATGAACGCTATCAACTGGCGAACGGCATGGGGGCGATGCTCGATGCCGACGATGCGCTAAGCCGCCACGAATGGTTGATCGCACCGTTATTATTGCAGGGCAGCGCCTCGCCGGATGCGCGGATTTTACTGGCGCTGCCGGTCGATATTGATGAGTTAGTACAACGCTGCCCGCAGCTGGTACAGCAGTCTGACACTGTGGAGTGGGATGACGCGCAAGGTACGCTGAAAGCCTGGCGTCGGCTGCAAATTGGTCAGTTGATGGTAAAAGTGCAACCGCTGGCGAAACCCTCGGAAGACGAGTTGCATCAGGCGATGCTTAACGGCATTCGTGATAAAGGTTTAAGCGTGCTCAACTGGACGGCGGAAGCGGAACAGCTACGCTTGCGTTTGTTATGCGCCGCAAAGTGGTTGCCGGAATATGACTGGCCAGCGGTTGATGATGAAAGTTTGTTGGCGACGCTGGAAACGTGGCTACTGCCGCATATGACAGGCGTACATTCGCTACGCGGCCTGAAATCACTCGATATTTATCAGGCACTGCGTGGATTACTTGATTGGGTAATGCAGCAACGTCTGGATAGTGAATTGCCTGCGCATTACACTGTGCCGACGGGAAGCCGGATCGCCATTCGTTACCATGAAGATAACCCGCCCGCGCTGGCGGTGAGAATGCAGGAGATGTTTGGTGAGGCCACTAATCCGACTATCGCCCAGGGGCGCGTACCGTTGGTGCTGGAGTTGCTTTCCCCTGCCCAAAGGCCGCTGCAAATCACGCGTGATTTGAGCGCCTTCTGGAAAGGAGCGTACCGTGAGGTGCAAAAAGAGATGAAAGGGCGTTATCCCAAACATGTCTGGCCGGACGACCCGGCAAACACCGCACCGACGCGACGAACGAAAAAGTATTCGTGAAGACCAAAGCAAATTTGAGAGATATCTTCTTCTGTCTTGCAACAGAAGAACAGAAAATCGGGCTTTTGCGCCTGATTATTGCGGAGAAAAAGCATGGCCGGGAATGACCGCGAGCCAATTGGACGCAAAGGGAAACCGACGCGTCCGGTCAAACAAAAGGTAAGCCGTCGTCGTTACGAAGATGACGATGATTACGACGATTATGATGACTATGAGGATGAAGAACCGATGCCGCGCAAAGGTAAGGGCAAAGGGCGTAAGCCTCGTGGCAAACGCGGCTGGCTATGGCTGCTGCTAAAACTGGCTATCGTTTTTGCCGTGATGATCGCCATTTACGGCGTTTATCTCGATCAAAAAATTCGCAGCCGTATTGATGGCAAGGTCTGGCAATTGCCCGCGGCAGTTTATGGTCGAATGGTCAACCTTGAGCCAGACATGACCATCAGCAAGAACGAGATGGTGAAGCTGCTGGAGGCGACCCAGTATCGCCAGGTCTCGAAAATGACCCGTCCTGGCGAGTTTACCGTACAGGCCAACAGCATTGAGATGATCCGCCGTCCGTTTGATTTCCCGGACAGCAAAGAAGGGCAGGTGCGCGCGCGTCTGACCTTTGATGGCGATCATCTGGCGACGATCGTCAATATGGAGAACAACCGTCAGTTCGGTTTCTTCCGTCTTGATCCGCGCCTGATCACCATGATTTCTTCGCCAAACGGTGAGCAGCGTCTGTTTGTGCCGCGCAGTGGTTTCCCGGATTTGCTGGTGGATACTTTGTTGGCGACAGAAGACCGTCATTTCTACGAGCATGATGGGATCAGTCTCTACTCAATCGGACGTGCGGTGCTGGCAAACCTGACTGCCGGACGCACGGTGCAGGGGGCGAGTACGCTGACGCAACAGTTGGTTAAAAACCTGTTCCTCTCCAGCGAGCGTTCTTACTGGCGTAAAGCGAACGAAGCCTACATGGCGCTGATCATGGACGCGCGTTACAGCAAAGACCGTATTCTTGAGCTGTATATGAACGAGGTGTATCTCGGTCAGAGCGGTGACAACGAAATCCGCGGCTTCCCGCTGGCGAGCTTGTATTACTTTGGTCGCCCGGTAGAAGAGCTAAGCCTCGATCAGCAGGCGCTGTTAGTCGGTATGGTGAAAGGGGCGTCCATCTACAACCCGTGGCGTAACCCGAAACTGGCGCTGGAGCGACGTAATCTGGTACTACGTTTGCTGCAACAGCAACAAATTATTGATCAAGAACTCTACGACATGCTGAGTGCGCGTCCGCTGGGTGTTCAGCCGCGCGGTGGGGTGATCTCCCCTCAGCCAGCCTTTATGCAGCTGGTGCGTCAGGAGCTGCAGGCGAAATTAGGCGATAAGGTAAAAGATCTCTCCGGCGTGAAGATCTTCACTACCTTTGACTCGGTGGCCCAGGACGCGGCAGAAAAAGCCGCTGTGGAAGGCATTCCGGCACTGAAGAAACAGCGTAAGTTGAGCGATCTTGAAACCGCGATTGTGGTTGTTGACCGCTTTAGCGGTGAAGTTCGTGCGATGGTCGGTGGCTCTGAGCCGCAGTTTGCGGGCTACAACCGTGCGATGCAGGCGCGTCGTTCGATTGGTTCCCTTGCAAAACCAGCGACTTATCTAACGGCCTTAAGCCAGCCGAAAATCTATCGTTTGAATACGTGGATTGCCGATGCGCCAATCGCGCTGCGTCAGCCGAATGGCCAGGTCTGGTCACCGCAGAACGATGATCGTCGTTATAGCGAAAGTGGCAGGGTGATGCTGGTAGATGCGTTGACCCGTTCGATGAACGTGCCGACGGTGAATCTGGGCATGGCGTTGGGGCTGCCTGCGGTTACGGAGACCTGGATTAAACTGGGTGTGCCGAAAGATCAACTGAATCCAGTTCCAGCAATGTTGTTGGGGGCGTTGAACTTAACGCCAATCGAAGTGGCGCAGGCCTTCCAGACTATCGCCAGCGGTGGTAATCGTGCTCCGCTTTCCGCGCTACGTTCAGTCATCGCAGAAGACGGCAAGGTGTTGTATCAGAGCTTCCCGCAGGCGGAACGCGCTGTTCCGGCGCAGGCGGCGTATCTGACACTATGGACCATGCAGCAGGTTGTACAACGCGGTACGGGACGTCAGCTTGGGGCGAAATACCCGAACCTGCATCTGGCAGGGAAAACAGGGACTACCAACAATAACGTAGATACCTGGTTTGCGGGCATTGATGGGAGCACGGTGACCATCACCTGGGTCGGCCGTGATAACAACCAGCCGACCAAACTGTATGGTGCCAGCGGGGCAATGTCGATTTATCAGCGTTATCTGGCTAACCAGACGCCAACGCCGCTGAATCTTGTTCCGCCAGAAGATATTGCAGATATGGGCGTGGACTACGACGGCAACTTTGTTTGCAGCGGTGGCATGCGTGTCTTGCCGGTCTGGACCAGCGATCCGCAATTGCTGTGCCAGCAGAGTGAGATGCAGCAGCAACCGTCAGGCAATCCGTTTGATCAGTCTTCTCAGCCGCAGCAACAGCCGCAACAGCAACCTGCTCAGCAAGAGCAGAAAGACAGCGACGGTGTAGCCGGTTGGATTAAAGATATGTTTGGGAGTAATTAACGTCTAAGCGTGAGATACCGGATGGCGAGCTGCCATCCGGTAAAATAACATCCCCTCCAAAGTATTAACCCTTTCTTTTCATCTGATTGTTTATTGACCCTTCAGGAATGCGCAGATTGCGTACCGCTTGCGAACCCGCCAGCGTTTCGAATATTATCTCATCTTTATAATAATCATTCTCGTTTACGTTATCATTCACTTTACACCAGAGAAATACCAATGGCACCTTCCAAAACTGCTCAGCCAAAACACTCACTGCGTAAAATCGCAGTTGTAGTAGCCACAGCGGTTAGCGGCATGTCTGTTTATGCACAGGCAGCGGTTGAACCGAAAGAAGACACTATCACCGTTACCGCTGCACCTGCGCCGCAAGAAAGCGCATGGGGGCCGGCTGCAACTATTGCGGCGCGACAGTCAGCTACCGGCACTAAAACCGATACGCCGATTCAAAAAGTACCTCAATCTATTTCTGTCGTCACCGCTGAAGAGATGGCGCTGCATCAGCCTAAGTCGGTGAAAGAAGCGCTTAGCTATACCCCTGGCGTTGCTGTGGGAACCCGTGGCGCATCTAATACTTATGATTACCTGATCATCCGCGGATTTGCGGCAGACGGCCAAAGCCAGAATAACTATCTGAATGGCCTGAAGTTGCAGGGCAACTTCTATAACGATGCGGTCATCGACCCGTATATGCTGGAACGTGCTGAAATTATGCGTGGTCCGGTTTCCGTGCTTTACGGTAAAAGCAGTCCTGGCGGTCTGTTGAATATGGTCAGCAAGCGTCCGACCACTGAACCGTTGAAAGAAGTTCAGTTTAAGGCCGGGACTGACAGCCTGTTCCAGACCGGTTTTGACTTCAGCGATGCACTGGATGATGACGGCGTTTATTCTTATCGCCTGACCGGTCTTGCGCGTTCTGCCAATGCCCAGCAGAAAGGGTCAGAAGAGCAGCGTTATGCTATTGCACCGGCGTTCACCTGGCGTCCGGACGATAAAACCAATTTCACCTTCCTTTCTTACTTCCAGAACGAGCCGGAAACTGGTTATTACGGCTGGCTGCCGAAAGAGGGGACCGTTGAGCCGCTGCCAAACGGTAAGCGTCTGCCGACAGACTTTAACGAAGGGGCGAAGAACAACACCTATTCTCGTAACGAGAAGATGATTGGTTATAGCTTCGACCACGAATTTAACGACACCTTTACTGTGCGTCAGAACCTGCGCTTTGCGCAAAATAAAGTTTCGCAAAAGAGCGTATATGGCTACGGTATGTGTTCAGATCCGCTGTATACCAAAGACCAGGAGGCACTCAAGGCGAGTCCATGTTTAAGTATCCCGCAGTCTCAATGGGGCCATACACTGACTCGTCAGTACGTTATCGATAATGAGAAGTTAGAAAACTTCTCTGTTGATACTCAGTTGCAAAGCAAATTCGCAACCGGTTCTGTGGATCACACTCTGCTGACTGGCGTTGACTTTATGCGTATGCGTAATGACATCGACTCCTGGTTCGGATATGCCGGTTCAGTTGCACCATCTGATATCTATAATTTAGACCGTAGTGACTTTGATTTTGGCGCTCACCCGAATCCGTCTGGTCCATACCGCGTTCTGCTGAAACAGAAACAAACCGGCCTGTATGTTCAGGATCAGGCGCAGTGGGATAAAGTGCTGGTTACGCTTGGCGGTCGCTATGACTGGGCCGATCAGTCATCTTTCAACCGTGATTACGGTAATAAATCTGAACGTGACGACAAAGAGTTCACCTGGCGTGGTGGTGTAAACTACCTGTTCGACAACGGCGTAACGCCTTACTTCAGCTACAGTGAATCATTTGAACCCGCTTCACAGACTGATGCGAACGGTGATCTGTTTGCACCTTCGAAAGGCAAACAGTATGAAGTCGGCGTGAAATATGTGCCAGAAGATCGCCCAATTGTGGTGACTGGCGCACTGTATCAGCTTACCAAAACTAATAACCTGATGGCGGATCCGAACGGTTCACTGTTCTCGGTTGAAGGCGGTGAGATTCGTGCGCGTGGCGTAGAGCTGGAAGCGAAAGCGGCACTGTCGGCGAGTGTTAACGTAGTCGGTTCTTATACTTACACCGATGCGGAATACACTACCGATACTACCTACAAAGGCAATACGCCTGCACAGGTGCCAAAACACATGGCTTCGCTGTGGGCTGACTATACCTTCTTTGACGGTCCGCTTTCAGGTCTGACGCTGGGCACCGGTGGTCGTTATACTGGCTCCAGCTATGGTGATCCGGCTAACTCCTTTAAAGTGGGAAGTTATACGGTCGTGGATGCGTTAGTGCGTTATGATCTGGCGCGAGTCGGCATGGCGGGCTCCAACGTGGCGCTGCATGTCAACAACCTGTTTGATCGTGAATACGTCGCCAGCTGCTTTAACACTTATGGTTGCTTCTGGGGCGCAGAACGTCAGGTCGTTGCAACCGCAACCTTCCGTTTCTAATTTCTCTTTTGGGGCACGGATTTCCGTGCCCGTTTCACAAGTTGGCTGTTATGCAGGAATACACGAATCATTCCGATACCACTTTTGCACTGCGTAATATCTC
Organism: Escherichia sp. R1; assembly: GCF_003000935.1. Taxonomy (NCBI): domain Bacteria; kingdom Pseudomonadati; phylum Pseudomonadota; class Gammaproteobacteria; order Enterobacterales; family Enterobacteriaceae; genus Escherichia; species Escherichia sp. R1. The sequence continues at coordinate 48,258 of NZ_PSRU01000022.1, forward strand.
CTTTCGTGTGCCCGGGCGCACGCTTTTGCATCCGTTGTCGTTAACCTTTCCTGCCGGGAAAGTGACTGGTCTGATTGGTCACAACGGTTCTGGTAAATCCACTCTGCTCAAAATGCTTGGTCGTCACCAGCCACCGTCGGAAGGGGAGATTCTTCTTGATGCCCAACCGCTGGAAAGCTGGAGCAGCAAAGCGTTTGCCCGCAAAGTGGCTTATTTACCGCAGCAGCTTCCTCCGGCAGAAGGGATGACCGTGCGTGAACTGGTGGCGATTGGTCGTTACCCGTGGCATGGCGCACTAGGGCGCTTTGGTGCGGCAGATCGCGAAAAGGTCGAGGAAGCTATCTCGCTGGTTGGCTTAAAACCGCTGGCGCATCGGCTGGTCGATAGCCTTTCTGGCGGCGAACGTCAGCGGGCGTGGATCGCCATGCTGGTGGCGCAGGATAGCCGCTGTCTGTTGCTCGACGAACCGACTTCGGCGCTGGATATCGCCCACCAGGTTGATGTACTGGCGCTGGTGCATCGTTTAAGTCAGGAGCGTGGCCTGACGGTCATTGCCGTGCTGCACGATATCAATATGGCGGCGCGCTACTGTGATTATCTGGTCGCCCTGCGCGGCGGTGAAATGATTGCTCAGGGAACGCCTGCGGAAATTATGCGCGGCGAAACCCTCGAAATGATTTATGGCATCCCGATGGGTATTCTGCCGCATCCGGCGGGTGCTGCACCTGTGAGTTTTGTTTATTGATGAGCGGCTTACCTCTTATTTCGCGCCGCCGACTGTTAACGGCGATGGCGCTTTCTCCGTTCTTATGGCAGATGAATACCGCCCACGCGGCAGTTATTGATCCCAATCGTATTGTGGCACTGGAGTGGTTGCCGGTGGAGTTACTGCTGGCGCTCGGCATCGTGCCTTACGGCGTGGCGGACACCATCAACTATCGCCTGTGGGTCAGCGAACCGCCATTGCCGGACTCAGTGATTGACGTTGGTTTGCGTACAGAACCCAACCTTGAACTGCTGACCGAAATGAAACCGTCGTTTATGGTCTGGTCTGCAGGATATGGCCCTTCACCAGAAATGCTGGCACGTATTGCGCCGGGGCGCGGATTTAACTTCAGCGACGGCAAACAGCCACTGGCGATGGCGCGTAAATCACTGACGGAAATGGCAGATTTACTTAACCTGCAAAGCGCAGCGGAAACGCATTTAACGCACTATGAAGACTTTATCCGCAGCATGAAACCCCGCTTTGTGAAGCGTGGTGCACGCCCGTTATTGCTGACGACGCTTATCGATCCGCGCCATATGTTGGTCTTCGGTCCAAACAGCTTGTTCCAGGAAATTCTCGATGAGTACGGCATCCCAAATGCCTGGCAAGGGGAAACCAACTTCTGGGGCAGTACCGCCGTCAGTATCGATCGTCTGGCAGCGTATAAAGACGTTGATGTGCTCTGTTTTGATCACGACAACAGCAAAGACATGGATGCGCTAATGGCAACCCCGCTGTGGCAGGCCATGCCGTATGTTCGCGCCGGACGCTTTCAGCGCGTTCCGGCGGTCTGGTTCTATGGTGCGACGCTTTCTGCAATGCACTTTGTGCGTATTCTGGATAACGCCATCGGAGGTAAAGCGTGAGTAAACGAATTGCGCTTTTTCCGGTGTTATTGCTGGCGCTGCTGGTGGTTGCTGCTGCGGCGTTGACCTGGATGAACTTCTCGCAGGCGCTGCCGCGCAGCCAGTGGGCGCAGGCCGCCTGGTCGCCGGATATTGACGTCATCGAGCAGATGATTTTTCACTACAGCTTGTTGCCGCGTCTGGCGATTTCGCTGCTGGTGGGCGCGGGCCTGGGGCTGGTGGGCGTGCTGTTTCAGCAAGTGCTGCGTAACCCGCTGGCGGAACCGACGACATTGGGTGTTGCAACAGGCGCGCAACTGGGGATTACCGTCACCACGCTCTGGGCAATCCCCGGCGCGATGGCGAGCCAGTTTGCTGCGCTGGCAGGGGCTTGTGTTGTTGGCTTAATCGTCTTTGGCGTCGCGTGGGGGAAACGTCTTTCGCCGGTAACGCTGATCCTCGCGGGGCTGGTAGTGAGCCTTTATTGCGGCGCAATCAATCAGTTACTGGTTATCTTCCATCATGACCAACTGCAAAGCATGTTCCTGTGGAGCACCGGAACGCTGACGCAAACCGACTGGGGCGGCGTTGAACGTTTATGGCCGCAGCTGCTGGGCGGCGTGATGCTGACGTTATTGCTACTTCGCCCGTTAACTCTGATGGGGCTTGATGATGGCGTGGCGCGCAATCTCGGGCTGGCCTTGTCGCTCGCTCGTCTGGCGGCGTTGTCGCTGGCGATTGTCATCAGTGCGCTGCTGGTGAACGCGGTGGGGATTATCGGCTTTATCGGGTTGTTCGCGCCACTGCTGGCGAAAATGCTGGGGACGCGGCGTTTGTTGCCACGGTTGATGCTGGCATCGCTGATTGGTGCGTTAATTCTGTGGCTTTCTGATCAAATCATCCTCTGGCTGACTCGCGTGTGGATGGAAGTGTCCACCGGTTCGGTCACTGCGTTGATCGGTGCGCCGCTGCTACTGTGGTTGCTGCCGCGTTTACGCAGCATTAGCGCGCCGGATATGAAGGTCAACGATCGTGTCGCGACTGAACGCCAACACGTGCTGGCGTTTGCCCTCGCGGGCGGCGTGCTGCTGTTGATGGCTGTGGTGGTGGCGCTGTCGTTTGGTCGTGATGCGCACGGCTGGACGTGGGCGAGCGGGGCGTTGCTCGAGGATTTGATGCCCTGGCGCTGGCCGCGAATTATGGCTGCGCTGTTTGCGGGCGTCATGCTGGCGGTGGCGGGCTGTATTATTCAGCGGCTGACCGGAAACCCGATGGCAAGCCCGGAAGTGCTGGGGATTAGCTCCGGCGCGGCGTTTGGCGTGGTGTTAATGCTGTTTCTGGTGCCGGGTAATGCCTTTGGCTGGCTGTTACCCGCAGGCAGTCTCGGGGCGGCGGTGACGCTGTTGATCATTATGATCGCCGCCGGACGTGGTGGATTTTCCCCACACCGCATGTTACTGGCGGGAATGGCGTTAAGTACCGCGTTCACCATGCTTTTGATGATGTTGCAGGCAAGTGGTGACCCGCGAATGGCGCAAGTTCTGACCTGGATTTCCGGTTCGACCTACAACGCGACCGATGCGCAGGTCTGGCGTACCGGAATTGTGATGGTGATTTTGCTGGCGATTACCCCGCTGTGCCGCCGCTGGCTGACCATTTTACCGCTGGGTGGTGATACCGCACGAGCCGTGGGGATGGCGCTGACGCCGACGCGAATTGCGCTGCTGCTGTTAGCGGCTTGCCTGACGGCGACCGCGACAATGACCATTGGACCGTTGAGTTTTGTTGGTTTAATGGCACCGCATATTGCGCGGATGATGGGCTTTCGACGGACGATGCCACACATCGTAATTTCGGCGCTGGTGGGTGGTTTACTGCTGGTGTTCGCTGACTGGTGTGGGCGGATGGTATTGTTTCCATTCCAGATCCCGGCGGGGCTGCTGTCGACCTTTATCGGCGCGCCATATTTTATCTATTTGTTGAGAAAGCAGAGCCGTTAATAGAATGCCTCGCCCGGTGGGCGAGGCAAAATCATTACAACTTCGCAAACACCCGACGTGCAGCATCGATGGTGTTATTGATATCTTCCATGCTATGCGCCACGGACATAAAGCCCGCTTCAAACGCTGACGGTGCCAGGTAAACACCTTCGTCCAGCATCATATGGAAGAAACGCTTAAAGCGTTCCACGTCACAGGCCATCACATCCTGATAGCACGTCACGGACTCGGCGTCGGTAAAGAAAATACCGAACATGCCGCCAACGTGGTTTACCACCAGCGGAATTCCGGCTTCTTCTGCCGCTTCCCGCAGACCTTCTGCCAGACGTGTTGTCAGCTCATCCAGCGTCTCGTGAACGCCCGGCTGCGCGACTTCATTCAGACAGGCGAAACCGGCTGCCATCGCAATCGGGTTACCGGAAAGCGTACCCGCCTGATAGACCGGACCGGTCGGGGCCAGCGCATCCATTACATCACGACGACCACCGAATGCGCCTACCGGCATTCCACCGCCGATGATTTTGCCGAGGCAGGTGAGATCCGGTTCCACACCGTAATAATCCTGTGCGCCAGCTAGCGCTACGCGGAAACCGGTCATCACTTCATCGATGATCAGCAACGCGCCAAATTCGTCACACAGCGCACGCAGACCTGGCAGGAACTCTGGCAGCGGTGGAACGCAGTTCATATTGCCTGCCACCGGCTCGACGATAATACAGGCAATCTCTTGCGGGTATTGCTCAAACGCGGCGCGTACAGAGGCCAGATCGTTATAAGTACAGGTTAAGGTATGTTTGGCGAAATCTGCCGGAACGCCCGGCGAATTTGGCTGGCCTAACGTGAGTGCGCCAGAACCGGCTTTCACCAGCAGGCAGTCAGCGTGACCGTGGTAACAACCTTCAAATTTAATAATTTTGTCGCGACCGGTAAAACCACGGGCCAGGCGGATGGCGCTCATCGTCGCTTCAGTGCCGGAGTTCACCATGCGCACCATATCCATGGTCGGGACCAGTTCGGTCACCAGTTGCGCCATTTTCACTTCCATTTCGGTTGGTGCACCAAAGCTTAAACCACGCTCGGCGGCTTCAATCACGGCATTGCGGATCGCCGGATGGTTATGGCCCAGCACCATCGGCCCCCAGGAACCGACATAATCGATATAGGCTTTGCCATCAACATCGTACAGATAAGCGCCGTCCGCTTTTTCGATAAACAGTGGAGTGCCGCCCACGCCAGTAAAGGCGCGAACAGGGGAGTTCACACCGCCAGGGATCAGCTCGCGCGCTGCGCTGTAAAGATTTTCAGACTTACTCATGGAGGGTTCCTGATTCGTAGAAAAAGTGAATGGCTGCTATTCTATGTTATTCATAACAAGTTAAATACTCGTCAAACATCAGGCTGCTTGTACTGGTGCAATCCTGATTTCTTAGAGTATAAAAGTTTTGTGCATTTGAAACATTACGCTTTGCAAAGGATTTTCATGGAACGTGCGAGTAAAATGCCGTCATCTTATTTGTATGACCAATAAGTGATCATTGGATGAAAACTGATACTCCCTCTTTAGAAACACCGCAGGCCGCGCGCCTGCGACGCAGACAACTGATTCGCCAACTTCTTGAGCGCGATAAAACCCCGTTAGCCATTTTGTTTATGGCGGCAGTCGTCGGCACGCTTGTCGGGCTGGCTGCGGTTGCTTTTGACAAAGGTGTCGCCTGGTTGCAGAACCAACGTATGGGGGCACTGGTACATACTGCTGATAATTATCCGCTTCTGTTAACCGTCGCTTTTCTCTGTTCGGCGGTGCTGGCGATGTTCGGCTACTTTTTGGTGCGCAAATACGCGCCGGAAGCAGGTGGTTCGGGGATCCCGGAAATTGAAGGGGCGCTGGAAGATCAACGTCCCGTTCGCTGGTGGCGTGTGTTGCCGGTGAAATTCTTTGGCGGGCTGGGAACACTCGGCGGAGGCATGGTGTTGGGGCGCGAAGGGCCAACCGTGCAGATAGGCGGCAATATCGGGCGGATGGTACTCGATGTTTTCCGCCTGAAAGGTGACGAAGCTCGTCATACGCTGTTGGCAACCGGTGCTGCTGCGGGGCTGGCTGCGGCCTTTAACGCGCCGCTGGCGGGTATTTTGTTTATTATCGAAGAGATGCGTCCGCAGTTTCGCTATACGTTAATTTCGATTAAAGCGGTATTTATTGGCGTCATTATGTCGACCATTATGTACCGGATTTTTAATCATGAAGTTGCGTTGATTGACGTCGGTAAACTTTCTGATGCGCCGCTTAATACGCTGTGGCTTTATCTGATCCTCGGTATTATTTTTGGCATTTTCGGCCCTATTTTTAATAAATGGGTGCTGGGGATGCAGGATTTGCTGCACTGTGTGCACGGTGGCAATATTACCAAATGGGTACTGATGGGTGGTGCGATTGGCGGTCTGTGTGGATTGCTGGGGTTTGTGGCACCAGCAACTTCGGGCGGCGGTTTTAACCTGATTCCTATCGCTACCGCGGGGAATTTCAGCATGGGAATGCTGGTGTTTATCTTCGTCGCGCGGGTCATTACCACCTTACTCTGCTTCTCTTCCGGCGCGCCGGGCGGTATTTTTGCCCCGATGCTGGCGCTGGGTACTGTGCTGGGAACCGCTTTCGGAATGGTTGCCGTTGAGTTGTTTCCGCAATATCACCTTGAGGCGGGGACGTTTGCTATTGCCGGAATGGGGGCGTTACTGGCGGCATCTATTCGCGCGCCGTTAACGGGGATCATTCTGGTTCTGGAAATGACCGATAACTACCAGCTCATTTTGCCAATGATTATTACCGGTCTTGGCGCAACACTATTAGCACAATTTACCGGTGGGAAACCGCTATACTCGGCGATTCTTGCGCGCACGCTGGCAAAACAGGAAGCTGAGCAACTGGCGCGAAGCAAGGCCGCATCAGCCAGCGAGAATACTTGAACGAAATACCAGGGTATTAGATAATGGCGATTATTATTGGGTTAGAATTTGCCCAATTGCCGATGTCGTTTGGAGCAAAATATGAGTGATGACGTAGCACTGCCGCTGGAGTTTACCGACGCAGCAGCCAACAAAGTTAAAAGCCTGATCGCTGACGAAGATAACCCGAATCTGAAATTACGCGTGTATATCACCGGTGGCGGTTGCAGCGGCTTCCAGTATGGTTTCACCTTTGATGATCAGGTGAATGAAGGCGATATGACCATCGAAAAACAGGGCGTTGGCCTGGTGGTTGATCCGATGAGCCTGCAATATCTGGTCGGCGGTTCCGTTGACTATACCGAAGGTCTGGAAGGTTCTCGTTTCATCGTGACCAACCCGAACGCGAAAAGTACCTGCGGTTGCGGTTCTTCCTTTAGTATCTAATCTGCTGTTCATGTGCCGGATAAACTATCCGGCACATCTCCTCTCTTCAACGACCATTCTCATCCAGCGCAAACGTCGGTAGCTTAAGATGCCAACGAATAGCCGCCAGCCGAATCAATAGCGTCACGACCATGCCCATCATACTGGCTGTTTCCAGTGGTACGGAAAATGTGTAATAAGCCGTAGCGTGGACAATACCGCCGATAATACAGGCAGTGGCGTAGATTTCTGTACGTAAAATCATGGGGATTTCGCGGGCCAGTACATCACGAATGATCCCGCCGCCAACGCCAGTAATGACGCCCATACAAACCGCGATTAACGGACCGGCTTCCGCATTAAAGGCTTTATTCACGCCAATGCCGACAAACACCGCCAGACCAACGGCGTCCAGCACCGGCAACATCCATTTTGGTAAGCGTCTTGGCTGGCGCACCAGCACGATGGTCAGCATGCTGGTGACCATTGCAACGACCAGATCGGTGGGATCTTTCACCCAAAATACCGGGCCGTGATCCAGCGCCATGTCGCGAATTGTTCCGCCGCCTACTGCGGTAACCACGCCCAATACCAGAACGCCAAAAGGGTCCATACGCAATTTTCCGGCTAACAAAACGCCAGAGATAGCAAATACCGCTGTGCCGACTATATCCAGCCAATAGACGAGCATTGTTCAATCCCCACTGAGCACCTGAAAAGGTCAGGCACTAATCTACCTGTGAAAGCGCATTACAGAGCTGTTGTGCAGCGAGGATAATACGTGGGCTTGCACGTTCAAACCAGTCACTCGTGAGAGGAATAACGGGAATTTTGAGCTGTTCACCCCAGTATTGTTTGATTTTAGGAATTTGGTCCGGTCCGCCTGTAATGACAATCGCCTGTGGCGAGCGTGCTAACACCTGTTCGCGGCTAACTTGCGGCCAGGGAACCCGGCTGTCTTTAAAGATGTTTTCTCCGCCACAAACTTCGAGTACCTGGTTCTGAATCGACTCTTTTCCACTGGTAAATGGCGGATTAATGCCGAATTGCAGAAAAACACGTTTTTTAGGTTTATCAGCATATTGCGCTTTCAATTGCGCGTACTGATCCAGCAGGGATTGCGCGGCTTGTTCGGCCTTATCCGGTTGCGGACTCCAGGGGGCCAGTTGACGTAACGCATTGGCAATTTGTTCAATGCTTGTCGCATCGACCCACATCACTTTTATTCCCAGCGAAGCCAGCTGGTCAACCTGCCGCTCGGCATTACCTCCACGCCAGGCAATCACCAGATCGGGTTTCAGCGCGACAATGCGTTCCAGATTCATCCCCTGCCAGGTGGAAACCTGCCCAATCTTTTGCGCTTGTGGAGGATAGTCGGAATAGCTGCTGACCCCAACCGGCGTGATCCCGGCGGCAAAGGCAAGTTCAGTGTTGGCGGGAGAAAGCGTGATGACGCGCGGCGCGGCATTGAGCCACAGCGGCGCGAGAAAAGACAGGGCGACCAGCGCCCTGAACAGTGACTTAGCCATGTGCCAGTTTCTGCACCAGTGACTCAACCATCAGGCTGGACTGTTTAGCGGCAACAGCCAGGAACTCATCGAAGCTAAGATGAGACTGTTGATCGGCCACGTCGGAGATGGCGCGTACTACGACAAACGGGACGTTGAAATTGTGGCAGACATGGGCGATTGCCGTCGCTTCCATCTCTACAGCAATGGCCTGTGGGAAGTTGTGGCGGATTTTCGCCAGACCAACAGAACCGTTGATGAAAGCGTCGCCGCTAACAATCAGGCCACGTACAGCGTTAAGATTCAGTTCGGCAATGCAGGCCTCAGCGGCAGCGATCAGTTTATCGTCAGCTTTGAAGCCTGCCGGGCAGCCTGGTAACTGACCGTATTCATAACCAAATGCCGTGACATCCGCGTCGTGATAACGCGCTTCGTCCGAGACAACGATATCGCCCACTTTCAGCGTTGGTGCCAGGCCACCGGCAGAACCGGTGTTAATAATCACATCTGGCTTGCAGTGTTCCAACAGCAAAGTGGCACCCAGCGCCGCAGCGACTTTACCGATGCCCGATTTCAGAAGCGCAACCTCGGTTCCATTCAGTTGGCCGGTATAGATTTCGCAACCGCCCAGACTGATAGTTTGACGGTTTTCGATTTTGTCACGCAGCAGCGTAACTTCTTCTTCCATTGCACCAATGATGCCGATTTTCATAGATTTACTCGCGATAAGCCCGATTTGAAGGCATAGTTTACCATGCGCTTACGGGGAAGCGTATTTCTCACGCGGGAGAGGACATGGCACAGATTGATTTCCGAAAAAAAATAAACTGGCATCGTCGTTACCGTTCACCGCAGGGCGTTAAAACCGAACATGAGATTCTGCGGATCTTCGAGAGCGATCGCGGGCGTATCATCAACTCTCCGGCAATTCGTCGTCTGCAACAAAAGACCCAGGTTTTTCCACTGGAGCGCAATGCCGCCGTGCGCACGCGTCTTACCCACTCGATGGAAGTCCAGCAGGTGGGGCGCTACATCGCTAAAGAAATTTTAAGCCGTTTGAAAGAGCTTAAATTACTGGAGGCGTATGGTCTCGATGAACTGACCGGGCCCTTTGAAAGCATTGTTGAGATGTCATGCCTGATGCACGATATCGGCAATCCGCCGTTTGGTCATTTTGGCGAAGCGGCGATAAATGACTGGTTTCGCCAGCGTTTGTACCCGGAAGATGCCGAAAGCCAGCCTCTGACTGACGATCGCTGCAGCGTGGCGGCACTACGTTTACGGGACGGGGAAGAACCGCTTAACGCGCTGCGGCGCAAGATTCGTCAGGACTTATGTCATTTTGAAGGTAACGCACAGGGTATTCGTTTGGTGCATACATTGATGCGGATGAATCTCACCTGGGCACAGGTTGGCGGTATTTTAAAATATACCCGTCCGGCGTGGTGGCGTGGCGAAACGCCTGAGACACATCACTATTTAATGAAAAAGCCGGGCTATTATCTTTCCGAAGAAGCCTATATTGCCCGGTTGCGTAAAGAACTTAATTTGGCGCTTTACAGTCGTTTTCCGTTAACGTGGATTATGGAAGCTGCCGACGACATCTCCTATTGTGTGGCAGACCTTGAAGATGCGGTAGAGAAAAGGATATTTACCGTTGAGCAGCTTTATCATCATTTGCACGAGGCGTGGGGCCAGCATGAGAAAGGTTCGCTCTTTTCGCTGGTGGTTGAAAATGCCTGGGAAAAATCACGCTCAAATAGTTTAAGCCGCAGTACGGAAGATCAGTTTTTTATGTATTTACGGGTAAACACCCTAAATAAACTGGTACCCTATGCGGCACAACGATTTATTGATAATCTGCCTGCGATTTTCGCCGGAACGTTTAATCATGCATTATTGGAAGATGCCAGCGAATGCAGCGATCTTCTTAAGCTATATAAAAATGTCGCTGTAAAACATGTGTTTAGCCATCCAGATGTCGAGCAGCTTGAATTGCAGGGCTATCGGGTCATTAGCGGATTATTAGAGATTTATCGTCCTTTATTAAACCTGCCGTTATCAGACTTTACTGAACTGGTAGAAAAAGAACGGGTGAAACGTTTCCCTATTGAAACGCGCTTATTCCACAAACTCTCGACGCGCCATCGGCTGGCCTATGTCGAGGCTGTCAGTAAATTACCGTCAGATTCTCCTGAGTTTCCGCTATGGGAATATTATTACCGTTGCCGCCTGCTGCAGGATTATATCAGCGGTATGACCGACCTCTATGCGTGGGATGAATACCGACGTCTGATGGCCGTAGAACAATAACCAGGCTTTTGTAAAGACGAACAATAAATTTTTACCTTTTGCAGAAACTTTAGTTCGGAACTTCGCGCTATAAAACGAATCTGAAGAACACAGCAATTTTGCGTTATCTGTTAATCGAGACTGAAATACATGAAAAAAACCACATTAGCACTGAGTGCACTGGCTCTGAGTTTAGGTTTGGCGTTATCTCCGCTCTCTGCAACGGCGGCTGAGACTTCTTCAGCAACGACAGCCCAGCAGATGCCAAGCCTTGCACCGATGCTCGAAAAGGTGATGCCTTCAGTGGTCAGCATTAACGTAGAAGGTAGCACAACCGTTAATACGCCGCGTATGCCGCGTAATTTCCAGCAGTTCTTCGGTGATGATTCTCCGTTCTGCCAGGAGGGTTCTCCGTTCCAGAGCTCTCCGTTCTGCCAGGGGGGCCAGGGCGGTAATGGCGGCGGCCAGCAACAGAAATTCATGGCGCTGGGTTCCGGCGTTATCATTGATGCCGATAAAGGCTATGTCGTCACCAACAACCACGTTGTTGATAACGCGACGGTGATTAAAGTCCAACTGAGCGATGGTCGTAAGTTCGACGCGAAGATGGTTGGCAAAGATCCGCGCTCTGATATCGCGCTGATCCAGATCCAGAACCCGAAAAACCTGACCGCAATTAAGATGGCGGATTCTGATGCGCTGCGCGTGGGTGATTACACCGTAGCAATTGGTAACCCGTTCGGCCTGGGCGAGACAGTAACTTCCGGGATTGTCTCTGCGCTGGGACGTAGCGGCCTGAACGCTGAAAACTACGAAAACTTCATCCAGACTGATGCAGCGATCAACCGGGGTAACTCAGGTGGTGCGTTGGTTAACCTGAACGGCGAACTGATTGGTATCAACACCGCGATTCTCGCACCGGACGGCGGAAACATCGGTATCGGTTTTGCTATCCCGAGCAACATGGTGAAAAACCTGACCTCGCAGATGGTGGAATACGGCCAGGTGAAACGTGGTGAGTTGGGTATTATGGGCACTGAGCTGAACTCCGATCTGGCGAAAGCGATGAAAGTTGACGCCCAGCGCGGTGCTTTCGTAAGCCAGGTTCTGCCGAATTCTTCCGCCGCGAAAGCGGGCATTAAAGCGGGTGATGTGATCACCTCACTGAACGGTAAGCCAATCAGCAGCTTTGCCGCACTGCGTGCTCAGGTGGGCACTATGCCGGTAGGTAGCAAACTGACCCTGGGCTTACTGCGCGACGGGAAGCAGGTTAACGTGAACCTGGAACTTCAGCAGAGCAGCCAGAATCAGGTTGATTCCAGCACCATCTTCAACGGCATTGAAGGCGCTGAGATGAGTAACAAAGGCAAAGATCAGGGCGTGGTGGTGAACAACGTGAAAACGGGCACTCCGGCTGCGCAGATCGGCCTGAAGAAAGGTGATGTGATTATTGGCGCGAACCAGCAGGCAGTGAAAAACATCGCTGAACTGCGTAAAGTTCTCGACAGCAAACCGTCTGTGCTGGCACTGAACATTCAGCGCGGCGACAGCACCATCTACCTGTTAATGCAGTAATCTCCCTCAACCCCTTCCTGAAAACGGGAAGGGGTTCTCCTTACAATCTGTGAACTTTACCACAACTCCATACATCTTCATCATCCTTTGGGCATTTGCACAATGCCGTACGTTACGTACTTCCTTATGCTAAGCCGTGCATAATGGAGGACTTATGGCTGGCTGGCATCTTGATACCAAAATGGCGCAGGATATCGTGGCACGTACCATGCGCATCATCGATACCAATATCAACGTAATGGATGCCCGCGGGCGAATTATCGGCAGCGGCGATCGTGAGCGTATTGGTGAATTGCACGAAGGAGCATTGCTGGTACTTTCACAAGGACGAGTCGTCGATATCGATGACGCGGTGGCACGTCATCTGCACGGTGTGCGGCAGGGGATTAATCTACCGTTACGGCTGGAAGGTGAAATTGTCGGCGTAATTGGCCTGACAGGTGAACCAGAGAATCTGCGTAAATATGGCGAACTGGTCTGCATGACGGCTGAAATGATGCTGGAACAGTCGCGGTTGATGCACCTGTTGGCGCAGGATAGCCGTTTGCGGGAAGAACTGGTGATGAACCTCATTCAGGCTGAGGAGAATACTCCCGCACTTACTGAATGGGCGCAACGGCTGGGGATCGATCTCAATCAACCGCGAGTGGTGGCTATTGTTGAGGTCGACAGCGGTCAGCTTGGCGTGGACAGCGCAATGGCGGAGTTACAGCAACTGCAAAATGCGCTGACTACGCCCGAGCGTAATAATCTGGTGGCGATTGTCTCGCTAACCGAAATGGTGGTGTTGAAACCGGCGTTGAACTCTTTTGGGCGCTGGGACGCAGAAGATCATCGTAAGCGAGTTGAACAACTGATTACCCGCATGAAAGAGTATGGCCAGCTGCGTTTTCGCGTTTCGCTGGGCAACTATTTTACCGGTCCTGGCAGTATTGCCCGATCCTATCGTACGGCGAAAACGACGATGGTGGTGGGTAAACAGCGGATGCCAGAAAGTCGCTGCTATTTTTATCAGGATCTGATGTTACCTGTGTTACTCGACAGTTTGCGTGGCGACTGGCAGGCCAACGAACTGGCGCGACCGCTGGCGCGGCTGAAAGCGATGGACAATAACGGCTTGCTGCGGCGAACGCTGGCGGCGTGGTTTCGCCACAATGTGCAACCGCTGGCAACGTCAAAGGCGTTGTTTATTCATCGTAATACTCTGGAATATCGGCTTAATCGTATATCGGAACTGACCGGGCTTGATTTGGGCAATTTTGATGACAGGTTGCTGCTGTATGTGGCGTTACAACTGGATGAAGAGCGGTAGGTCGATTACAAAATTACAGCCGGGTGAGACTTTACCCGGCCCACAGAATGGCATTATTTACGCGTCAGTTTTTCCAGATCGGCTTCAATCTCGCTGATCTTATTGGTTACTACTGACTCCAGGTGACGTAAGTCGTCGAGGATCTTACGCTTAAGATCAACTTCGCTGCGGTCACGCTGGCAGATTTGATCAAGCTCATCAATGATATACCGTAGATTCGGGCTAATTTCCTGGACTTCTTTATAACCCTGACCCACACCATCAGCGACGACCGTTTTACGCTGACGCGGGTATTTAAACTTCACGCTCTTGGCGAAAAACTCGCCTTTGTCTTTCTGGAAATAGATTTTCAGAATATCGTTGTTGGCTTCCTGCCGGAGGCTGTAACGATCAATTTCTTCAGGATTGGTAATACCCAGACTTTTCAGATTGTCGTACATAGCGTTACCTCAAAATGAGTCAGTAAATTGTGCTTATTTTAGCATTTGGCCAGGCCCGCCCGGCTCGACTGTGATCGCAGAAAGCCTTTTTCTTCCAGACTTCTATCATGGCGTAAAAATCAAAAAATTACCTGCTTTATTGTGGTGATAAAATTCACGTTCTACACCAGTTCCAGCATCGTTACTTCCGGGCGGCAGTTCAGACGCAAACCATACAAACTGCCCACGCCACGGGTTGTGTAGATGTGTCGTTCGCCAAAGGCATTTAATCCGGCGACGTAACGTTTATCTTCGACAGGGGCAAAAGGTTCACCAACCAACGGTACGCGCAGTTGCCCGCCGTGAGTATGGCCGCACAGCATCAGATCCCAGGGATCATCACGCATGACTTCTTTGCTGTCAGGATTATGCGCCAGCACCAGTCTTGGCAGATTGGCTTTGCTGGCGGGAGGCGGTTTGCATTGTCCGGCCCATAAGTCACCGGTGCCTACCAGTTCGAATTGCCTGTTCGGCGTGGCGATCACCGTAGCCTGGTTAAACAACACCGTGATGCCCACTGATTTCAACGTCTCGCCAATTAAGTGATTTTTTTCTGTACCAACAGGGCGATCGTGGTTGCCGAAGCAGGCAAACGTCGGCGCACATTCGGCAAGGGGGGAGAGTACGTCACTAAACGCCGAAAAATTCAGCGGCATATCAAATAATACGTAATCGCCGCCCAGTAATATCAAATCGGGCTTTTGTTCTATGCCAAGAGCAATCGCGTCAGAAATCAGGCTTAAAGGAACAAAACGAGAGTAATGGAGATCGGCCAGAAAAAGAATTTTGAATGGTGCTGCGTTGTCTTTAAAAAAGGCGAGGCGGTGACGGATTAATTCAAACCAGCCTGGCTCCCAGTAATGCATATAACCGAAACCTGAGCCCGTGGCTATCGTCGCGGCAGTAGCCTGCAAAAATCGGCGGCGTGAAATCATCGCTCATCCCTGCAAAAAAATCGGGCAGCGTCGTGCTGCCCGTGTACATACTTTTAGTCGATGGTACGCAGCAGTTCGTTAATGCCGACTTTGCCGCGAGTTTTCGCGTCAACTTTCTTAACGATAACCGCACAGTAAAGACTGTATTTGCCATCTTTCGACGGCAGATTGCCTGAAACAACCACAGATCCCGCCGGAACGCGACCGTAGTGGATTTCGCCGGTTTCACGGTCGTAAATACGGGTGCTCTGACCAATGTATACGCCCATAGAGATGACGGAACCTTCTTCGACAATCACCCCTTCAACCACTTCAGAGCGTGCGCCGATGAAGCAGTTATCTTCAATAATGGTCGGGTTAGCCTGCAGCGGCTCCAGCACGCCGCCGATACCCACGCCACCGGAAAGGTGGACGTTTTTACCAATCTGCGCACAGGAACCGACGGTCGCCCAGGTATCAACCATGGTGCCTTCATCAACATATGCGCCGATGTTGACGTAAGACGGCATCAGCACGGTGTTACGGGCAATGAACGCGCCCTGACGCACTGCCGCTGGTGGCACGACGCGGAAGCCTTCTTTCTGGAAACGTGCTTCATCGTAGTTAGCGAATTTCATCGGCACTTTGTCGAAGTAGCGGCTTTCTGCCCCTTCGATCACCTGATTATCATTAATACGGAAAGAGAGCAGCACCGCTTTTTTCAACCACTGATGCGTCACCCACTGACCGTCAATTTTTTCCGCTACACGCAGTGCGCCGGAATCCAGCAGGGCGATCACCTGATTTACCGCTTCGCGGGTAACGGTGTCTGCATTGGCTGGCGTGATCTCGGCACGGCGTTCAAAAGCGGTTTCAATAATGTTCTGTAACTGCTGCATTGTTAAACTCTTTTCATATCAGTAAACACATCACCCTTTATCGTTTGGATTGAGGGCCTCTGTCAACCGCTGATGCACTTCCTGCTGCAACTCGTTATTAAGCGCACGCCGGTCAGCGGTGGCAATTATGAATAAATCTTCTACTCGCTCGCCAATGGTTGTAATTCGGGCGCCATGAAGCGAAATTCCCAGATCGGCAAAAATTTTCCCGACTCGCGCCAGCAGTCCAGGTTGGTCGAGGGCGATCAGTTCGAGGAACGATTTGCGGTCGGTATGGGTCGGCAAAAACGTCACTTCGGTTTCAACAGTAAAATGGCGCAATTTGGCAGGTTGGCGACGCGGCTGCGGTGGCTGCCAGCTACTTTGTGTCAGCACCTGCTCCAGACCAAACCGAATAACCTCATGACGATCGGCGGACAGCGGGCTGCCATCGGGTTCCAGTACGATGAAGGTATCCATCGCCATACCGTCACGAGTGGTGAAAATTTGTGCGTCGTGAACACTTAAATTGCGGCGGTCTAATTCGGCACAGACGGCGGCAAACAGATAGGGGCGGTCCGGGCTCCAGATAAAAATCTCGGTGCCTCCACGCGTAGCCTGCGGGCTAAGCAGTACCAGCGGTTTGCTTAAATCATGCTGTAATAAATGGCGTGCGTGCCAGGCCAGTTGATTTGGGCTATGGCGGACAAAATAGTTAGCGCGACAGCGTGACCAAATTTGGTGCAGCGCCTCTTCGTCGATGTTATCCATGCGCAGTAGTGCCAGCGCCTGGAGTTGGTGATGGCGAACCCGTTCGCGCATATCCGGCGTGTTTTGCATTCCGCGTCGTAGCTGCTTTTCGGTGGCAAAATAGAGTTCGCGCAACAGACTTTGCTTCCAGCTATTCCACAGTGTTTCGTTGGTGGCGCAAATGTCAGCCACTGTCAGGCATACCAGATAGCGCAGACGATTTTCCGTTTGAACTTCTTCGGCAAACTGCTTGATGACTTCCGGGTCCTGAATATCGCGGCGCTGAGCTGTCACCGACATCAGCAAGTGCTGGCGAACCAGCCAGGCGACCAGCTGTGTTTCGCGGGAGTTCAGCCCGTGGAGTTCGGCAAAATGCACTACATCCTGAGCACCGAGAATGGAGTGGTCGCCGCCGCGTCCTTTGGCGATATCGTGAAACAGCGCGGCGATGAAAATCAGCTCAGTTGACGGCAGGCGCGGCCAGACGTCCACACACAACGGATGGCGCTGGCGCGTTTCTTCACTGGCAAAACTCTCCAGTTTCAGCATCACGCGGATAGTATGTTCATCCACCGTGTAGGCATGGAACAGGTCAAACTGCATCTGCCCGACGATATGCGACCATTGCGGCATATACGCGCCGAGCACGCTATGGCGATGCATTGGCAATAGCCCGCGCCGCACCGCTCCGGGGTGACGCAGAATGCTCAAAAACAGTTTTCGCGCTTCCGGAATATTACACAGAGGTTGTTGCAGGTGGCGACGGGCGTGGCGTAACTGGCGTAGTGTGGTGGAGTAAATGCCGGTGATCGCACTGTTGCGCACCATGGTGTAGAACATACGCAAGATGGCTTCCGGCTGGCGCATAAATAGTGTTTCATCACGCAGGTCGATCAGCGTTCCGCGTAGCTGAAACTCATCGTCGATTGGACGTGGTTTTTCGTCGGCGGGAAGGGCGAGGATGGCTTCATCGAACAGTTGCAGCAGCATCTGGTTGAGTTCACTGACGCGGCGTGTAACGCGGAAGTAATCCTTCATCATCCGCTCGACCGGTTCGTTACCTTCACCACTATAATTCAAACGCTGGGCGACGCTAAGCTGGCGATCGAATAACAGGCGATTATCGTAACGACTGACGACCAGATGCAGGGCAAAGCGAATGCGCCACAATATATGCAGGCATTCGTTTAATTCCGCTCTCTCCGCAGAGGTTAAGAAGCCAAACCCTACCATTTCATCCAGCGATGTTGCGCCAAAATGACGGCGGGCCACCCATTGCAGAGTGTGGATATCGCGCAAGCCGCCGGGGCTACTTTTGATGTCTGGTTCAAGGTTGTAGCTGGTGCCGTGGTAACGCTGATGGCGCTGGTTCTGTTCTTCAACTTTCGCCGCGTAGAACTTGTCGGAAGGCCAGAATCCTTCGCTAAAAATATGTTTTTGCAGTTCGAGGAACAGCGCAACATCGCCAATTAATAAGCGGGATTCGATTAAATTGGTGGCGACGGTTAAATCCGATAACCCTTCCAGCATGCACTCTTCAAGCGTGCGCACGCTATGACCTACTTCCAGCTTTACATCCCAGAGCAGCGTTAACAGCTCGCCCACTTTTTGCGCCTGATCGTCCGGGAGCTTTTTACGGCTTAAAATCAGTAAATCGATGTCAGAAAGTGGATGCAGCTCGCCACGACCGTAGCCACCGACGGCGACCAATGCCAGGTCGGCAATCTGGCTGAATCCCGCTTCAATCCATAATCGTTGAAGAAGCTGGTCGATAAACTCGGTACGCGCCTCAATCAACTGTTCTGCGGAGATACCATTGTCAAAGGCATCACCCAGCCAACGCTGGAAAGTATCGATATGGGCTTTTATCCCACCGACGGTTAATTCATCACGGGGCCAGGCGCATGGATTTTGCGGTTGACCGTGCAGGGTGGGGAGAGCGGTGTTTGCGTACTGTTCTGGAAGGGTATTCATTGTGCGCCACCCATAAGATTAAATTATTGCATTAAAAAAGCCGGCATTCGCCGGCTTCATTTTATTCGTCGTGCGAGATTATCGCCGGGATGGTGTCATCCTTGCGTAGCGTCAGAATTTCGCAGCCGTTATCAGTCACCACAATAGTATGCTCATATTGTGCAGACAAGCTGCGATCTTTGGTTTTTACCGTCCAGCCATCTTTCATGGTGCGGATCTCTTTTTTACCCGCGTTGACCATTGGCTCGATGGTGAACGTCATCCCCGGTTTCAGCACGACGTTGGTTTCACGGGAGTCATAGTGCAGCACCTGCGGTTCTTCGTGGAAGCCGCGACCAATACCGTGTCCACAATATTCACGAACGACGGAGAAGCCTTCTGCTTCGACAAATTTCTGAATTGCCGCACCGATTTCGCGCAGATTAATGCCAGGTTTTACCATGCGTAG
This sequence comes from Escherichia sp. R1, assembly GCF_003000935.1. Taxonomy (NCBI): domain Bacteria; kingdom Pseudomonadati; phylum Pseudomonadota; class Gammaproteobacteria; order Enterobacterales; family Enterobacteriaceae; genus Escherichia; species Escherichia sp. R1. The sequence goes on from NZ_PSRU01000022.1 coordinate 67,368, forward strand.
CGCCAGGTACAGGCTTTCTTGCGTGATGCGGCACAGACGTTCGCCCATGATGGTCGGCTTACCGACGATAAACATTTTCGAGGTATCGCCGTGGAAACCATCTTTGATTACGGTGACATCAATGTTAACGATATCGCCATCTTTCAGCAGCTTGGCGTCGTCCGGGATACCGTGGCACACCACTTCATTAATAGAGATGCAAACGGATTTCGGATAGCCGTGATAGCCGAGGCAGGCAGAAACCGCGTGTTGTTCATTAACAATGTAATCATTACAGATGCGATCCAGCTCGCCGGTGCTGACGCCCGGTTTAACATACGGTTCGATCATCTCCAGCACTTCGGCAGCCAGTCGGCCAGCGACGCGCATTTTTTCGATATCTTCTGGGGTCTTGATTGAGATAGCCATTAATTCTGTCCATCAGCGTCGGTGATACCGACAATATATATGTAAGTGCCGTCAATGGTATCACACCCGGGCAAATTGAGAATCATTCTGAATTTCGCCAAACGTGCCACTGAAGGTTTTCTATAATAGAAAATTCAACGTCTGATGCTGTACACAGCGCCAACAATTATTGGTGTCCACGACGTATTTGTGGTATAAAGCGCGCCGGACTTCCGATCCATTTCGTATACACAGACTGGACGGAAGCGACAATCTCACTTTGTGTAACAACACACACGTATCGGCACATATTCCGGGGTGCCCTTTGGGGTCGGTAATATGGGATACGTGGAGGCATAACCCCAACTTTTATATAGAGGTTTTAATCATGGCAACTGTTTCCATGCGCGACATGCTCAAGGCTGGTGTTCACTTCGGTCACCAGACCCGTTACTGGAACCCGAAAATGAAGCCGTTCATCTTCGGTGCGCGTAACAAAGTTCACATCATCAACCTTGAGAAAACTGTACCGATGTTCAACGAAGCTCTGGCTGAACTGAACAAGATTGCTTCTCGCAAAGGTAAAATCCTTTTCGTTGGTACTAAACGCGCTGCAAGCGAAGCGGTGAAAGACGCTGCTCTGAGCTGCGACCAGTTCTTCGTGAACCATCGCTGGCTGGGCGGTATGCTGACTAACTGGAAAACCGTTCGTCAGTCCATCAAACGTCTGAAAGACCTGGAAACTCAGTCTCAGGACGGTACTTTCGACAAGCTGACCAAGAAAGAAGCGCTGATGCGCACTCGTGAGCTGGAGAAACTGGAAAACAGCCTGGGCGGTATCAAAGACATGGGCGGTCTGCCGGACGCTCTGTTTGTAATCGATGCTGACCACGAACACATTGCTATCAAAGAGGCAAACAACCTGGGTATTCCGGTATTTGCTATCGTTGATACCAACTCTGATCCGGACGGTGTTGACTTCGTTATCCCGGGTAACGACGACGCAATCCGTGCTGTGACCCTGTACCTGGGCGCTGTTGCTGCAACCGTACGTGAAGGCCGTTCTCAGGATCTGGCTTCCCAGGCGGAAGAAAGCTTCGTAGAAGCTGAGTAATAAGGCACGCTCGTACGAGCCCTTATAGACCAGGTAGTACACGTTTGGTTAGGGGGCCTGCATATGGCCCCCTTTTTCACTTTTATATCTGTGCGGTTTAATGCCGGGCAGATCACATCTCCGAGGATTTTAGAATGGCTGAAATTACCGCATCCCTGGTAAAAGAGCTGCGTGAGCGTACTGGCGCAGGCATGATGGATTGCAAAAAAGCACTGACTGAAGCTAACGGCGACATCGAGCTGGCAATCGAAAACATGCGTAAGTCCGGTGCTATTAAAGCAGCGAAAAAAGCAGGCAACGTTGCTGCTGACGGCGTGATCAAAACCAAAATCGACGGCAACTACGGCATCATTCTGGAAGTTAACTGCCAGACTGACTTCGTTGCAAAAGACGCTGGTTTCCAGGCGTTCGCAGACAAAGTTCTGGACGCAGCTGTTGCTGGCAAAATCACTGACGTTGAAGTACTGAAAGCACAGTTCGAAGAAGAACGTGTTGCGCTGGTAGCGAAAATTGGTGAAAACATCAACATTCGCCGCGTTGCTGCGCTGGAAGGCGACGTTCTGGGTTCTTATCAGCACGGTGCGCGTATCGGTGTTCTGGTTGCTGCTAAAGGCGCTGACGAAGAGCTGGTTAAACACATCGCTATGCACGTTGCTGCAAGCAAGCCAGAATTCATCAAACCAGAAGACGTATCCGCTGAAGTGGTAGAAAAAGAATACCAGGTACAGCTGGATATCGCGATGCAGTCTGGTAAGCCGAAAGAAATCGCAGAGAAAATGGTTGAAGGCCGCATGAAGAAATTCACCGGCGAAGTTTCTCTGACCGGTCAGCCGTTCGTTATGGAACCAAGCAAAACTGTTGGTCAGCTGCTGAAAGAGCATAACGCTGAAGTGACTGGCTTCATCCGCTTCGAAGTGGGTGAAGGCATCGAGAAAGTTGAGACTGACTTTGCAGCAGAAGTTGCTGCGATGTCCAAGCAGTCTTAATTATCGAAAAGGAGCCGCCTGAGGGCGGCTTCTTTTTGTGCCCATCTTGTAAATTCAGCTAACCCTTGTGGGGCTGCGCTGAAAAGCGACGTACAATGTCGCTAGTATTAATTCATTTCAATCGTTGACAGTCTCAGGAAAGAAACATGGCTACCAATGCAAAACCCGTCTATAAACGCATTCTGCTTAAGTTGAGTGGCGAAGCTCTGCAGGGCACTGAAGGCTTCGGTATTGATGCAAGCATACTGGATCGCATGGCTCAGGAAATCAAAGAACTGGTTGAACTGGGTATTCAGGTTGGTGTGGTGATTGGTGGGGGTAACCTGTTCCGTGGCGCTGGTCTGGCGAAAGCGGGTATGAACCGCGTTGTGGGCGACCACATGGGGATGCTGGCGACCGTAATGAACGGCCTGGCAATGCGTGATGCACTGCACCGCGCCTATGTGAACGCTCGTCTGATGTCCGCTATTCCATTGAATGGCGTGTGCGACAGCTACAGCTGGGCAGAAGCTATCAGCCTGTTGCGCAACAACCGTGTGGTGATCCTCTCCGCCGGTACAGGTAACCCGTTCTTTACCACCGACTCAGCAGCTTGCCTGCGTGGTATCGAAATTGAAGCCGATGTGGTGCTGAAAGCAACCAAAGTTGACGGCGTGTTTACTGCTGATCCGGCGAAAGATCCAACCGCAACCATGTACGAGCAACTGACTTACAGCGAAGTGCTGGAAAAAGAGCTGAAAGTCATGGACCTGGCGGCCTTCACGCTTGCTCGTGACCATAAATTACCGATTCGTGTTTTCAACATGAACAAACCGGGTGCGCTGCGCCGTGTGGTAATGGGTGAAAAAGAAGGGACTTTAATCACGGAATAATTCCCGTGATGGATAAATAAGGGTAAGATTCCGCGTAAGTATCGCGGGGGATCTTACCCGTAATATGTTTAATCAGGGCTATACTTAGCACACTTCCACTGTGTGTGACTGTCTGGTCTGACTGAGACAAGTTTTCAAGGATTCGTAACGTGATTAGCGATATCAGAAAAGATGCTGAAGTACGCATGGACAAATGCGTAGAAGCGTTCAAAACCCAAATCAGCAAAATACGCACGGGTCGTGCTTCTCCCAGCCTGCTGGATGGCATTGTCGTGGAATATTACGGCACGCCGACGCCGCTGCGTCAGCTGGCAAGCGTAACGGTAGAGGATTCCCGTACTCTGAAAATCAACGTGTTTGATCGTTCAATGTCTCCGGCCGTTGAAAAAGCGATTATGGCGTCCGATCTTGGCCTGAACCCGAACTCTGCGGGTAGCGACATCCGTGTTCCGCTGCCGCCGCTGACGGAAGAACGTCGTAAAGATCTGACCAAAATCGTTCGTGGTGAAGCAGAACAAGCGCGTGTTGCAGTACGTAATGTGCGTCGTGACGCGAACGACAAAGTGAAAGCACTGTTGAAAGATAAAGAGATCAGCGAAGACGACGATCGCCGTTCTCAGGACGATGTACAGAAACTGACTGATGCTGCAATCAAGAAAATTGAAGCGGCGCTGGCAGACAAAGAAGCAGAACTGATGCAGTTCTGATTTCTTGAACGACAAAAACGCCGCTCAGTAGATCCTTGCGGATCGGCTGGCGGCGTTTTGCTTTTTATTCTGTCTCAACTCTGGATGTTTCATGAAGCAACTCACCATTCTGGGCTCGACCGGCTCGATTGGTTGCAGCACGCTGGACGTGGTGCGCCATAATCCCGAACACTTCCGCGTAGTTGCGCTGGTGGCAGGCAAAAATGTCGCTCGCATGGTAGAACAGTGCCTGGAATTCTCTCCCCGCTATGCTGTAATGGACGATGAAGCGAGTGCGAAACTTCTTAAAACGATGCTACAGCAACAGGGTAGCCGCACCGAAGTCTTAAGTGGGCAACAAGCCGCTTGCGATATGGCAGCGCTTGAGGATGTTGATCAGGTGATGGCAGCCATTGTTGGCGCTGCTGGGCTGTTACCTACGCTTGCTGCGATCCGCGCGGGTAAAACCATTTTGCTGGCCAATAAAGAATCACTGGTTACCTGCGGACGTCTGTTTATGGACGCCGTAAAGCAGAGCAAAGCGCAATTGTTACCGGTCGATAGCGAACATAACGCCATTTTTCAGAGTTTACCGCAACCTATCCAGCATAATCTGGGATACGCTGACCTTGAGCAAAATGGCGTGGTGTCCATTTTACTTACCGGGTCTGGTGGCCCTTTCCGTGAGACGCCATTGCGCGATTTGGCAACAATGACGCCCGATCAAGCCTGCCGTCATCCGAACTGGTCGATGGGACGTAAAATTTCTGTCGATTCGGCTACCATGATGAACAAAGGTCTGGAATACATTGAAGCGCGTTGGCTGTTTAACGCCAGCGCCAGCCAGATGGAAGTGCTGATTCACCCGCAGTCAGTGATTCACTCAATGGTGCGCTACCAGGACGGCAGTGTTCTGGCGCAGCTGGGTGAACCGGATATGCGTACGCCAATTGCTCACACCATGGCATGGCCGAATCGCGTGAACTCTGGCGTGAAGCCGCTCGATTTTTGCAAACTAAGTGCGTTGACATTTGCCGCACCGGATTATGATCGTTATCCATGCCTGAAACTGGCGATGGAGGCGTTCGAACAAGGCCAGGCAGCGACGACAGCATTGAATGCCGCAAACGAAATCACCGTGGCTGCTTTTCTTGCGCAACAAATCCGCTTTACGGATATCGCTGCGTTGAATTTATCCGTACTGGAAAAAATGGATATGCGCGAACCACAATGTGTGGATGATGTGTTATCTGTTGATGCGAACGCGCGTGAAGTCGCCAGAAAAGAGGTGATGCGTCTCGCAAGCTGAGGATAATCCGGCTACAGAGAGTCGCGCTATTTGTTAGCGTAGGGCTTCAGTGATATAGTCTGCGCCATCTGATCGTAAGTAGTTGGCTTTATAAGGTCAGGTATGCCGTGGTTTTACACGGCTTTTTTTTGTATAGGCTTCAGTATTCCTGAGTACCGTAAACCCTGTCAGGGAATAAGAAACGCGTGATGTTGTCTGCTACTCAACCACTTAGCGAAAAATTGCCAGCGCATGGCTGTCGTCATGTTGCGATCATTATGGACGGCAATGGTCGCTGGGCAAAAAAGCAAGGGAAGATTCGTGCCTTTGGGCATAAAGCCGGGGCAAAATCCGTCCGCCGGGCTGTCTCTTTTGCGGCCAACAACGGTATTGAGGCGTTAACGCTGTATGCCTTTAGTAGTGAAAACTGGAACCGACCAGCGCAGGAAGTCAGTGCGTTAATGGAACTGTTTGTGTGGGCGCTAGATAGCGAAGTAAAAAGTCTGCACCGACATAACGTGCGTCTGCGTATTATTGGCGATACCAGTCGCTTTAACTCGCGTTTGCAAGAACGTATTCGTAAATCTGAAGCGCTAACAGCCGGGAATACCGGTCTGACGCTGAATATTGCGGCGAACTACGGTGGACGTTGGGATATAGTCCAGGGAGTCAGGCAACTGGCTGAAAAGGTGCAGCAAGGAAACCTGCAACCAGATCAGATAGATGAAGAGATGCTAAACCAGCATGTCTGTATGCATGAACTGGCCCCTGTAGATTTAGTAATTAGGACTGGGGGGGAGCATCGCATTAGTAACTTTTTGCTTTGGCAAATTGCCTATGCCGAACTTTACTTTACAGATGTTCTCTGGCCCGATTTCGATGAACAAGACTTTGAAGGGGCGTTAAATGCCTTTGCTAATCGAGAGCGTCGTTTCGGCGGCACCGAGCCCGGTGATGAAACAGCCTGATGGGGGTCGCTTTTGCTGAAGTATCGCCTGATATCTGCTTTTGTGTTAATACCCGTCGTCATCGCGGCGTTGTTTCTGTTGCCGCCGGTGGGGTTCGCCATTGTAACGCTGGTGGTCTGTATGCTGGCAGCGTGGGAATGGGGACAGCTTAGCGGTTTTACCACTCGTTCGCAGCGAGTATGGTTGGCGGTGTTATGCGGGTTATTGTTGGCGCTGATGCTTTTTCTGTTGCCGGAATATCACCGAAATATTCATCAACCGCTGGTTGAAATCTCACTTTGGGCTTCGCTGGGTTGGTGGATTGTCGCGCTATTGCTGGTGCTGTTTTACCCAGGTTCCGCAGCAATCTGGCGTAACTCTAAAACATTGCGCATTATTTTTGGCGTGCTAACCATTGTTCCCTTCTTCTGGGGCATGCTGGCGTTACGGGCCTGGCACTACGACGAGAATCATTACAGTGGCGCAATATGGCTGCTCTATGTCATGATCCTGGTATGGGGCGCTGACTCTGGCGCATATATGTTTGGCAAATTGTTTGGTAAACATAAACTAGCACCGAAGGTTTCTCCGGGTAAAACCTGGCAAGGCTTTATCGGTGGACTAGTGACCGCAGCGGTAATCTCATGGGGTTATGGCATGTGGGTGAATCTCGACGTCGCTCCCGTCACCTTACTCATTTGCTCTATTGTCGCAGCGTTAGCCTCAGTGCTCGGCGATCTGACCGAAAGTATGTTTAAGCGTGAAGCAGGAATTAAGGACAGCGGTCATTTAATTCCAGGACACGGTGGTATTTTAGATCGTATTGATAGCCTGACGGCTGCGGTACCGGTCTTTGCTTGCTTGTTGTTACTGGTATTCAGGACGCTTTAACGGAAGGTAATATGCTGAGTTTTCTCTGGGATTTGGCTTCGTTCATCGTTGCACTGGGTGTACTTATCACCGTGCATGAATTTGGTCATTTCTGGGTTGCCCGGCGTTGTGGTGTTCGCGTTGAGCGTTTCTCAATAGGGTTTGGTAAGGCGCTCTGGCGGCGAACTGATAAGCTCGGCACCGAATATGTTATCGCCCTGATCCCGTTGGGCGGTTATGTCAAAATGCTGGATGAGCGCGCAGAACCGGTTGTTCCGGAACTCCGCCACCATGCCTTCAATAATAAATCTGTCGGCCAACGAGCGGCGATTATTGCCGCAGGTCCGGTTGCAAACTTCATTTTTGCTATCTTTGCCTACTGGCTGGTTTTTATTATTGGTGTGCCTGGCGTACGTCCGGTGGTTGGTGAAATAGCAGCCAATTCGATAGCTGCGGAAGCACAAATTGCACCAGGTACGGAACTAAAAGCCGTAGATGGTATCGAAACGCCTGATTGGGATGCCGTGCGTTTGCAGTTGGTCGATAAAATTGGCGATGAAAGCACCACCATTACGGTAGCGCCATTTGGCAGCGACCAACGGCGGGATGTAAAGCTCGATTTACGTCACTGGGCGTTTGAGCCTGATAAAGAAGATCCGGTATCTTCGTTGGGGATTCGTCCTCGTGGGCCGCAAATTGAACCTGTACTGGAAAATGTGCAGCCAAACTCGGCGGCAAGCAAGGCAGGTTTGCAAGCAGGCGACAGGATCGTTAAAGTCGATGGTCAGCCCTTAACGCAGTGGGTGACCTTTGTGATGCTTGTCCGGGATAACCCGGGTAAATCCTTAGCGTTAGAAATCGAAAGGCAGGGGAGTCCCTTGTCTTTGACATTAATCCCGGAGAGTAAACCGGGTAAGGGTAAAGCGATTGGTTTTGTCGGTATTGAGCCGAAAGTCATTCCTTTGCCAGATGAGTATAAAGTTGTACGCCAGTATGGGCCGTTCAACGCTATCGTCGAAGCCACGGACAAAACGTGGCAGTTGATGAAGCTGACGGTCAGTATGCTGGGAAAATTGATCACCGGTGATGTGAAACTGAACAACCTCAGTGGGCCGATCTCTATCGCCAAGGGGGCTGGGATGACAGCGGAACTCGGGGTAGTTTATTACCTGCCGTTTCTTGCGCTTATTAGCGTGAACTTAGGGATAATTAACCTGTTTCCGTTGCCCGTACTTGACGGGGGGCATCTGCTGTTCCTTGCGATCGAAAAGATCAAGGGCGGACCGGTATCCGAGCGGGTTCAAGACTTTTGTTATCGCATTGGCTCGATTCTGCTGGTGCTGTTAATGGGGCTTGCACTTTTCAATGATTTCTCTCGGTTATGAGAGTTAGTTAGGAAGAACGCATAATAACGATGGCGATGAAAAAGTTGCTCATAGCGTCGCTGCTGTTTAGCAGCGCCACCGTATACGGTGCTGAAGGGTTCGTAGTGAAAGATATTCATTTCGAAGGCCTTCAGCGTGTCGCCGTTGGTGCGGCCCTCCTCAGTATGCCGGTGCGCACAGGCGACACGGTTAATGATGAAGATATCAGTAATACCATTCGCGCTCTGTTTGCTACCGGCAACTTTGAGGATGTTCGCGTCCTTCGTGATGGTGATACCCTTCTGGTTCAGGTAAAAGAACGTCCGACCATTGCCAGCATTACTTTCTCCGGTAACAAATCGGTGAAAGATGACATGCTGAAGCAAAACCTCGAGGCTTCTGGTGTGCGTGTGGGCGAATCCCTCGATCGCACCACCATTGCCGATATCGAGAAAGGTCTGGAAGACTTCTACTACAGCGTCGGTAAATATAGCGCCAGCGTTAAAGCTGTCGTGACCCCGCTGCCGCGCAACCGTGTTGACCTAAAACTGGTGTTCCAGGAAGGTGTGTCAGCTGAAATCCAGCAAATTAACATTGTTGGTAACCATGCTTTCACCACCGATGAACTGATCTCTCATTTCCAACTGCGTGACGAAGTGCCGTGGTGGAACGTGGTAGGCGATCGTAAATACCAGAAACAGAAACTTGCGGGCGACCTTGAAACCCTGCGCAGTTACTATCTGGATCGCGGTTATGCCCGTTTCAACATCGATTCTACCCAGGTCAGTCTGACGCCAGATAAAAAAGGTATTTACGTCACGGTGAACATCACCGAAGGCGATCAGTACAAGCTTTCTGGCGTTGAAGTGAGCGGCAACCTTGCCGGGCACTCCGCTGAAATTGAGCAGCTGACTAAGATCGAGCCGGGCGAGCTGTATAACGGCACCAAAGTGACCAAAATGGAAGATGACATTAAAAAGCTTCTTGGTCGCTATGGTTATGCCTATCCGCGCGTACAGTCGATGCCTGAAATTAACGATGCCGACAAAACCGTTAAATTACGTGTGAACGTTGATGCGGGTAACCGTTTCTACGTGCGTAAGATCCGTTTTGAAGGTAACGATACCTCGAAAGATGCCGTCCTGCGTCGCGAAATGCGTCAGATGGAAGGTGCATGGCTGGGGAGCGATCTGGTCGATCAGGGTAAGGAGCGTCTGAATCGTCTGGGCTTCTTTGAAACTGTCGATACCGATACCCAACGCGTTCCGGGTAGCCCGGACCAGGTTGATGTAGTCTACAAGGTGAAAGAACGTAACACCGGTAGCTTCAACTTCGGGATTGGTTACGGTACTGAAAGTGGCGTGAGCTTCCAGGCTGGTGTGCAACAGGATAACTGGTTAGGTACGGGTTATGCTGTTGGTATCAACGGGACCAAAAACGATTACCAGACCTATGCTGAACTGTCGGTAACCAACCCGTACTTCACCGTAGATGGTGTAAGCCTCGGTGGTCGTCTCTTCTATAATGACTTCCAGGCAGATGACGCCGACCTGTCCGACTATACCAACAAGAGTTATGGTACAGACGTGACGTTGGGCTTCCCGATCAACGAATATAACTCGCTGCGTGCAGGTCTGGGTTATGTACATAACTCCCTGTCCAACATGCAGCCTCAGGTTGCGATGTGGCGTTATCTGTACTCTATGGGTGAACATCCGAGCACCTCTGATCAGGATAACAGCTTCAAAACGGACGACTTCACGTTCAACTATGGTTGGACCTATAACAAGCTTGACCGTGGTTACTTCCCGACAGATGGTTCACGTGTCAACCTGACCGGTAAAGTGACCATTCCGGGATCGGATAACGAATACTACAAAGTGACGTTAGACACGGCGACTTATGTGCCGATTGATGACGATCACAAATGGGTTGTTCTGGGTCGTACCCGCTGGGGTTATGGTGATGGTTTAGGCGGCAAAGAGATGCCGTTCTATGAGAACTTCTATGCCGGTGGTTCCAGCACCGTGCGTGGCTTCCAGTCCAATACCATTGGTCCGAAAGCAGTTTACTTCCCGCATCAGGCCAGTAATTATGATCCGGACTATGATTACGAATGTGCGACTCAGGACGGCGCGAAAGATCTGTGTAAATCGGATGATGCTGTAGGCGGTAACGCCATGGCGGTTGCCAGCCTCGAGTTCATCACCCCGACGCCGTTTATTAGCGATAAGTATGCTAACTCGGTTCGTACTTCCTTCTTCTGGGATATGGGTACCGTTTGGGATACAAACTGGGATTCCAGCCAATATTCTGGATATCCGGACTATAGTGATCCAAGCAATATCCGTATGTCTGCGGGTATCGCATTACAATGGATGTCCCCATTGGGGCCGTTGGTGTTCTCCTACGCCCAGCCGTTCAAAAAGTACGATGGAGACAAGGCAGAACAGTTCCAGTTTAACATCGGTAAAACCTGGTAAGTGTTCTCCACAAAGGAATGTAGTGGTAGTGTAGCGATGACTTTAGGCGATCAATATAAGATCGCCGGGCCACGCAAAGAACTGCACCCTCCGGTGCAAATGGGATGGTAAGGAGTTTATTGTGAAAAAGTGGTTATTAGCTGCAGGTCTCGGTTTAGCACTGGCAACATCTGCTCAGGCGGCTGACAAAATTGCAATCGTCAACATGGGCAGCCTGTTCCAGCAGGTAGCGCAGAAAACCGGTGTTTCTAACACGCTGGAAAATGAGTTCAAAGGCCGTGCCAGCGAACTGCAGCGTATGGAAACCGATCTGCAGGCTAAAATGAAAAAGCTGCAGTCCATGAAAGCGGGCAGCGATCGCACTAAGCTGGAAAAAGACGTGATGGCTCAGCGCCAGACTTTTGCTCAGAAAGCGCAGGCTTTTGAGCAGGATCGCGCACGTCGTTCCAACGAAGAACGCGGCAAACTGGTTACTCGCATCCAGACTGCTGTGAAATCCGTTGCCAACAGCCAGGATATCGATCTGGTTGTTGATGCAAACGCCGTTGCTTACAACAGCAGCGATGTAAAAGACATCACTGCCGACGTACTGAAACAGGTTAAATAAGTAATGCCTTCAATTCGACTGGCTGATTTAGCGCAGCAGTTGGATGCAGAACTACACGGTGATGGCGATATCGTCATCACCGGCGTTGCGTCCATGCAATCTGCACAAACAGGTCACATTACGTTCATGGTTAACCCAAAATACCGTGAGCATTTAGGCTTGTGCCAGGCGTCCGCGGTTGTCATGACCCAGGACGATCTTCCTTTCGCGAAAAGTGCCGCGCTGGTAGTGAAGAATCCCTACCTGACTTACGCGCGCATGGCGCAAATTTTAGATACCACGCCGCAGCCCGCGCAGAACATTGCACCCAGTGCGGTGATCGACGCGACGGCGAAGCTGGGTAACAACGTATCGATTGGCGCTAACGCGGTGATTGAATCCGGCGTTGAACTGGGCGATAACGTGATTATCGGTGCCGGTTGCTTCGTAGGTAAAAACAGCAAAATCGGTGCAGGTTCGCGTCTCTGGGCGAACGTAACCATTTACCATGAGATCCAGATCGGTCAGAATTGCCTGATCCAGTCCGGAACAGTGGTAGGCGCAGACGGCTTTGGTTATGCCAACGATCGTGGTAACTGGGTGAAGATCCCACAGATTGGTCGCGTAATTATTGGCGATTGCGTGGAGATCGGTGCCTGCACAACCATCGATCGCGGCGCGCTGGATGACACTGTTATTGGCAATGGCGTGATCATTGATAACCAGTGCCAGATTGCACATAACGTCGTGATTGGCGACAATACGGCAGTTGCCGGTGGCGTCATTATGGCGGGCAGCCTGAAAATTGGTCGTTACTGCATGATCGGCGGAGCCAGCGTAATCAACGGGCATATGGAAATATGCGACAAAGTGACGGTTACGGGCATGGGTATGGTGATGCGTCCCATCACTGAACCAGGCGTCTATTCCTCAGGCATTCCGCTGCAACCCAACAAAGTCTGGCGCAAAACCGCTGCACTGGTGATGAACATTGATGACATGAGCAAGCGTCTGAAATCGCTTGAGCGCAAGGTTAATCAACAAGACTAACGTTCCATCTTTTGTTCGCCAAACTTTACGGCCTGTCTCATTCTTACGATTGCGGCAGGCCGTGTTATTATTGTCGTTTCTTATATTTTGACAGGAAGAGTATCTTGACTACTAACACTCATACTCTGCAGATTGAAGAGATTTTAGAACTTCTGCCGCACCGTTTCCCGTTCTTACTGGTGGATCGCGTGCTGGATTTTGAAGAAGGTCGTTTTCTGCGCGCAGTAAAAAATGTCTCTGTCAATGAGCCATTCTTCCAGGGCCATTTCCCTGGAAAACCGATTTTCCCGGGTGTGCTGATTCTGGAAGCAATGGCACAGGCAACAGGTATTCTGGCGTTTAAAAGCGTAGGAAAACTGGAACCGGGTGAGCTGTACTATTTCGCTGGTATTGACGAAGCGCGCTTCAAGCGCCCGGTCGTGCCTGGCGATCAAATGATCATGGAAGTCACTTTCGAAAAAACGCGCCGCGGCCTGACCCGTTTTAAAGGGGTTGCTCTGGTCGACGGTAAAGTAGTTTGCGAAGCAACGATGATGTGTGCTCGTAGCCGGGAGGCCTGATACGTGATTGATAAATCCGCCTTTGTGCATCCAACCGCCATTGTGGAAGAGGGCGCGTCGATTGGCGCGAACGCTCACATTGGTCCTTTTTGTATCGTTGGACCCCATGTCGAAATTGGTGAGGGTACCGTACTGAAATCTCACGTTGTCGTGAATGGTCATACTAAAATTGGCCGCGATAATGAGATTTATCAGTTCGCCTCCATCGGCGAAGTTAACCAGGATCTGAAATATGCTGGCGAACCGACCCGCGTGGAAATCGGCGATCGTAACCGCATTCGCGAAAGCGTCACCATTCATCGTGGCACAGTCCAGGGCGGTGGATTGACGAAGGTGGGCAGCGACAACTTACTGATGATCAATGCGCACATTGCGCACGATTGTACGGTAGGTAACCGCTGCATCCTCGCCAACAACGCAACGCTGGCGGGTCACGTATCGGTTGACGACTTCGCGATCATCGGCGGCATGACCGCAGTCCATCAGTTCTGCATCATTGGTGCGCATGTGATGGTTGGCGGCTGCTCCGGTGTGGCGCAGGACGTCCCTCCTTATGTCATTGCGCAGGGTAACCACGCAACGCCGTTCGGTGTCAATATCGAAGGGCTGAAGCGCCGCGGATTCAGCCGTGAGGCGATTACCGCTATCCGCAATGCGTATAAGCTGATTTATCGTAGCGGTAAAACGCTCGATGAAGTGAAACCGGAAATTGCTGAACTGGCGGAAACATATCCGGAAGTGAAAGCCTTTACCGATTTCTTTGCACGCTCAACGCGCGGTCTGATTCGTTAATGACTGAACAGCGTCCATTAACGATTGCCCTGGTCGCCGGAGAAACCTCCGGCGATATCCTGGGGGCCGGTTTAATCCGCGCTCTGAAAGAACGTGTGCCCAACGCCCGCTTTGTTGGTGTTGCCGGGCCACGAATGCAGGCTGAAGGCTGCGAAGCCTGGTACGAAATGGAAGAACTGGCAGTGATGGGCATTGTTGAAGTGCTCGGTCGTCTGCGTCGCTTACTACATATTCGTGCCGATCTGACAAAGCGTTTTGGCGAACTGAAGCCAGATGTTTTTGTTGGTATTGATGCGCCTGACTTCAATATTACTCTTGAAGGTAACCTCAAAAAGCAGGGTATCAAAACCATTCATTACGTCAGTCCGTCCGTCTGGGCGTGGCGACAGAAACGCGTTTTCAAAATAGGCAGAGCCACCGATCTGGTGCTCGCATTTCTGCCTTTCGAAAAAGCGTTTTATGACAAATACAACGTACCGTGCCGCTTTATCGGTCATACCATGGCTGATGCCATGCCATTAGATCCAGATAAAAATGGTGCCCGTGATGTGCTGGGGATCCCTTACGATGCCCACTGTCTGGCATTGTTGCCGGGCAGCCGTGGTGCAGAAGTCGAAATGCTTAGTGCCGATTTCCTGAAAACGGCCCAGCTTTTGCGCCAGACATATCCGGATCTCGAAATCGTGGTGCCGCTGGTGAATGCCAAACGCCGCGAGCAGTTTGAACGCATCAAAGCTGCAGTCGCGCCAGACCTGTCGGTTCATTTGCTGGATGGAATGGGCCGTGAGGCGATGGTCGCCAGTGATGCGGCGCTACTGGCGTCGGGTACGGCAGCACTGGAGTGTATGCTGGCTAAATGCCCGATGGTAGTGGGATATCGCATGAAGCCTTTCACCTTCTGGCTGGCGAAGCGACTGGTGAAAACTGATTATGTCTCGCTGCCAAATCTGCTGGCGGGCAGAGAGTTAGTCAAAGAGTTATTGCAGGAAGAGTGTGAGCCGCAAAAATTGGCTGCGGCGCTGTTACCGCTGTTGGCGAACGGGAAAACCAGCCATGCGATGCACGACACCTTCCGCGAGCTGCATCAGCAGATCCGCTGCAATGCCGATGAGCAGGCGGCACAAGCCGTTCTGGAGTTAGCACAATGATCGAATTTGTCTATCCGCACACGCAGCTGGTTGCGGGTGTGGATGAAGTCGGACGCGGGCCGTTAGTTGGCGCGGTCGTCACCGCTGCGGTGATCCTTGACCCGGCGCGCCCAATTGCCGGGCTGAATGATTCCAAAAAGCTGAGCGAAAAACGCCGTCTGGCGCTCTGTGAAGAGATCAAAGAGAAAGCGTTGAGCTGGAGTCTGGGCCGTGCGGAACCTCACGAAATCGACGAACTGAATATTTTACATGCGACTATGCTGGCGATGCAGCGTGCCGTCGCTGGACTGCATATTGCGCCGGAATATGTGTTGATTGATGGTAACCGCTGCCCGAAATTACCGATGCCTTCGATGGCTGTGGTGAAAGGCGATAGCCGCGTACCGGAAATCAGTGCCGCGTCTATCCTGGCGAAAGTGACGCGTGACGCCGAAATGGCGGCGCTGGATATTGTTTTCCCGCAATATGGTTTTGCCCAACACAAAGGGTATCCAACCGCTTTTCATCTGGAAAAACTGGCTGAACACGGCGCGACCGAACACCATCGGCGCAGCTTTGGGCCTGTCAAACGCGCACTGGGACTTGCGTCCTGATTCTTGTGTCGAGATTAAGTAAACCGGAATCTGAAGATGTCTGAACCACGTTTCGTACACCTGCGGGTGCACAGCGACTACTCGATGATCGATGGCCTGGCCAAAACCGCACCGCTGGTAAAAAAGGCGGCGGCGTTGGGTATGCCAGCACTGGCGATCACCGATTTCACCAACCTTTGCGGTCTGGTGAAGTTCTACGGAGCGGGACATGGCGCAGGGATTAAGCCCATCGTCGGGGCGGATTTTAACGTCCAGTGCGACCTGCTGGGTGATGAGTTAACCCACCTGACGGTGCTGGCGGCGAACAATACCGGCTATCAGAATCTGACGTTGCTGATCTCAAAAGCGTATCAGCGCGGGTACGGTGCCGCCGGGCCGATCATCGATCGCGACTGGCTTATCGAATTAAATGAAGGGTTGATCCTTCTTTCCGGCGGGCGCATGGGCGACGTTGGACGCAGTCTTTTGCGTGGTAACAGCGCGCTGGTAGATGAGTGTGTCGCGTTTTATGAAGAACACTTCCCGGATCGCTATTTTCTCGAGCTGATCCGCACCGGCAGGCCGGACGAAGAAAGCTATCTGCACGCGGCGGTGGAACTGGCGGAAGCGCGCGGTTTGCCCGTCGTGGCGACTAACGATGTGCGCTTTATCGACAGCAGCGACTTTGACGCACACGAAATCCGCGTCGCGATCCACGACGGCTTTACCCTCGACGATCCTAAACGCCCTCGTAACTATTCGCCGCAGCAATATATGCGTAGCGAAGAGGAGATGTGTGAGCTGTTTGCCGACATCCCCGAAGCCCTTGCCAACACCGTTGAGATTGCCAAACGTTGTAACGTAACCGTGCGTCTGGGTGAATACTTCCTGCCGCAATTCCCGACCGGGGACATGAGTACCGAAGATTATCTGGTCAAGCGTGCAAAAGAAGGCCTGGAAGAGCGTCTGGCATTTTTATTCCCTGACGAGGAAGAACGTCTTAAGCGTCGTCCGGAGTATGACGAACGTTTGGATACTGAACTTCAGGTTATCAACCAGATGGGCTTCCCGGGTTACTTCCTCATCGTTATGGAATTTATCCAGTGGTCGAAAGATAACGGTGTACCGGTAGGGCCAGGCCGTGGTTCTGGTGCAGGGTCACTGGTGGCCTACGCGTTAAAAATCACCGATCTCGATCCGCTGGAATTTGACCTGCTGTTCGAACGTTTCCTTAACCCGGAACGTGTCTCTATGCCTGACTTCGACGTTGACTTCTGTATGGAGAAACGTGACCAGGTTATCGAACATGTGGCGGACATGTACGGTCGCGATGCGGTATCGCAGATTATCACCTTCGGTACGATGGCGGCGAAAGCGGTGATCCGCGACGTAGGCCGTGTATTGGGGCATCCGTACGGATTTGTCGATCGTATCTCGAAACTGATCCCGCCCGATCCGGGTATGACGCTGGCGAAAGCGTTTGAAGCCGAGCCGCAGCTGCCGGAAATCTACGAAGCGGATGAAGAAGTTAAGGCGCTGATCGACATGGCGCGCAAACTGGAAGGGGTCACCCGTAACGCCGGTAAGCACGCCGGTGGGGTGGTTATCGCGCCGACCAAAATTACTGATTTTGCGCCGCTTTATTGCGATGAAGAGGGCAAACATCCGGTCACCCAGTTTGATAAAAGCGACGTTGAATACGCCGGGCTGGTGAAGTTCGACTTCCTCGGTTTGCGTACGCTCACCATCATCAACTGGGCGCTGGAGATGATCAACAAGCGGCGGGCGAAGAATGGCGAGCCGCCGCTGGATATCGCCGCGATCCCGCTGGATGACAAGAAAAGCTTCGACATGCTGCAACGCTCGGAAACCACGGCGGTATTCCAGCTTGAATCGCGCGGCATGAAGGACCTGATCAAGCGTCTGCAACCTGACTGCTTCGAAGATATGATCGCACTGGTGGCACTGTTCCGCCCCGGCCCGTTGCAATCAGGGATGGTGGATAACTTTATCGACCGTAAACATGGTCGCGAAGAGATCTCCTATCCGGACGTGCAGTGGCAGCATGAAAGCCTGAAACCGGTACTGGAGCCAACCTACGGCATCATCCTGTATCAGGAACAGGTCATGCAGATTGCCCAGGTGCTTTCTGGTTATACCCTCGGTGGCGCGGATATGCTGCGTCGTGCGATGGGTAAGAAAAAGCCGGAAGAGATGGCTAAGCAGCGTTCTGTATTTGCTGAAGGTGCAGAAAAGAACGGAATCAACGCCGAACTGGCGATGAAAATCTTCGACCTGGTGGAGAAATTCGCGGGTTACGGATTTAACAAATCGCACTCGGCGGCCTATGCTTTGGTGTCATATCAAACGTTATGGCTGAAAGCGCACTATCCGGCGGAGTTTATGGCGGCGGTAATGACCGCCGATATGGACAACACCGAGAAGGTGGTGGGCCTGGTGGATGAGTGCTGGCGGATGGGGCTGAAAATCCTGCCACCAGATATAAACTCCGGTCTTTACCATTTCCACGTCAACGACGACGGCGAAATCGTGTATGGTATTGGCGCGATCAAAGGGGTAGGTGAAGGCCCGATTGAGGCCATCATCGAAGCCCGTAATAAAGGCGGCTACTTCCGCGAACTGTTTGATCTCTGCGCCCGTACCGACACCAAAAAGTTAAACCGGCGGGTGCTGGAAAAACTGATCATGTCCGGGGCGTTTGACCGTCTTGGGCCACACCGCGCGGCGCTGATGAACTCGCTGGGCGATGCGTTAAAAGCGGCAGATCAACACGCGAAAGCGGAAGCTATCGGTCAGGCCGATATGTTCGGCGTGCTGGCCGAAGAGCCGGAACAAATTGAACAATCCTACGCCAGCTGCCAACCGTGGCCGGAGCAGGTGGTATTAGATGGGGAACGTGAAACGTTAGGTCTGTACCTGACGGGACACCCTATCAACCAGTATTTAAAAGAGATTGAGCGTTATGTCGGAGGCGTAAGGCTGAAAGACATGCACCCGACAGAACGTGGTAAAGTCATCACGGCTGCGGGGCTCGTTGTTGCCGCGCGGGTTATGGTCACCAAGCGCGGCAATCGTATCGGTATCTGCACGCTGGATGACCGTTCCGGGCGGCTGGAAGTGATGTTGTTTACTGACGCCCTGGATAAATACCAGCAATTGCTGGAAAAAGACCGCATACTTATCGTCAGCGGACAGGTCAGCTTTGATGACTTCAGCGGTGGGCTTAAAATGACCGCTCGCGAAGTGATGGATATTGACGAAGCCCGGGAAAAATATGCTCGCGGGCTTGCTATCTCGCTGACGGACAGGCAAATTGATGACCAGCTTTTAAACCGACTCCGTCAGTCTCTGGAACCCCACCGCTCTGGGACAATTCCAGTACATCTCTACTATCAGAGGGCGGATGCACGCGCGCGATTGCGTTTTGGCGCGACGTGGCGTGTCTCTCCGAGCGATCGTTTATTAAACGATCTCCGTGGCCTCATTGGTTCGGAGCAGGTGGAACTGGAGTTTGACTAATACAGGAATACTATGAGTCTGAATTTCCTTGATTTTGAACAGCCGATTGCAGAGCTGGAAGCGAAAATCGATTCTCTGACCGCGGTTAGCCGTCAGGATGAGAAACTGGATATTAACATCGATGAAGAAGTGCATCGTTTGCGTGAAAAAAGCGTAGAACTGACGCGTAAAATCTTCGCCGATCTCGGTGCATGGCAGATTGCGCAACTGGCACGCCATCCACAGCGTCCTTATACCCTGGATTACGTTCGCCTGGCATTTGATGAATTTGACGAACTGGCTGGAGACCGCGCGTATGCAGACGATAAAGCTATCGTCGGTGGTATCGCCCGTCTCGATGGTCGTCCGGTGATGATCATTGGTCATCAAAAAGGTCGTGAAACCAAAGAAAAAATTCGCCGTAACTTTGGTATGCCAGCGCCAGAAGGTTACCGCAAAGCACTGCGTCTGATGCAAATGGCTGAACGTTTTAAGATGCCTATCATCACCTTTATCGACACCCCGGGGGCTTATCCGGGCGTGGGCGCAGAAGAACGTGGTCAGTCTGAAGCCATTGCACGCAACCTGCGTGAAATGTCTCGCCTCGGCGTACCGGTAGTTTGTACGGTTATCGGTGAAGGTGGTTCTGGTGGTGCGCTGGCGATTGGCGTGGGCGATAAAGTGAATATGCTGCAATACAGCACCTATTCCGTTATCTCGCCGGAAGGTTGTGCGTCCATTCTGTGGAAGAGCGCTGACAAAGCGCCGCTGGCGGCTGAAGCGATGGGTATCATCGCTCCGCGTCTGAAAGAGCTGAAACTGATCGACTCCATCATCCCGGAACCGCTGGGCGGTGCTCACCGTAACCCGGAAGCGATGGCGGCGTCTCTGAAAGCGCAGCTGCTGGCGGATCTGGCCGATCTCGACGTGTTAAGCACTGAAGATTTAAAAAATCGTCGTTATCAGCGCCTGATGAGCTACGGCTACGCGTAATCGGCAAATGTTCTGAAAAGGGTCACTTCGGTGGCCCTTTTTTATCGCCACGGTTTGAGCAGGCTATGATTAAGGAAGGATTTACCAGGAGGAACACATGAACATCATTGCCATTATGGGACCGCATGGCGTCTTTTATAAAGATGAGCCCATCAAAGAACTGGAGTCGGCGCTGGTGGCGCAAGGCTTTCAGATTATCTGGCCACAAAACAGCGTTGATTTGCTGAAGTTTATCGAACATAACCCACGAATTTGCGGCGTGATTTTTGACTGGGATGAGTACAGTCTCGATTTATGTAGCGATATCAATCAACTTAATGAATATCTCCCGCTTTATGCCTTCATCAACACCCACTCGACGATGGATGTCAGCGTGCAGGATATGCGGATGGCGCTCTGGTTTTTTGAATATGCGCTGGGGCAGGCGGAAGATATCGCCATTCGTATGCGTCAGTACACCAACGAATATCTTGATAACATTACGCCGCCGTTCACGAAAGCCTTGTTTACCTACGTCAAAGAGCGGAAGTACACCTTTTGTACGCCGGGGCATATGGGCGGCACCGCATATCAAAAAAGCCCGGTTGGCTGTCTGTTTTATGATTTTTTCGGCGGGAATACCCTCAAGGCGGACGTCTCTATTTCGGTCACCGAGCTTGGTTCGTTGCTCGACCACACCGGGCCACACCTGGAAGCGGAAGAGTACATCGCGCGGACGTTTGGCGCGGAACAGAGTTATATCGTTACCAACGGAACATCGACGTCGAACAAAATTGTGGGTATGTACGCCGCGCCATCCGGCAGTACGCTGTTGATCGACCGCAATTGTCATAAATCGCTGGCGCATCTGTTGATGATGAACGATGTAGTGCCAGTCTGGCTGAAACCGACGCGTAATGCGTTGGGGATTCTGGGTGGGATCCCGCGCCGTGAATTTACTCGCGACAGCATCGAAGAGAAAGTCGCTGCCACCACGCAGGCACAATGGCCGGTTCATGCGGTGATCACCAACTCCACCTATGATGGCTTGCTCTACAACACCGACTGGATCAAACAGACGCTGGATGTCCCGTCGATTCACTTCGATTCTGCCTGGGTGCCGTACACCCATTTTCATCCAATCTACCAGGGTAAAAGTGGTATGAGCGGCGAGCGTGTTGCAGGAAAAGTGATCTTCGAAACGCAGTCGACCCACAAAATGCTGGCGGCGTTATCGCAGGCGTCGCTGATCCACATTAAAGGTGAGTATGACGAAGAGGCGTTTAACGAAGCCTTTATGATGCATACCACCACCTCGCCCAGTTATCCCATTGTTGCTTCTGTTGAGACGGCGGCGGCGATGTTGCGTGGTAATCCGGGCAAACGGCTGATTAACCGTTCAGTAGAACGAGCTCTGCATTTTCGCAAAGAGGTCCAGCGGCTGCGGGAAGAGTCTGACGGCTGGTTTTTCGATATCTGGCAACCGCCGCAGGTGGATGAAGCCGAATGCTGGCCCGTTGCGCCTGGCGAACAGTGGCACGGCTTTAGCGATGCGGATGCCAATCACATGTTTCTCGATCCGGTTAAAGTCACTATTTTGACACCGGGGATGGACGAGCAGGGCAATATGAGCGAGGAGGGGATCCCGGCGGCGCTGGTGGCAAAATTCCTCGACGAACGTGGGATCGTAGTAGAGAAAACCGGCCCTTATAACCTGCTGTTTCTCTTTAGTATTGGCATCGATAAAACCAAAGCAATGGGATTATTGCGTGGGTTGACGGAATTTAAGCGCTCTTACGATCTCAACCTGCGGATCAAAAATATGCTGCCCGATCTCTATGCAGAAGATCCCGATTTCTACCGCAATATGCGTATTCAGGATCTGGCGCAAGGGATCCATAAGCTGATTCGTAAACACGATCTTCCCGGTTTGATGTTGCGGGCATTTGATACCTTGCCGGAGATGATCATGACGCCACATCAGGCATGGCAGAGACAGATTAAAGGCGAAGTAGAAACCATTGCGCTGGAACAACTGGTCGGTAGAGTATCGGCAAATATGATCCTGCCTTATCCACCCGGCGTACCGCTGCTGATGCCGGGAGAAATGCTTACCGAAGAGAGCCGCACGGTACTCGATTTTCTACTGATGCTTTGTTCCGTAGGGCAACATTACCCCGGTTTTGAAACGGATATTCACGGCGCGAAACAGGACGAAGACGGTGTTTACCGCGTACGAGTCCTAAAAATGGCAGGATAACTTGCCAGAGCGGCTTCCGGGCGAGTAACGTGCTGTTAACAAATAAAGGAGACGTTATGCTGGGTTTAAAACAGGTTCACCATATTGCGATTATTGCGACGGATTATGCGATGAGCAAAGCTTTCTACTGCGATATTCTTGGTTTCACGCTGCAAAGCGAAGTCTATCGCGAAGCGCGCGACTCGTGGAAAGGGGATTTGGCGCTTAATGGACAATATGTGATTGAGCTTTTCTCATTTCCGTTCCCGCCGGAGCGCCCCAGCCGACCGGAAGCTTGCGGCCTGCGTCATCTGGCTTTTAGCGTTGATGATATCGATGCGGCAGTGGCGCACCTTGAAAGCCATAACGTGAAGTGTGAAGCCATCCGTGTCGATCCCTACACGCAAAAACGCTTCACGTTCTTTAACGATCCGGACGGGCTGCCGTTGGAACTGTATGAGCAGTAAGGCTTGTCATCGCCGCATTTGCCCGGTAACGTGCCCGGCATTGCTACTGTAAAATCGCACCATCATGACACTCACGCTCAATAGACAACTTCTCTCCTCACGCCAGATTCTGGTGGCCTTTAGCGGCGGCCTTGATTCTACTGTCTTACTGCATCAACTGGTGCAGTGGCGGACGGAAAATCCGGGCGTCACTCTGCGCGCTATCCATGTGCATCACGGTTTAAGCGCCAATGCTGATGCCTGGGTGAAACATTGTGAAAACATCTGCCAACAGTGGCAGGTGCCGCTGGTGGTCGAACGTGTGCAGCTTGCGCAAGAGGGGCTAGGTATTGAGGCCCAGGCGCGGCAGGCACGTTATCAGGCATTTGCCCGCACCTTGTTGCCCGGTGAAGTGCTGGTTACAGCGCAACATCTCGACGATCAATGTGAAACCTTTCTGCTGGCGCTAAAACGCGGTAGCGGCCCTGCCGGGCTTTCGGCTATGGCGGAAGTTTCGGAGTTTGCCGGAACACAGCTTATCCGCCCGTTGCTTGCCCGCACGCGGGGGGAACTGGTGCAGTGGGTGTTGGCGCATGGTTTACGCTGGATTGAAGACGAAAGTAATCAGGATGATAGCTACGATCGTAACTTTCTGCGCCTGCGCGTAGTGCCGTTATTGCAGCAGCGTTGGCCGCATTTTGCCGAAGCAACAGCCCGCAGCGCCGCACTTTGCGCTGAACAAGAGAGCCTGTTAGATGAACTGCTGGCGGATGATTTAGCGCACTGTCAAACTCCGCAGGGGACGCTGCAGATTGCGCCAATGCTGGCGATGAGTGATGCCCGTCGCGCGGCGATTATCCGCCGCTGGCTGGCAGGGCAGAATGCACCGATGCCTTCCCGCGACGCGTTGGTGAGGATCTGGCAGGAAGTGGCGCTGGCGCGAGAAGATGCTTCCCCCTGTTTACGTTTGGGTGCGTTTGAAATCCGCCGCTATCAGTCGCAACTGTGGTGGATTAAATCCGTCACTGGGCAAAGCGAAACCATTCTGCCGTGGCAGACGTGGCTACAACCGCTGGAATTACCGGCGGGGCTGGGAAGTGTACAGCTTACTGCGGGAGGCGATATTCGCCCTCCGCGTGCAGACGAAGCGGTCAGCGTGCGTTTCAAAGCGCCAGGATTGCTGCATATTGTCGGGCGCAACGGCGGACGTAAGCTGAAGAAAATCTGGCAAGAGTTAGGCGTTCCGCCGTGGCTACGTGACACCACGCCACTGCTGTTTTATGGCGAAACGCTGATTGCGGCGGCAGGGGTATTTGTGACGCAAGAAGGTGTGGCTGTAGGTGAGAATGGCGTCAGTTTTGTCTGGCAGAAAACGCTTAGTCAAGTGAAAGCCGGATAAGACGCATCAAACGTCGCATCCGGCGAAAGTCAATCAGGACTCGCTCACCACCACCGTACCGATTTCCGGGTGGCTAAAGCTGGTAATTTTATCCAGACGCAGCTCGCGGGTTGCACCAGCGGCCTCGACGACCAGATACTCCACATTTTTGCGGGAGACTAAATCGCTGGCCTTCGCCTGCAATTTTTCGCCATCTTTCAGCTCAAGTGCCAGCATTAAATGATGCTGGCAGGCGAGCTCAAGATTATCGTAATCATCACAATTGATTGGTTGATACGTATCATTCATTGACATAATCGCTCACCAGTAAGTTTGCCGCAGCGTATGCTGCTTTTTCCCTGACAGCCTCAGAAAGGGCGTCGTCGGCAGCCATTTCATTCAGCACTTTCAAAACGCAGCCCAGCGCGTCCGGAACGTATCCTAAGTCTCCGCTGGCGATTTCCGCGTACCGCTTGCGTATTAACTCACAATATTTTTCCACATGCCCTCCTGTCAGCACTCTGACTTAACCGTGGATGCAAGTCTAAGCCTACGAAGATAAACTCTGTTTCGCAAGGTGACTATACCACACTCATTTCTGCAATATCAGCGCCGCAACTGCACGTATTCCGTTACAATGGCCTCCTGATTCGAAAGGAGTTTTCTTATGGCGCTTAAAGCGACAATTTATAAAGCGACGGTTAATGTGGCCGATCTCGACCGCAACCAGTTTCTCGATGCCTCTCTGACGCTGGCGCGCCATCCTTCAGAAACCCAGGAGCGCATGATGCTGCGCCTGCTGGCGTGGCTAAAATATGCCGATGAACGTCTGCAATTTACCCGTGGTTTGTGTGCCGATGATGAGCCGGAAGCGTGGCTGCGTAACGATCATTTGGGTATTGATTTGTGGATTGAGCTGGGGCTGCCGGATGAGCGACGGATTAAGAAAGCCTGCACCCAGGCCGCAGAAGTGGCGCTGTTTGCCTATAATAGTCGGGCGGCGCAAATCTGGTGGCAGCAAAATCAGAGCAAATGTGCGCAGTTTGCCAATCTTTCCATCTGGTATCTGGACGATGAACAACTGGCGAAAGTAAGCGCCTTTGCCGATCGTACCATGACGCTGCAGGCAACGATTCAGGATGGCGTGATCTGGTTATCGGATGATAAGAATAATCTGGAAGTGAACTTAACCGCCTGGCAACAACCTTCATGATTGTGATTTCCCGACATGTTGCTATCCCCGATGGTGAGCTTGAGATCACCGCCATTCGTGCGCAGGGCGCGGGCGGGCAGCATGTTAATAAGACCTCAACGGCTATTCATCTGCGTTTTGACATTCGGGCGTCCAGCCTGCCAGAGTATTACAAAGAACGTCTGCTCGCCGCCAGCCATCACTTGATCAGCAGTGATGGGGTGATTGTCATTAAGGCACAGGAATACCGCAATCAGGAGCTCAACCGCGAAGCGGCGCTGGCCCGGCTGGTGGCAGTGATTAAAGATTTAACAACAGAACAAAAAGCCCGACGACCCACGCGGCCCACCCGCGCATCAAAAGAGCGCAGGCTGGCATCGAAAGCACAAAAATCAAGCGTGAAGGCGATGCGCGGCAAAGTGCGCAGCGGTCGGGAATAAAAAGAAGGAATGGATGGTGAAAAAAGCGATAGTGACAGCGATGGCTGTAATCAGCCTCTTTACTCTGATGGGATGTAATAATCGGGCCGAAGTCGATACGCTTTCTCCGGCACAGGCTGCCGAACTGAAACCGATGCCGCAAAGTTGGCGCGGCGTGCTGCCGTGTGCTGATTGCGAAGGAATCGAAACCTCTCTGTTCCTCGAAAAAGACGGAACCTGGGTGATGAATGAGCGTTATCTGGGGGCTCGTGAAGAACCTTCCTCCTTCGCTTCCTACGGTACATGGGCGCGAACCGCTGACAAGCTGGTATTAACCGATAGCAAAGGTGAAAAGTCATATTATCGCGCGAAAGGAGATGCGCTGGAGATGCTCGATCGTGAAGGTAATCCGATTGAATCGCAGTTCAACTATACGCTGGAACCGGCACAATCCAGCTTACCCATGACACCGATGACCCTGCGGGGCATGTATTTTTATATGGCTGATGCGGCGACCTTCACTGATTGCGCGACCGGAAAACGTTTCATGGTGGCGAATAACGCAGAGCTGGAGCGTGGCTACCTGGCTGCGCGCGGTAACAGTGAAAAACCGGTATTACTGTCAGTAGAAGGTCACTTTACGCTTGAGGCTAATCCGGATACCGGTGCGCCGACCAAAGTATTAGCGCCCGATACGGCAGGTAAATTTTACCCAAACCAGGATTGCAGTAGTTTGGGGCTGTAACCCGTCTTGAGACAGAAACAAATGAAATATTGCCTCATGCGCTGCGCTTATCAGTCCTAAAGCATACAATGCAATATTTTGAATTAGCACAATTTTGTAGGCCGGATAAGGCGTTCACGCCGCATCCGGCATTTTGCGCACGAGGCTGGCTTTTATCACTGAGTCAGCCCAACAAAGCGGCCTGCCTTGATATAAATCCCAGGCTTCATGTGCCCAACATACTGTAACTGCGTTTCTGGCTTAAACGCAGAGATATCGCCAGTACGCATATGCATCAGATCGGCAGGGCTAATCCAGCCTGATTGCGCCAGCGTAAGCGGATGCCCGGCTTTGGCAAATGCATCAGTGACAAATTCCGAACAAAACCACGACTTTTTGTCTCCTTCGCCCACACTGCTTAACTGCGCTTTCGCCAGGCCGCTGACGCACTGTTGACGAAAATCCTCGGAGAACGGATTTAGTGAGCACATCTGGCGAGTCACCATAAATGGAATAAATTCGACAATGCCGCGATAGTTGTAACCGCTATCTTTAATTTTGTTGGCGAACGCGGTGATTTCTGTGGCTTGTTGCGGGGTAAGATCCGGGACTCGTAAGACGAAAAGCTTATCACTATGCTTTATGGCTTTTTTAAGGGAAACAATCTGGACGCCAGCGCCTGTCGCTTCGGCAACGTTATTATCTCCCAAATAGATTGCAACGTGACTCACAGAGGAAGTGCTGAATACGCGGATACCAAATGAGGTTACCCCAAGGCTTGAGGAGAAAAGCAAATCGCCGGGTTTGAGATCTGGTTCCGTTATTTCTTTTATTGATTGTTCGGTGAAAGAGCTTTGATGCTGGAATTTAACAGCCCATGTTTTCGCCTCGGCATTTACCACTGTGGCTGATGAGTCTGGCTGGCTGATATCAACGGTACAGGCCGAAAGTAAAAGAAAGCAGGGGAGAAGCAGGCGGCAGTACGCCTTTGGTTTATCCATTTTATACAATCCATGTAAAAAAGGGCCCCGAAATTCAGGACCCTTTCTGGCATCAGCCTTTAATCTGTTTCACCAGATAATCGACGATGTCACCAGTCTTAATTAACTGTTTCTCGCCGTTACGACGATATTTATATTCGATATCATCGTTGTCGAGGTTACGGTCGCCCAGCACAATAGTGTGCGGAATACCGATCAGTTCCATATCAGCAAACATCACGCCCGGACGCTCTTTGCGGTCATCCAGCAGCACTTCGATACCTTGTGCGCGCAGTTCGCTGTACAGTTTCTCAGCAAGTTCCTGTACGCGGAAGGATTTGTGCATGTTCATTGGCAGAATCGCCACCTGGAACGGCGCGATAGCGTCAGGCCATACGATGCCGCGTTCGTCGTAGTTCTGCTCAATCGCCGCAGCTACCACACGCGTTACGCCGATACCGTAGCAACCCATCGTCAGGATTTGGTTACGGCCATCTTCACCCTGTACGGAGGCTTTCAGTGCTTCGGAGTACTTGGTACCCAGCTGGAAGATGTGACCGACTTCGATACCACGTTTGATCAGCAGCGTACCCTGACCATCCGGGCTTGGATCGCCAGCCACCACGTTGCGGATATCAGCAATTTCCGGGGTAGCGACATCGCGATCCCAGTTGATACCGAAGTAGTGTTTACCATCGATGTTAGCACCAGCAGCGAAATCACTCATCGCCGCAACGGTACGGTCAATCACCACCGGAATCGGCATGTTTACCGGACCCAGTGAACCCGGACCGGCTTTAACCACGGCACGAATTTCTTCTTCGGTCGCAAAAGTCAGCGGGCTGGCAACCTGCGGCAGTTTTTCTGCTTTAACTTCGTTCAGCTCGTGGTCACCGCGCACCAGCAGCGCAACCAGCGGGAAGCTACTGCCTTCAACGGCTTTAACCAGCAGAGTCTTAACCGTTTTCTCAATCGGCAGATTGAACTGTTCAACCAGTTCCGCGATGGTCTTCGCGTTCGGCGTATCAACCAGCGTCATTTCCTGGGTAGCAGCAGCGCGCGGTTCTTTCGGCGCGATAGCTTCTGCCAGTTCAATGTTCGCTGCATAGTCAGAAGTATCGGAGAAGACCACATCGTCTTCACCGCTCTGCGCCAGCACCTGAAATTCGTGAGAGGCGCTACCGCCGATAGAACCGGTATCGGCCTGTACGGCGCGGAAATCCAGCCCCATGCGGCTGAAGATTTTGCTGTAGGCCGCATACATTGCATCGTAGGTTTCCTGCAGGGATTCCTGAGAAGTATGGAAAGAGTAAGCATCTTTCATCAGGAATTCGCGGGAACGCATGACGCCGAAACGCGGACGCACTTCGTCGCGGAACTTGGTCTGGATCTGATAGAAGTTCAGCGGCAGCTGTTTGTAAGAGCTCAGCTCGTTACGAATCAGGTCTGTAATCACTTCTTCATGAGTTGGGCCGAGTACGAACGGACGGTCACCACGGTCAGCAATACGCAGCAATTCCGGGCCATACTGTTCCCAACGACCACTCTCTTGCCACAGTTCAGATGGCTGAACCACCGGCATTAACACCTCGATCGCACCGGCGTTGTTCATCTCTTCACGCACGATGTTTTCGACTTTTTTCAGAACGCGCACGCCGGTCGGCAGCCAGGTATATAACCCGGAGGCCAGCTTGCGGATCATCCCGGCGCGCAGCATCAGCTGATGGCTGATCACCTCGGCGTCGGCAGGTGTCTCCTTGAGAGTGGAGAGCAGGTATTGGCTAGTACGCATGTTGTTACGGTTCCAGTTGGAAGGTAGAACAGGCTCAAGGCGAGCCTGGGACAAAAAAAGTGATTTAGTTTACCAGTGCAAAAGAAATGTCAAAAGAGAAGGGCGTGAATTTAACGCGGTTCCAGCGCAAAGACTTCAAAACCTGCGTCGGTGACGCGCCAGCGAACGTTAAAATCATGCAGCCAGACGGCATAGGTTTTGCCCGTTTCCTCACCTTTACGATAGGCCGGGCGCGGGTCCTGCGCCAGTACTTCGCGGATAAACAGCGTTAACTGCGGATAACGCTTCTTCAGCGTCAAAAGCTGCTTTTCGACCTCTGCGGTAAAACACACCGCCATTTCTGCCGCTGGCGCACTTTGCGCATAGCTGGCACTGGCATCGGGAAGCGATTCGGCAAAGGGGAGATACGGTTTGATATCCACTACCGGCGTACCATCGACCAGATCCAGACTGCCGAGCTTCAGAATCACGCTGTCTTTATGGCAAACAACCTCTTTCAGCTCTACCAGCGACATACCAATTGGGTTAGGGCGAAAAGTGGAGCGCGTAGCGAAAACACCCATTCTGGCATTACCGCCAAGACGAGGCGGACGCACAGTCGGACGCCAGCCGCCTTCCATCGTTTGATGAAAGACGAAAAGGATCCATAAATGGCTGAATGCTTCCAGGCCGCGAACGGCGTCGGCCTGGTTGTAGGGAGCAATGAGATGTAGTTCGCCGTTGGCGCTTTTTACCAGACCTGGCTGGCGCGGAACGGCGAATTTTTCTTTATAGGGCGAGCGAATAACGCCTATTTGCTCGAACTGGAAACTGCTCATTTCGCCGTGATGTTAAGCGCAGAACCGATACATACAGCCTGACGATAGCAGCCTGGCGTACCGCTGGTGACTTCGCAGCTATGCAGTAATACCGCATTGGCTTTCATTTTCGAGGCGTTGATTTGCATCCGCTTACGTGCGGTTGGAATGCTCGGCGGAGAGTCCTGATTAGAGGCCTGGCAAGAGTCGCCACTGACTTCACCGAGATCGCGGAACGGTTTGCCGACTAATTCTTCTGCATTGGTATAAATTCGGACCGGCGTGGCGCGCGGCGCTTTCGGTTTTGCAGGCTCCGCTTTCGGCTGGGGTGCAGTGCTTTGAACGGGTTCGACAGGGGATCTGCTTAACATGGAACAGCCGCTTAGCATGAGTGCTACTAAACAGATCGGTAAAGCACGCATAGTATTTCCTCAATGTATGATCAAAACGTCAATATTGAATCAGGCGCTTGTAAAAATGACAAGACGGGCAAGCGCCCGTCCTGAATGATATTACAAATTGTGGAAACAGCCTAAATATTACCAGCCTTTAACAGCGCCGCCGTTAAACACTTTGTTTGCTGCTTCGTAAACTTCGTCAGACTGATAAGCCTGAACGAATTTCTTCACGTTTTCGGCGTCTTTGTTGTCTTCACGCGTTACGATCAGGTTTACGTACGGGGACTCTTTATCTTCGACAAAGATACCGTCTTTCGCTGGAGTCAGGCCAATCTGGCTGGCATAGGTGGTATTGATAACTGCCAGAGCGATTTGCGCGTCGTCCAGAGAGCGCGGCAGCTGCGGTGCTTCCAGTTCAACAATTTTCAGATTTTTTGGGTTCTCAACAACATCAAGAACGGTCGGCAGCAGGCCAACGCCATCTTTCAGTTTGATCAAGCCCACTTTTTGCAGCAGCAGCAGTGAACGACCAAGGTTAGTTGGGTCGTTTGGCACGGCAACCTGCGAACCATCCTGCAGTTCATCCAGTGATTTGATTTTCTTGGAGTAACCTGCAAT
The DNA here is from genome assembly GCF_003000935.1 of Escherichia sp. R1. Classification (NCBI taxonomy): domain Bacteria; kingdom Pseudomonadati; phylum Pseudomonadota; class Gammaproteobacteria; order Enterobacterales; family Enterobacteriaceae; genus Escherichia; species Escherichia sp. R1. The sequence goes on from NZ_PSRU01000022.1 coordinate 98,547, forward strand.
CGGATAAACAAAAGTGTTGCCTACTGCGACCAGTTTGTAGCCACGATCTTTCAGTTGCTGATCAAGGTACGGTTTATGCTGGAAGGCGTTGGCGTCGATATCGCCTTTGCTCAATGCTTCGTTTGGCAGAACATAGTCGTTGAAGGTTACCAGCTCAACGTCCAGGCCATATTTGTCTTTCGCAACTTTCTGCGCGACTTCTGCAACCTGCTGTTCGGCACCAACAATCACGCCGACTTTAATGTGGTTTGGATCTTTTTCATCCTGACCGCAGCCTACCAGTGCCAGTGATCCAATCAGGGCTCCCACTGCCGCAAAGGTTTTGAATTTGAACGCCATACCTTATTCCTTCTTCAATTATTTATGTTGTGTTGAACGTTACTTGCGAGTGACAGCCCGGACGATGCGGTCGCCTGCGAACTGAATTAAATAAACCAGAATGACCAGCAATACCAGTACCGTATTCATCACCGTCGCGTTATAGCCGATGTAGCCATACTGATAGCCAATCTGACCTAAACCACCGGCACCGACTGCACCACCCATCGCGGAATAACCGACCAGGGTAATCAGGGTGATAGTTGCCGCATTCACCAGACCCGGCAACGCTTCCGGTAACAGCACTTTACGAACGATCTGCATTGGCGTGGCACCCATTGCGCGGGAGGCTTCAATTAACCCGGTTGGGATCTCCAGCAGAGCGTTCTCGACCATACGGGCAATAAACGGTGCTGCACCAACGGTTAACGGAACAATCGCTGCCTGCAATCCAATCGATGTACCGACAATAACGCGGGTAAACGGAATCATCCATACCAGCAAGATAATGAACGGGATGGAACGGAAAATGTTCACAATCGCAGAAATGGTACGATACAACTTCGCGTTAGCAATAATTTGCCCCGGACGCGTGACATAAAGCAGAACGCCAACCGGCAGACCAATCACAAAGCCAAAAAAACCGGATACGAAGGTCATTGCCAGCGTTTCCCATACGCCACGAACCAGCAGCCACATCATCGGCTCAGACATAACCCAGTACCTCTACTTTTACATGGTGTTCCTGCAGCCAGGCAATGGCGGCTTGCGTATCTTGTTGTGTGCCGTGCATTTCAGTCAGCATGATGCCGAACTTAACGCCACCGGCGTAATCCATCTGCGCGCTAATAATGTTGTTGTTGACGTTGAAACGACGCGCGGTTTCAGAAAGCAGTGGGGCATCGACCGATTGACCGGTAAACTCCAGACGCAGCATCGGCACGCAGTCAGTGAATGGTTCCGCTTGCAGACGCTCCTGATAATCTTCCGGGATATCCAGATGCAGGGTCGACTGAATAAACTTCTGCGCCAGCGGCGTTTTCGGATGCGAGAACACTTCACTTACCGTGTCCTGCTCGATCAGTTCGCCATTACTGATAACCGCCACGCAATCACAAATGCGCTTCACAACGTCCATTTCGTGGGTGATCAACAGAATCGTCAAACCCAGACGGCGGTTGATGTCTTTAAGCAGTTCGAGAATAGAACGTGTCGTTGCCGGGTCCAGCGCGCTGGTGGCTTCATCACACAGCAATACTTTAGGATTGCTGGCTAACGCACGGGCAATCGCCACACGCTGTTTCTGCCCACCGGAAAGGTTCGACGGATAGCTATCATGCTTATCACCAAGACCAACCAATGACAGCAATTCCGTCACGCGACGTTTGATTTCGTCTTTCGGCGTGTTGTCCAGCTCCAGCGGCAGAGCCACGTTGCCAAAAACAGTACGCGAAGAGAGCAGGTTAAAATGCTGGAAAATCATACCAATCTGGCGGCGAGCTTTAGTCAACTCAGATTCTGACAGCGTGGTCAGCTCCTGGCCATCAACCAGCACGCTACCCTCGGTTGGGCGCTCCAGCAGGTTTACACAACGTATAAGCGTACTCTTACCCGCGCCTGAGGCACCGATAACGCCATAAATTTGTCCAGCTGGCACATGCAGGCTGACGTTGTTCAACGCCTGGATGGTGCGGGTGCCCTGGTGGAACACTTTGGTGATATTCGAAAGTTTTATCATTGATTATTTATTATCGTCATTAAGTTAGTCGTGGCATTTCGAATGCCTGGAACGGGCATCGCCGTCAATGAAATGGATGTTAAGGCATCCAGACGTCTAAATCAATCAGGTTTATGCGAAGAGCACTTTCTTGCAGGTCGAAACATGCGATACTAGCGTCACATGCCTTATTAAGGAGCTATAAAAGGTGGCGAAGAGCGTACCCGCAATTTTTCTTGACCGTGATGGCACCATTAATGTTGATCACGGCTATGTCCATGAGATCGACAACTTTGAATTTATCGACGGTGTTATTGACGCCATGCGCGAGCTAAAAAAAATGGGCTTTGCGCTGGTGGTAGTAACCAACCAGTCTGGCATTGCTCGCGGTAAATTTACTGAAGCACAGTTTGAAACGCTGACCGAGTGGATGGACTGGTCGCTGGCGGACCGCGATGTCGATCTGGATGGCATCTATTATTGCCCGCATCATCCGCAGGGTAGTGTTGAAGAGTTTCGCCAGGTCTGCGACTGCCGCAAACCACATCCGGGGATGTTTTTGTCAGCACGCGATTATTTGCATATTGATATGGCCGCTTCTTATATGGTGGGCGATAAATTAGAAGATATGCAGGCAGCGGCTGCGGCGAGCGTGGGAACAAAAGTGCTGGTGCGTACGGGTAAACCTATTACGCCTGAAGCAGAAAACGCGGCGGATTGGGTGTTAAATAGTCTGGCAGACCTTCCGCAAGCGATAAAAAAGCAGCAAAAACCGGCGTGATGATTAAAAGATGAGCGGTTGAAATAAAAATGCATTTTTCCGCTTGTCTTCCTGAAACGACTCCCTATAATGCGCCTCCATCGACACGGCGGATGTGAATCACTTTACACAAACAGCCGGTTCGGTTGAAGAGAAAAATCCTGAAATTCAGGGTTGACTCTGAAAGAGGAAAGCGTAATATACGCCACCTCGCGACAGTGAGCTGAAAGCCGCGTCGCAACTGCTCTTTAACAATTTATCAGACAATCTGTGTGGGCACTCGAAGATACGGATTCTTAACGTCGCAAGACGAAAAATGAATACCAAGTCTCAGGAGTGAACACGTAATTCATTACGAAGTTTAATTCTTTGAGCATCAAACTTTTAAATTGAAGAGTTTGATCATGGCTCAGATTGAACGCTGGCGGCAGGCCTAACACATGCAAGTCGAACGGTAACAGGAAGCAGCTTGCTGCTTTGCTGACGAGTGGCGGACGG